>DATNHO010000095.1:0-17753 GCA_035604895.1 Terriglobales bacterium | reverse complement strand
GCGCCTTTCGAGACGTGGGCGGAGCGCCGAAGTTGCAGGGCGCAGCCGCATCTTCAAGCAGAACTGATTTCCGGCAAGACAGCCTCCTCTTGTTACTTAGTTTTCGGAGATTTGGGAACGTCCCGTCTGTCACCGGTTTCTCATCGAAGAGAAACTGCGCGGCGTGGGAGCCCAAATCCGCCGCATCGGAGAAATCCTACCCAAAAAGGCAGCCGCCCCAACGTCAAGAGGATAATTCCTCCACGTGTGGCGCGGGCGCCCTCGCCCGTGCAGCCGCCATTTGCTCCAAGTCTACTCGCTCGCAAGGAGCCGACACGGTTATCCCATCAGTCCTTCACCAGCACAAGTTCAGGATTCTCGCCCTGCCCGCGATTCCGTTGCCGGACGCGAGCGCGAAGCCACTCTCTTCCTTCTTGGGTATAGACTGTTGGCACACGAGGAAGCCCATTGAACATTGAGACAGGAGCTGTAGACGCCGGTCACGGTGCGACCCCGACAGCCGAATTAATCCCACCCACCCAGCCGCCAACTCTCCACAAGATCTTCATCGGCAAAGACGGCCTCCGCGCCGGCTGGAGCCTCCTTATCTTCATCGCGATGATCGCTGCAATTGTTCTCTCGGTAAACGTCATCGGCCACAAGCTGCACCTTTCCGTTCCAAAGCCCCGCGCAGGAATATCTCCGCGATTCGGGTTCCTCTTCGAGGCCATTCCCTTTCTCGTGGTCTCTCTCCTCACCTGGATCATGTCGAAGATCGAGCGCCGCCCCGTCTCCGTCTACGGTTTCGGAGACAGCCGCAAGCTCTCGCACTTTTTTGCCGGCCTCGCATGGGGGATCGCCTGTCTCTCGCTCCTCATCCTGACCCTCGTGAAGAGCGGATCCCTCGTCGTCGACCGCCGCCTGCTCTTTGGCGGAGACATCCTCCACTACGGAGCCATCTGGCTGCTCGTATTCCTTCTGGTCGGCCTGTTCGAGGAGTATCTGAGCCGCGGCTACGTCCAGTTCACGCTAACCCGCGGCCTCGCCGGTCTCTATCAGTGGGCCTTCAAAACGCGCTCCAGCAAAGCCTTGGGCTTCTGGACCTCGGCCGTCATTTTCTCCATTCTCTTCGGCCTCGGCCACAACGGCAACCCGGGAGAGTCTCCCATTGGACTGCTCTCCACCGGCTTGGCTGGCGTGGTCTGGTGCCTGAGCCTCTGGCGCACCGGATCGCTGTGGTGGGCCATCGGCTTTCACGCCGCGTGGGATTGGGGCCAATCCTTTGTCTACGGCGTCGCCGACAGCGGACTCGTGGTCCAGCACCATCTCCTCGCCACCCACCCCGTAGGCAAGCCAATCCTAAGCGGCGGAGCCACCGGCCCCGAAGGCAGCATCTTCATCGTCGCCATCCTCGCCCTGGTCGCTCTAATCATTCACTTCACCCTGCCGCGCACTCAGGATGCACGCGCGGCCTAACCCTGCGAGGGGGGAAATTCGGGGACAGACGGGACGTTTTCGGTAACTAGTTTGAATCACACCCCAGAGCGAACCGCTGTGTAGCACAATTCACTCATCTGCGGCACTAAGCTGGGCCACGCGCCTTCCTAACCGCCATTAAGGCACAGTCACCGCGGCAAACTAGTAGAGCTGAACTTCGCCTTGCGCTAGCCTCCGAACCAAAAGAGCCGCGACCTGAGTCGCGGCTCTTGATATCGGTGGAATGAAATTCGCTGCGATTACGCAGCCTCTCTGGTGGCCAACTCGCGCGCATAATGCCGCGCTTCCGACGGCGAACCGATGACCTTCATCTCCTGCCAGTCGTACGGAAGCTCCTTGCCGCAATCGAGGCACACTACATACATTCCGGTGAGCGACGACGCCGCGGACGGCCCCGCGGCCTGTCGAGCACGCGAACGCATGGTGATAGGAAAACTATAACGATTATGCCAGCACCCGAAAAAAGTATCGACCAGTTTTGCGATCATCTTTGACCTCCACAGCCAGCTTCACTCGTCCTCATACCCGGAATTCTTCAACTTTTGCAGCTAAAGACTTAGATTCCATCCCGGATGAAAAGGTTTCGTCCAAAGCTCCATAGTGACAAACCCGGCTCAACCGTTACAGTTGCGTCAGAAAAAAGGGTCTTGTGGAATAAGGAGTTAAGCGCGAGGCCCGTGCTTTAGACGCGCTCCGGCCCGCTCTTTTTACGTCCGTGGCATTTGGAGACGATGGCAGAACGAAGGCGGGTACGAAGGTCTTCAGGTAATTCGTAGAGTTGCGAATCGCGGTAAATTTCGATGGTCTTCTTGGTCGTGTCGCAGACCACGTAACAGTTGTGGCACCAAGCCAGATGATCTTCCAATTCAGCCTTGGTGCGCGCATCAATAACGCCATCAAGGTAGTTGGTCAACTCACTCAAGAATTCTTGGCACTTCACTGGTCGGTGTCTCCGGGTTCGGGTTTTTCTTTTTCTTTGCCGTTTTCGCGTCGCTGAAAAAAGCGGCTGAGGCGCTCGCGCAACTGCAAGCGGGCTCGCAACAGCCTTGACTTCACCGCCGGGATGCTCAGATCAAGCGCCTCCGCGGTCTCTTCCGTCGATAGTCCTTCTACATCGCGCAGGACGAATACCGTCCGAAAACTCGCAGGCAAGCCTTGAATCGTGCGCGTCAGAATATCCCGCAACTCCGCCTGGTTGTACTGCTGCTCCGGATTCGGACTCCAGTCAGCGACTTCGCGAGGCAGCGAGTCTTCTTCGGTTTTGACTTCTTCATCCAGCGAAACCATGCGCTCGGGGCGACGACGGCGCAACCGCATGAGCGCCTCGTTCACCGCAATGCGCACGAGCCAGGTATAAAACTTCGACTGCCCCTGAAACTGGTGCAGATTGCTGTACGCCTTCAGGAACGCGTCTTGCACCACATCTTCCGCGTCTTCGCGGTTCTGCGTGATGTGTTGCGCAATGCGAAACACGTTCCGGTCGTAACGCCGAACCAATTCCTCGAACGCCTCGACGTCGCCGCTCTTCGCGGCTTGGACGAGAGCCAACTCGTCGGAAACTGGCTCACCTATTTTGGGTTGGATGGTACTCATCATTCATCCGATGCAACTATTTTCACGCGGCCCGACAAACGGAAGTGCTATTTTACTTGGTAACCTGTGCTCGCGCGTAACTCTTTTGACGTATGCTGAGTCGAACAGTGTAGCAGGCTTCGGAGAGATTCGCTTGGCGGGGACTCGCGCGGCTCAACCGAATCCTTTCGTTAGAGCCGGTTACTTCGGTCATCCATCAAACTCGGCGAGATGGCCTTATAATCAGAAATTTGCAGGGTAAAACGAGGCAAGAAATGGGGCTTCTACGGGCGTAAGCGGGTTACCGAAGCGTGCGAGCTGGAGCTCTTAACCGATCGTAAAGCGGTCAGGCAACAATGGCGAATAAAATTCCGATTGCACAAATTGTCGAAAAGGTAGTCACGCAAGTCCTCGAGGGAAATCTTCCGGAGTTGCGCAAAGAGCTGGTTCGCCGGGTTCTGGAAGAAGTGCAACCGCATCTGGGAGGGTCCGCCGCCACCTCGGGAAGCGGCGCCGGCGCCGCCGACCTGTTGCATGCGGTCTCAGCGATTCATGCGGGAACAACACAAAAAGAAATTTTGCGGGCATTGCTCGAGAGCACCGCGGGCTATAGTGGGCGAGCCGCACTATTCGTAATCAAGGCGGGTGCGGCGACGGGATGGCAGGGCCGCGCCTTCGATAACAACGAAGACCTCAAAGATTTTTCGCTGGATGTGAGCAGCCGCGCGCCGGCGCGCGCTCTGCAATCACGAGCCGCCGTGAGCGCAGGCGCATCGGAGATGGATCCGCAGTTCATTTCGCAATTCGGCGCGCCCGCGGAAGATCACGTGCTTTTGCTGCCGCTCCATTTGAAAGATAAAGTGGCGGCTCTGGTATACGCCGACGCGGGCACGGGAGCGGGCGGAAAACTGGATGCTCCCGCGCTCGAGCTGCTGGTCTCGGCCACCAGCGCGTGGCTCGAAGTAGCGTCACTCCGGAAACAGGCATTGAAAGAAGGCACGGCCGAAACCGGCGCGAGCGAAAAGTTCGAAGCCCCGCCGGTGCAAACGGTCTCGTCTTTCTCAGATCCGTTTGCGGCTCACGCGCCCAAGCACGTGGCTGCGCCTCCCGTCGAGGTCGAGGAACCCGCGATGGCGCAGGCGACAGCCGAAGTCGTGTCCGCGCCTGCGGCCATGGCAGCCGCGGCGCCGGCTCCCGCGACCGACGCTTTTGCCCACATGTCGGCCGAAGATGCCGACGTTCACCGCAAGGCGCAGCGATTTGCGCGGCTGCTGATGGACGAGATCAAGCTCTACAACCAGGCGAAAGTAGCAGAAGGACGCAAGCACAGAGATTTGTACGATCGCCTGAAAGAAGACATCGACAAGAGCCGCTCGACTTACAACAAGCGCTATGGCAGCACCGTCGCGGCCAGCGCCGATTACCTCACCAGCGAACTCATCCGCAGCCTGGCCGAGGATGATGTTTCGCTCCTGGGCCCGAATTTTCACCACTGATTCTTGCCGCTGGCATTCGCGCCTCGCACCCTCCGCAAAGAACGCGGAAGAATGGGCCACCCTATTTGTATGTGATTTCGGGTTTGGGCGTGCCTGAACTGACGCAGTTACACGAAACGCTGACCGGAGGAATCGGCTCCCAGGCCTGACTCGGGGGACGGAACGGGTGCCGTCCTTTTCTCGGGCCGCGGGTAAGGTCACGCTGAGTGGGCGGTTGCGTAATCGCCCACTTGCGCGCGTGGTGGAAATGCCTGGCGCTGTCATCGTGATGCGAGCGGACGCGGGGTCCCTCGACTGCGCTCGGGATGACCGGGGTTCGCGATGACGCTTCTCAGCGCAATTTTCGCTTGACAGCATTGGCGGAGAATCGCTATTGTTAAAGCCGTTTTGTAATGTATGTAAACCGATTTTATTAGTAGGGTATATAGACTCCCCCCGAATTACCCTATGCCGTTGGAAACGACTTCTGAGGAGGAATTGCATGGATCGCACCAAGAGTTTGATTGCTGTCGCCGGACTTCTACTGGTTGGGACGGGAGCAGTCGCACAATCATCGTCAACCACATCGTCGCCCGCGAATAGCGACGCGACAGCATCGCATGTCAGCACGGTTCGCGGCTGTCTTGACGGCCAACGCGGCAACTATATCGTGGTCGAGGACAAGACTGGCCTGGTGTATGCCTTACGGGGAGTCGGCAACAAGCTTGATCGTCAGCTCCACCACGAAGTTGAAGTGAAAGGGCAAGTGCGCTCGGGGACCATCAAGACTGGCGTGAACCCGACGAAGTCAGGGAGCAATCCGAGCGATACCGAGCACGGAGTCGACGGCGTCCCGCTGGACGTGGCGAACGTGCAGACTGACATTCGTACGATTGCAAAGAGCTGCAAAGCGGCGGATCAGCAATAATCGGTCGCGCCCTCACACGCCCCAGACGCGATTCGCAGTCACCACGAGGCCGAGCGTCAGACACGCGATCAGGACTTCGCCGAGCGCGCCTACGATGAAGGGACGCAGGCCTTGCTTCATCATGTGGCGGAAGTTGGTGCGCAGACCGACGCCGGCGAAGGTCAACAGGAATGCCCACTTCGACAGATTCCCCAGCGACGTGACTTGTGCTTTGCTGAAGGCGTGAAAGCTGACCAGCAATGACATCAGGAGAAAGCCGAGGATGAACTTGGGAAACTTTCTCCATAAGAACACGGATTTGTTGCTGACCGCTTCGGCCTGACCTCGGCCGGCCCAGTAAATGGCATAAGCCAGAACGACGAAGCCAATCATGGCGTTGCGCGCGGTTTTGGCGAGTACGGCGACTTTGCCGGCGGCATCCGAGTAGAGTGCCCCGGCGGCGGTTGCCTCGGCGGTGTTGTCGACGCCCAATCCAGCCCAGAGACCGTAGGAGACATCGTTCATGTGCAGACTGTGAGCGATGGCCGGAAAAGTGAACAGCGACAGCGCGCCCAGCGCGAGGATGGCAGCGATTGCGAAAGAGGAATCTTCGTCGTCGGCGTCGATGGCGCCCTTGGCCGCGATGATCGCGGAAACGCCGCAGACGGACGACCCGATGGCCAGCAGCGATGTGAGCTTTGGCTTCAGCTTGAAAAACCTTCCCAGGAGGGTCATCAACGCCAGCGACAAGGTGATTTCGATGACGACCAACACCACGCTGATGCCGCCCAGTTTCAGAACGTCGGCGAGAACAAAACGAGCGCCCAGCAATACGATTCCAAGCTTCAGCCAAAACTCATAGGTGGCAACGCCAGCTTCGAAAAGAATGGGCAATCCTATGGTGTTGCCGATGGCTAAACCGATAAGGATGGCCCAGAGAACATACTCGATGTTGGGAAACCTCCAGTGATGCGCTTTAGCGGACGCATTCAGGAAGTGTTCCAGAAACTTACCCGCATACCCGATCGCAGCCAGCAGAAGAACGCCCGGCACGACGCTTATTAGTGGACTGCGCCAGGCGCTCTCGGACTTCGCCGGCAATGTGACCGTGGTGGTTGCCATAACTTCTCCGTTCTCCCCTGGAAACGAGACTTTGTGTTCCGGCGCGGTCTGCTACCAGGGCACATTCTTGAGAATGTCGGATTTGACCGCCAGAGCCAGCGCCAGAGCCACGATCACAGCCCAGAGGTCGAGCGAAAACAAAGTCTCCTTCTTTCTCGAAGAGTTACGAGTTACGATCGTAGGCATTGAAAGTTTTCCTTTCATCGCAAGCGAAACACGGTTCTTGGTTGCCAAAACCAGTCGGCCAGCCAAGGACTTCGCAGCCTTGGCTAGCCGGTGGTCCAAGGGGAGGAGCGTTTTCGACCCCAAGGTCTGTCCGTTCAGGCTCTGGAACAGCGGCCTAGAACGTGTAAATCAAGTCGAACTGCAGGCGGTTCAGATAGGGTTCCTGTTGTCCGGCTTTGGAAATGGTCGCGAGGCTGTTGTAGTTGTTGAACAAGGCGACGTTGTTTTCCAAGTTGGTGTTCAGAGCGCGCCCACGCCACCAGGTGAAGCTGGCCAGGGTGTTGGCACGCAGTTTCCACAGAGCGTAAATGCGGTTCTGCAGAATGTTGGTGGGAGCTCGCTGATCGCTTTCGACGAAGGACGCGATGGCGGCGTCCTGCTCTTCGCGGTACCACGCATAGCCCACTTGAATATCGTTCTTGTTCTTGGTCTGGCCTACACTGGCATCGAACCCGTACTCTTTGTTTTGGCTGCCAAGATTGTCGAGGACCGCACCCTTGGTGTTCAGGGGGTGAGCCTCGGCGTCGAGGTTATCGAGGAACTCGAGCAGCACGTTGAGTGGCAGGCGCTTGAGGCCAGTCTGGATCTGGTTGTTGAGGATGAAATCGGCGTAGTTGTAGCCGGAATAAAAGTGGGCCACCCCTTTGGAATCGACGTAGGTGGCGTTGGTCATGCCGTTAGGCGCAAAGACGCACGGCGCGAAGCTTGCGAAGCCCAAGCCTTTGGCGCAACCTTGTCCTTCGCCGGGCACCGGAATACCGGTAATCGGCGCTGGAGTTGTGCCGCCCTTCGGAGTTGCGGGCTGGTAGCCGGTGGTCGTAGCTCCCACGGCGAATGCGCTTGCGCTCAAGAGCGCGTCTGGGCGGTTCCACTTCAGGGTCAGGAACGAAGGCGTGGCCGTCCACGGGCCGAATTGCAGCCGGGCTGAGGCCTGCGCGCCCAATGCGTAGGAATCCTGCGAAGGAATCCCGGGCTTTCCATTGGCTTGGTTGTAGAGCAGTTCGATACCCTGGACGGTGAAATTCCGCACCGGTCCGTTGAAATCGAACGAAGCTTTTTCGTCGAAGCCTTCCGGGTTGAGATCGGGATCGAAAGTGACCGAGGTGCGCTGCCAGGTGTAGGCAAACTTTCCGCCGGTGAGCGAGAGCCAGTGATGGGCGATCGGGTTGTAGGTGATGAATCCTCGATCGAGCGCGATGGTCTTGCGATCGAAGTCATTGGTCAGGGTTTCGTTGGTCGAGGTTGGATTTCCCAGACTGCCAGTCGCCAAAGCGATGCCGGCGATGAAGTCTTCGTTAAGCTGACCATCGATTCCGAAGCGCACGCGAATGCGCGCCAGGTTGTCGTCGGGAATTCCCTGCTGGAAGTAAGATTCGCCGCGGACTCGGACATCACCGCTGAAGCGGAAACGACCGACTAGGGCTTCCAGCGCACTTAGCTGTTTGCCTTCGTCCTGGGCTTTGGTATCCACGACAGCCAGCGCCGTCTGGACCTGGGCTACGTTGGTGGACGCCTGATTGGCCAGGGATTTCGCTTCTGTGGCCGATTGCTGGGCTTGCGTAGCCGTGCTCTGAGCCTGGTCGACGCCGCTGGCTGCCTTTTGGGCGGCGGCATTGGCCTGCTGGGTGGCGTCCAGCAGTTGCTGGAGTTGCGACTTCAACTGGTCGACCAACTGGTTCTGCTGCCTGATTTGCTGCTGCTGGGCGTACACGGCCTCCTTCAAATCCTGGACTTCTTTGACCGTGACGGTTGTGCTTGCAGGCTTGGTTGCGCGCTTCTTTGCTGTGGCAGACGTAGTGGCCGGCACCGGGGCACCGGCTTGCGCAGAGAGCAAGGTGGATAATGAGATCATTATAATTATCATGATCGACATTATCGAGATATACCGCCGTTTCTTCCCTGTGTTCATGAGTTTCGACGCTCCTATTTGTTTTGGACCCCGCTCGGAGTCCAATTATTTACTCAGAATTTACAACCGATGACTCCAAAGTGTTGGTGAGGCTCTTATTCATCCTTGCCTCGTCCCGGATTCCCATGGACCACCATGGGCAGAACGCTGGACGACTCGCTCTTTTTCTTGCGCCGCTTGCCGGATTTCGAAGCGTCCGCAGCCTTGCCGTTCATGATGTCGGCCAAGGTCGTGTGCTCGAGAATTTTAGCGGCGGCGTCGCGCACCGCGAGGAAGACCTGATAGAGCGCGCGATGTTCGTCATCCCGATTGATCAAAGTACGCAACTGATCGGCGTCTCCGAAGGGCGCCAGTGGACCGTCAATCAGCCGGATAATTTCGCTGAGGTGAATATCGGAGGGCGGCCGCCGCAACTGGTATCCGCCTTTGGCACCGCGCACGCTTTCGACCATGCGCGCGTTCTTGAGTTCCAACAGAATCAGTTCCAGAAACTTTTCCGGCAGCGCTTCTTCGTAGGCAATGTCGCGAATGCGAATCGCGCCCTGGTTATAGTGCCGGGAGAGCATCATCATGGCTTGCAAGCCGTACAAACCTTTTTGCGAGATCTTCATAATATTCGGGATTATGCCATAAACTCTATTGTTATTATAGAGTTTATTGACGTCAAGGACGTTAGCAAACGGGATGCCACTTCCACCTGCGGACAAGAAAAATCGTAACTAGCTTTTTTATTAGAATCTTACCGGCACTTCGTAATGCCACACTGGAGGTTCAGGCGTGCATGGAATTGCAGTTTGGCAGCAGAATCTCGGACGGCCTTGAGGAAAAGTGGGCCTGAATTTCACTCTGGCGCTGACATCAACACTCCATTTCTCTACCACAGGCCTGCGGAGTTTTGCTCCGCCTAGACGGGCGAGGCCATCCCCACACCCACACATGAGAGTGGCTGCTAGAGTTTCGCTTTTCTTAGGCGCAGCGAATTGGTGATTACAGAGACGGAGCTGAAACTCATGGCGGTAGCGGCCAAAATTGGGCTTAGCAGCCAGCCAAAGAACGGATAGAGCACGCCGGCCGCGATGGGCACGCCGAGCAAGTTGTAGATGAAAGCGAAGAAGAGGTTCTGGCGGATGTTGCTCATGGTGGCCTGACTAAGTTTGCGGGCACGCAGGATTCCGGCAAGGTCGCCTTTCACCAACGTGACCCCGGCGCTTTCTATGGCGACGTCGGTCCCTGTGCCCATGGCGATGCCTACGTCGGCCTGAGCCAGGGCGGGAGCGTCGTTGATGCCGTCGCCGGCCATGGCAACAATGCGTCCTTCTTTTTGCAGGCGGAGCACGGCTTCGGATTTCTTGTCGGGCAGGATTTCCGCTTCGAAGTTGTCGATGCCCAGCTTGGCGGCCACGGCCTGGGCTGTACTGCGACTATCACCGGTGAGCATGACGATGCGCAATCCGGCAGCTTTGAGGTCGCGGAGCGCCTGCGCAGTGGAGGACTTGATGGGATCGGCAATGCCGATCAATCCGGCGGGGCGGCCATCGACGGCGGCGAAGATAACGGTTTGCCCTTCGCGGCGGAGGCCTTCGGCTTTTTGTTTCAGCGCGTCCGTCGGCAGCCGCAGATTGTGAAAGAGTTTTTCATTTCCGGCGGTGACAGTCTTTCCGTTTACTTTTCCGCTGATGCCGAGTCCGGTTTGGGATTGGAAATCTGAGACACTGGCTAACGCAATGTTGTTCTGCCGGGCGGCAGCGACGATTGCGGAGCCGAGAGGATGCTCGCTTCCCTGCTCCAGGCTTGCTACCAGGCGAATCAGTTCGGTTTCGTCGATCGCGGCAACTGTGACCACGGATTCGACCGTGGGCTTGCCTTCAGTGAGCGTGCCGGTTTTGTCGAAGACCAGGGTGTCCACTTTCTCGAGAACCTCCAGAGCCTCAGCATTCTTGATGAGGACACCGGCTCGGGCGCCGCGTCCGGTGCCGACCATGATCGACATCGGCGTTGCGAGGCCGAGGGCGCATGGACACGCGATGATGAGCACAGCTATCGCGTTTACCAACGCGTGAGCCAGGCGAGGTTCGGGACCAAAAAGACTCCACGCGAGAAAAGTAAGGACGGCGACGGCAATGACGGCGGGAACGAACCATGCGGCGACGCGGTCGGCAAGCCGCTGGATAGGAGCGCGGCTGCGTTGTGCCTGACTCACCATTTGGACAATTCGAGCCAGCAGGGTTTCGCTGCCCACGTGCTCGGCTTGCATGATGAATGATCCTGTCGCGTTTACGGTTGCCCCGATCACCGGGCTCCCGGACTCTTTCGTCACCGGGATGGATTCCCCGGTGATCATCGATTCGTCAACCGAACTTATGCCTTCGAGGACCATGCCGTCGACTGGGATGGTTTCGCCCGGACGCACCCGCAGGCGATCGCCGGGTTTTACGTTCTCAAGGGGAATGTCACGTTCCGTGCCATCGCGGAGAAGTCGTGCGGTTTTGGGGCTGAGGTTGAGGAGCGCGCGAATGGCGGCTCCGGTACGGCTGCGGGCGCGCAACTCGAGCACCTGCCCCAGCAGGACGAGAGTGACGATGGCGGCTGCGGCTTCAAAGTAGACCGGCGGGGAGCCATTCATGCTTCCGAACGATGGCGGGAATATTCCGGGGAATACGGTCGCAATCAGACTGAAAAGGTAGGCCACCCCTGTGCCCATGGCGATGAGCGTGAACATATTGGTGGAACGGTTGACAACAGAGGTCCAGCCGCGCTGAAAGAATGGCCAACCGCCCCAGAGGACGACGGGGGTGGCGAGGAGCAACTCGATCCAAGGCAGCCAGCCGCCGGGCAGCGTGTGCTCGACTGGCATGCCGGGCAGCATGTCGGCCATGGCGATTGCGAGCAGCGGCACGGTAAGAGCCAGGCTGATCCAGAAGCGGCGGGTCATGTGGCGCAATTCTGGGTTTTCTTCTTCGGTTTGGCTGACGGTGCGAGGCTCGAGTGCCATGCCGCAGATCGGGCACGATCCCGGCCCCGGACGGACAATCTGCGGATGCATGGGGCATGTGTATTCGGTGCGTGCGGCGACTGGCATTTCAGGTTCGAGGGCCATGCCGCAACTGGCGCACGGTCCGGGCTTGCTTGCCCGCACCTGGGGACACATCGGGCAGACGTAATTTCGTTGATTCGCGGAAGACGACGCGACTGGGTGAATGGCCAGCACGGTGGAATGATGCGGCGTCGACCCGGTCAGGTATTTTCCGGGCTCGGCCCTAAATTTTTCGACGCAATCGGCGGAACAAAAATAATAAGACTTCCCGGCGTGTTCGAGTCGGTGCTTCGCTGCCGCGGGGTTTACGTTCATCCCGCACACCGGATCTTTTTCTTTCACAGCGGCTGCGGAATTGGAAATCTCATTTTTCATGAACGCTTTTTGATGCCCTGGCGAGCGCCCGGACGAGGCATCCCGGGCCAGCTAGATCCCGCTTTGATTTCAAGATAGCACTTAGATTCTGCTCCGTAGCGCTTCGATTCTTGCCGGATCCATCCGATCGGCGGCGATTGTTGTATCTTAAGAGAGGAGCGAACGTAGCATGACGCAAATGGAAGTGGCCTACCGTTATGGCGACGCACCCGGAGAAGCGGTGACGCGCGCTCTGGACAGTGTGCGCGAAGTTTATGGCATTCGCCGGATGAGGTTTGACGCGAAAGAGAGAACAGTGCGAGTGGAATACGACGCATCGCGCCTGAAAGAGCCTGTGATTGCGGGACTGTTGCGGCAGGCGGGACTGGACGTTCGAGAGAAGCTTGTGTTGGCCTGAGTTCAGCCGCCGAAGGCAACCTTGGGGAGGGCTGCAGTCGGCCAGTTGAAATTGGGCTGAAGGGAAAATGCAAGGGGCGTCCAAGAAAACCTCTGGCCGAAGTTTATCTTCAAGGGCGCCCCGTTGCGCGCCACTTCGTCTGGCGGTAATTGTAGCACCCGATTTGCCAATTCCAACACCCTGAAAATACGACTTGGTGGGTGGCAAACACCGAGTAGGAATTGCCAGTGCCGAGAAAGATTTACGTTAGACAATGAGGGGAGCACGACCGCTGCCAGAAGGTGTTGAAATCGTAAGAAAGAAAATACTTAGGGCGAGGGCGTGGCTGGTCGCAGGGTACCGAGTTGGGAATGTGGAGCGACCTTCATCCCGGACAAAGTTTCCGCTATAATCAAATCTCCGCAGGCTATACCGTGTCGCGCCCGTAGCTCAGCTGGATAGAGCATCTGGCTACGAACCAGAGGGTCGGGAGTTCGAATCTCTCCGGGCGCACCATTCTTGCCCCAGATCTTTTGCTCCCGGCGCACCATTTTTACCGCTGCTTGATCCCCCGTCTTCCCGGCCGACGCCAAACCAGGCGAGGCCCGGAGACCCAAAATAAGGTTTTCGGATCACGAACATTCTGGATCTTGCTTTGGCTCCCCTCCCATCGTGGTCGGCACCTTTTTGCAAACCATCTGTTACGAAAACGGAACAGCTTTTCGCGGTATAACACGAAATAGCATGGACGCCCCTAAGCTGGGCGGAGATTTTGGAAGTCACTCTCGCGAAGGGGCGAGTTCTTGATGAGCACAGGTCGAAATCAGCAGCCGGAGGCGCGCCGGTATTCTCGGTTCAAACTGGAAGTTGATGTCACGGTGCGATCTCCAACCTTGGGTCTGATTCCCGGCATGTCGATAGAAATGAGTGAAACTGGAATGTCTGCCATATTGCCGGTTGAGTTGCCGCTTGGGGAAACTGTGGGTGTGCACATCAACCTGCCGGGTGGATCGATTGACCAACGAGCCGTGGTGCGAAATATAAACGCATTTCGCCACGGGTTTGAATTCGCGGACCACAGGGCGGCGCGAAAGCAGATCAACGAGTATTGCACTGAAGTCAAGCGTTGGTGTTAGGCGGGGATGAATCCCTGTCTTGCGTCTCGTTGATTTTGTTTCTCTTGGATTTTGTTTCTCTTGGATTTTATTTCTCTTGTGGAAATCATACCCATGCGAGATCGGGAACAAAAATGCCCGCATCCTTTCGGATCACGGGCATTCTGGATGTTGCCAAGGCGTGTTGCTTAGACAGCCTGAACGTTCTCAGCTTGCCAGCCCTTGGGGCCTTTGGTCACGTCGAACTGGACGGCTTGGCCTTCTTGCAGGCTGCGGAAGCCGCCGGCCTGAATCGCGGAGAAATGCACGAAGACGTCTTCGCCATTTTGGCGGCTGATGAAACCATAGCCCTTGGCGTCGTTAAACCACTTTACTGTTCCTGTTTCTGCCATTTGTTGTACCTTTTTCTATTCTTAGATTGTGCTGAGAAGATTCGCTGCTAGTGAGAGGGGTGACGCTGGTTGGCGTGCCGACTTTCAATTGCTTGTGAGTCAAACTTAGCTGCAACCAGTATACATGGCGAATCGCCAAATGCTGCAAAATATTGCAATGCGTTTGTTTTGAGCCTGTTGAGACCTTATTGCTTCGGCTCTGGCATACCGACCACCACGGTGCGCCGGCGCGGCAGCTCTTCGTCGGGGATTTCGGCGATGAATTGCAAGTCCAAGCCGAGACGCCTGCTTTCCTGATAAGCCACATCGTTGAAAAAATAAACGATGTCTCCGCCGAATCGGTCCTTGGCACGCCGGCGTTCCTCGAGGTCAAAGGGACTGGCGGAATATACTTTCAATTCTTTCGACTCGCGGAGAATGGCGCTAAGCTGGCGCTGGAATTCGAGCGCTCCTTGCCGCACTTGCGCCATGGTGAAAGCCACTACGTGGTAGGACATAGCTCGAAACCAAGGACTCACAACCCTCTTCGCAAGCCACTAGCTATGCTTGGTTGCCTGGCCCTGAGCGCGAACTCCAAATTCCGCTGTTATCGAGGGGCACCCGATTGTTTGGGGGAAACCTCACCGCTTGTCGTCGCTGCTGAAGAAATCAACCATGGGCAACGCTTTGTCAGCCCAACCAAGGTTGGACGTAGGCAGCCCAAGCCCTTGCGCCATCAGGCGCAGGATGTCTCCTTCGTCGTAGCTCTTGTTATAGTTGCGTTTGTCGCCGCCAGACGATTGGTAGCCATTCTTGGCAAACGGGCTGACCACGACCAGTTCGACTTGCCCGCCACAGCCTTTTCCGTCAACCAGGGTGTCGCAATTCGGGTTTCCGTCACCAGAGTTCTCGTCGAAAACGATGATCAGCAGCCCCTTCCCACCCTTTTGAAAGTAAGAGCTCGCAACCAGAGGCTGGATCTCCGTTTTCAGCCAGGTGTCGAAAGTCCCGATGGGGCAGTCGTGCGCGTCGTCGCAGCCGTTCGGCACGATCCACGACAGGGTGGGCAGCGCGTGCTTGGCCAAATCTTTGGCGAATCGACTGAAGCACACGTAGTGGCTTTTCTCTTTGTTGATGGTCGTCATGTATTCCAGCGGATCGTGACGCACATAGTAATTTCCCGAATTCAGTCCGCCGCAGTTCTTGATACTGGGAAGGCTTTCCACATAGTCCTTCCAGGTTCCGCCGGCCTTCTGAACCTCAAGGGCGATATTGTTTTTCGAGACCGGAAAGGTCTGAGGTGTCTCGCTGTCATTGTCGGTAAGAATATGGCCAGTGGTTAAGTTGAGATAGTTGCCGATCGAGGGGTGCGTGTCCGAGTAATAGTTAACTCCGAGACCATAAGCATTAGCCAAGGCAGTCAAATAGGGCATGTTTGTAGCGTTGTAGGAGGTGCTGTAATCCGTGTTCTCACCAAGCACGATCACAACATTCCCGAACGACGGCAGCTTCTGACCTAAAGCTGTGGGAATAAGGACAGACGTGCCCAGCAGCAGCACCAGGCACATCCCAGACACGTTGTTTAACCGTTTCATGCGCAAAACCTCACGTTGTGATTTTGACACCCCGACGAGAAATTCTCTTGGTTCAAAAGCCAGCCACATCCTACACCCATTTGCCTGCTCTCGACCTGGAGAAACGAAGAATTTTCGTGGAATTTTCATCAGACCCGTCTCCGCACACAAGCCTTCTTTAACCCTCTTCAAATCTGCTACGCTTGTAGCCACAGCGTGGACCCGTAGCTCAACTGGATAGAGCACTGCGCTTCGAACGCAGGGGTTGGGAGTTCAAGTCTCTCCGGGTCCGCCAGTGGTTTGCTTGCAGATCCCTCGCAAAGCTCGGGATTTCGGCTGCGGTCTTTCGCTTCGCTCACGCCCGCAAGACGCCTCAAGTTCAAGTCTCTCCGGGTCCGCCAGAGTTCTCTTCCCTAAGCTGCAACATCGCGCGTTCTTGCTGGTTTCGTGGTGGTAGGATGGCCGCATGCGATTGACCGTTCGCAATATCGTTTCGGCGCTGTTAGCGGTTCTCAGCCCTCTTGCTTTCCTGCTCGCGCAAACACCTGCCCAACAGCCGGAACTCCCCGAGTTCATCAAACAAGGTCAGCAGTTGATGCGGGAAGGAAAGCTGAATGATGCGCTAGCCTTGTATCGTCTGAATGTCCAGAGCTCGCCGCATTCGACTCCGGCCAACATTGCGACTGGCATGGTTCTCGACCTGATGGGGCAAGGCGAGGAAGCCCGGAAATATTTTTCCAAGGCGATCGCGGTCGCCGGAAATCCTGAGAGTCAGGCGGCAGCGAACCGCGGGATGGCAATCTCTTATGCATTCGAGGGAAACTGCGACAAGGCCGTGAAGTATGAAAAACGGGTTCTCGACTTCAACAAAAGCACCAAGAATTTTTTTCAGCAGGGAGAAATTGCGGACGAAGCCGCCCGGATTTGCATCGATTCCGGAGACTTTGATGCTGCCTACAAATGGTACAAGATTGGATACGAAACCGGATTGAAGGAACCCGGCATCACTGCCGCCCGTCGGGACTTGTGGAGTTTTCGCTGGGAGCATGCGCAGGCGCGCATCGCGGCGCGACGAGGCAACCAGGCGGAAGCGCAAACCCATGTCACCGCGGCGAAAGCCATTCTCGACAAGGGCACCAATCCGGAGCAAGCCGCTTTTTTTCCTTACCTGCAGGGCTACGTCGCGTTCTATGCGGGAAACTTCAAGGAGGCTCTTGAAGAACTGAATAAGGCAAACCAGAACGATCCCTTCATTCAATGCATGATCGGCCAGACCTACGAGAAGTTGGGCGAGAAAGATCGAGCGTTAGAATACTATCGCAAAGCATCGACGGCGATTTTTCACAATCCCGCGGCCGCGTACGCTGTCCCTTTCTCGAAGAAGAAGCTGTTTTGAAATTATCTGTGATCCTTCCGCCCTCGGCTGAATCGCCGGTGCGGTCTTTTACAATGTGAGCGTGAAGACCTCGGACGTGATCGTCGTTGGCGGCGGCATCATTGGACTCACACTCTCGATTGCTCTGCGCAAGCGCGGCCTGCGCGTTCTGGTGGTTGAGCGTGGAGAACCCGGACGCGAAGCCTCTTATGCCGCGGCCGGAATGCTGGCCGACTGCACGCTCGAGACTCCGCCTGCATTGCAGCTACTGGCAACGGCGAGCGCGCGCATGTATCCCGAGTTTGCGCATGAGTTGCAGGACGAATCGGGGATGAATGTTGATCTGCGCGATGACGGCACGATCCTGTTTCCACATGCCTCGGTTCCGCCGCAGTTTTACGCCGAACATCAGCTTCCCGCGCCTCTGACCGAACTTGAACCGGCATTGGCCGACGCGAAAACTCCGGCAGTCTACCTGCCCGCAGTCTATCTGCCCGCAGTCTATCTGAAAGAGCGCAGCGTCGATCCCCGCGCTCTGGTCGCAGCAGCCCTGAAGGCTGCAAAACATCGCGGAGTAGATATTTCTTCTGGCACGACCGTGACCGATCTGCTGCTCTCGGACGGCCGAGTCACGGGCGTCCGCACCGATAGAACACAGTACGGCACGTCTTGCGTGGTGAATTGCGCCGGCGCGTGGGCGGGAAGTTTCTCCACGCCGCGCTTCCCTACCCGCCCGGTCAAAGGCCAGATGCTCTCTGTGGCCTGCGCCCAGCGCGATGTCATACGCCACGTGATCCGGGCACCCGAAGTGTACATGGTGCCGCGCAGCGATGGACGAATCCTGATC
>DATNHO010000094.1:0-30101 GCA_035604895.1 Terriglobales bacterium | reverse complement strand
GATTTGGCTGGCACTTCAACGTCCGCCGAACTGGCGGCAAAAGGAACTGCGCTCTTGGCTTCGCTCACGATGGTTCTCCTTGCCGCCCTGCTCTGTAATTATCGCCGCGGTAAGTGTCTCACCGATATTGGCACGGAGGGGAACGCCGACCTTGTTATCGCGCAGGAACGATCAATCATAGCTGCGGCAGAGAACATCCCGACCTTACGTGGCACGATAACCTATCCACACGATGGAACATTGGGCATCCCAATAGCGGCGGCAAGGATCGGCGATTGGTGCAGGCCCGGAGTCGATGAAGCGTTTCATCAGTTGTCCCGCGGATTGTCGGCGCTAACAGATCAAGAACTTCAACGCAACGGTCTTCACTCCATCGGGGAAGAGTTTTCTTCCGGGGGTTCCATGGAGGAATTCGCGGCAGCGCAGTCCCCTGCGGTGCAAAACCATCTTCGTTGGGCACCGCACGCGGGTACAACACCATTGATATTGCCGGCGCGCCGGGTAGTCCAAGGCATTCAGAGTATGGCTGCAGCGACAAAGCGGGGTGTTGATGTCTGTCTGCTTTTCGATATATCGGAGAGCATGGGGGAAGGCAACAAACTCGCAGACGCTTCACGGGGGGTGGACGCCTTTCTTCAGTTGCTACAGGGAGCCAGTTCGCGCGTCTGTCTGATCACCTTTCAGACCCAAGCCACTCTCGTCTCACCGCTTGGGCCGAACTTTCGATCAGGATACCCTCCGGGATCGCTCCTCGCTGGTGGTCGGACGGCACTACTCGATGCAGTCGACCTCGGCATAAAAACGCTGGAGAGCCGCGGGGAGCAGAACCACATTTGGGCTATCGTTGGGTTTACGGATGGGATTGAAAATGCGTCATCGGCCCGTGAAGCCGACATCGTCCAAAGGTTAACATATTCCGGGAGGATCCGGTTTTACGGCATCGCATATGGATCTGATGCAGACTTCACCACCCTTTCGGCAATGGCTTCAGCCTCAGATGGTCTCGTCGTTCGGGGTGACCCCGGCCAGATCAAGGCGATTTATGAACGACTGTCTACATATGTGTAGGCAGGGATAGGAGCAACTGCGTGCCGGAAGACATGACCAGCTTTTATGCAGAAGAGCGGCGTGAGTGGGAGCCCAACCATAGCTACGACTGGTTACAGTCAGACCCTCTTTTGCCAGCGCTCGCAGGGATTGAGATCGGAACACAGAGTGCGGAGGGAGAAACATTATCATTTCACTACGCCTGGATGCGATCACCAGCACAAATGCGCGCACAAGCCTTCCGGGAAAGGGAGATCGCCGCGACTTTGGTGAAGCTTCTTCCCGAGTGGCGCTCCTCTATTCCAGGTTTGTACTCAGTAGGCGTTGGCCAGAGGAACGTTCCCGAGCCGCGACTTGTCGCCGTGCTGACCTTGGACCAACCTTTGAGTGACGGAGAATGGTACGACATTCGGCAGCGCTGGGCCCGAAGCGCCCGCATTCGCTCAAGAGTGCCCGAATTCGATCGCAACCGAGACGAATCTGTTCCGATTGTTTCCGATCTTCGCCCAGCCCCAACGCTACTCGGGCGGGTTCAGAGCGGCGCATTCCTCCTTGGCAATCCTGATCCTCCGCCAGCCGGCGCCCCTATTGTCCAGAACGGTGATCGGATCGGTTCCGAGTCGCCGATAGGAATTCGTGAGTTTGGAACGCTCACGTGCATCGTTAGCGAGGCGGGATCAGTTGAGCCTCTCGTATTAGGCTCCGGTCATGTTCTTCGTCAGGCTAATTTCCATCTCCTGAGTGCCAGCGGCGCGACAGTTCGAGTCGGCAAGGTGAAGAACGTTGTTCGATCTGATGCAGCTGTCGCCACTCTAGATTCCCCATACCTTTGCGATTACCGATTGAAGGGGTTAAACCTCGTACCCGCCGCTCCGATTTTGCCCACAGCCGACCTGCCCGTGCAGATGTATGGCGCGAAGTCGGGCTATCAAACGGGCTACCTATCAAAAGTGAATCAAATCCCAGCCAATGCAACCAGCATTGGAATGTTCCCACTTTTTACAGCGGATATTCCGTGCGCACATGAGGATTCAGGTGCCCTCCTCGTGACAGGTCGTGGAACGAGTCCGCCGGTTCCCGCGTGGCAGGCGCAACAGATGAACGCCGCGTACCTGGACAACATAACATGCGCCATGCTCGGAATGCTGAATGCCGGCCCACCTCCTGGTGCAGACCCGATGCTCCGCCCGGAGGCATATTTTACGCCCGTTCTTCAGGTATTCAGTGATTTGGGCGTTGAAGCCTGGGTGCGGTGATGTTCCACTCGTGATGTGCTAATGTCGGAGACTTTTTAGGTGGCTCGCAATTCGACTAGACGACGGAGGTGAGAAAATGGCGAAAGAAACGACGGACTCCTCAGCATCCAGTGCTACGATATTCGTGCTCATTGATGAGCCTGGTGATGTCGAGAAGTTTGGGGGACCGAAGGAAATCGACGCAGACAAACTGGGTGAGCAACTGAGAAGATTCAGTGACGGGATTGGTCGTGCGCTTCAACAATGCAAGTGTCTGGCGGGTGAGTTCGAGCTGAGCGAGATCTCGCTCGAGGCGAAACTCACGGCAGAATTTGGCTTCATTCTAGTATCGAAGGCCGGAGTGGAAGGCGCGGTTACATTGAAGTTCTCTCGCGTGCCCCGCACCTCCAACCAAGTGTGACGGTCAAAACGGGCTGCTAAGGGCGTCGCCTCATCGATCTCGTGGCGGGCTAGAACTTCATCGACTAACTAGCTACGTCTTTCCGTGAGGGCAGCTCGCGGCAGCGATAAAT
The DNA here is from genome assembly GCA_035604895.1 of Terriglobales bacterium. Lineage (GTDB taxonomy): Bacteria > Acidobacteriota > Terriglobia > Terriglobales > Acidobacteriaceae > JABDBE01. Next base: position 27,286 of record DATNHO010000094.1, on the reverse strand, counting down.
GCAAGTAGTGGATTATTGAAGTGATTTGCTGCCAGCTCGGGAGCGCTCGAAGCGGTCCCGTCGTCCGCTTCTTGGAAGCTCCGCCGGATCGGTACTGATAAACGCATTTGCGGCCTTCTATGGCGTTACGAACTTAACGTCGCCTGGACTTAGATCCGAAACGGTCTCCTCACGCTGTGGATATGGCAATCGCGGACTCGTATGTAAACGTCGTGGAGAACGTGACTCACTGCAGAGTCCAAGTGGCGACTTGACCCTGGCCGCTCGCGCGTGCCAGCGCGTGCCAGCGCATTCCCCGTAAGTCTATGAAAACATGGTAGCGCTAACGGGAATCGAACGTGTATAGCGCTAGTTCAGTCCAGTTCAGTTCGGTCTAAGTCAGTGCAAACACGTTCAGTTGGTACGGCGCCACCTTGCCCAAACCGGCTACAGAGACTCTACGTTGTCACTCGGTTGTCACTCTTGAGCAGCTTTCAATATTGCGGCGCTTCAAACCGCAAGCCTTCGATCATTGCGAAGTGTTTTCGGTTCCGGCTGACAAGTGTGCAGTTCTGTTCGATCGCGGTAGCTGCGATCAGAGAGTCGAATGTGCGCAAGCCGTCTGATTTCGCGTATCGTTTCAGCAACTCATACGCACGCTGGCCAATCGCGGCGTCAATGTGAATCACGCGATACGTCGATACGAGCGAATCTATCGCCCGGAGATCTCGTTTGTCTCTTGCTCCAACGATCAGTTCCTGGGCACTGATGATCGAGATCGCCGGGTCACTCAAAGCATCAAGGTAGCCGGCGGCCTCGGCATTCTCCCGGGACAGATCGATCATCACATCGGTGTCGATCAGATAAACCATCGCCCAGCGCTCGCTTAACCGCGCGGATTGTCCCTGAGCTTGTTCACGTAGTCGATACCGTCGCCGATATCCGCCCGGTCCTTCCAGATGCCGTAGAAGGGAAGATCTTTGATCGAGGGCCGCTTGCGTGCCTCCGGTTGTTCCTCGGGAACAAGCACCTCGACAACCGTCCCTTCCTTGATCTCGACATCCCCAAGGGGACGGAAGACGCCATTCTCGTATTTGGCCGCGATGGTCATGATCTAGACCAATGCTAGCACCGAGCTGGTCCTGGTGCGCTCGGCGTTGTCACCCACCTTGAATTCTGACCTGTAAGTTATTGAGCGGCATAGACTTGGTGGCGCTAACGGGAATCGAACGTGTATAGCGCCAGTTCAGTACAGTTCAGTTCGGTCTAAGTCAGTGCAAACACGTTCAGTTGGTACGGCGCGACCTTGCCCAAACCGGCTACAGAGACTCGTCGTTGTCACTCGGTTGTCACTCTCGGACGGGCACTCCCTGGAACGGCACAGTCGACCGGGCCGGCCGGGGGCGGGTCTTCGTCATGCGGCTGAACCGGATCATTGGATGCTGGAAATGCGGTCTGGCCGGGCAGCGCTCTTGCCCATGTCTGCTGTGACCTTGCGCGCGAGAGCTATCCAATATTCGCCAACCGGTTCGTCCGCATACTTCTTCCGCGCGTAATCCAAACCGATACCATGGCACGTTGCAATGAACGCCGCTGCCAGATTCCGCCCCAGGTGGACGGCTTGATCTTCCTTCGAAGGTGCCCTCGACATGCAATCAGTTTACTTCATTGCATTTCTCGCCTAATCCGCCGAGTTGACGCATGCTCTCCAAAGATCTGCCGGCCCGTCGACTGATTACAGTGTCAAGCGATTCCGAAAACCAGTACTCTTAGAATATCGAGCGCTTTAGTTCATCGCGGGCGAGCCGATGATGATCGAGGACTTGTGAACTATACACGAAAAATCGTATGCCTGGCCAACTCAAGGAAACCCGGCGGCCGCTGCGTTGCTGGAAGGGAAGTACTTGAAAACGCTTACGGCGGCTGGATACGCCCCGTGAGTGTTCGGCCTTCCGCAGAAATCTCCCTTGAGGAGCGCCGTTATGAAAACGGCCAAGACCCCCAGATTCTGGACGTTGTCAACATTCCGATGCTTGCTCCGGTCCCGCGAGTCCACCAGACCGAAAACCACATGATCGATGCTGAGAAGTATTGGACCAAGGAGAGGGTTCTGAAGTGGGCCGATCTTCCGTCGCTCGTGGAACGGCCGACATTGCTGTGGCTCAACGAGACATCAACGTACCATGGCACAAATGATTGCGTTAGCCAAACGGACGCCGCTCGGCTCAGCAGCTCCCTCTATTTGATCAGGCCCGAGACTCTGAATGTGCACGTCCAGGTTGAGGGCGGGATGTTCGGGCCCTCAAAAAGGCGCGTCAGGGCCGACTTTCGGTATAACGGAACAAGGTACAATTTCATCGTCACGGATCCCATTGCTGAACAAGCGTTTCTGCCGCGCGACGAAGGTGTGTTTCCGGTGAACAACGTTTATCTCTGCGTGAGCCTTACCGAAGCATACGAGGGAGATGGTAGATGCCACAAGCTGGTAGCCACGATCATCAGCGAGCAGCCCTTGTGAATAGCGCTATGCGGGAAACTGTTTTCACGATTGGACATTCCACTCACCCGCTGCATCGCTTCATTGCGCTGCTCAAGCTTCATCGCATCACAGCGGTCGGGGATGTAAGATCTAAGCCCTACAGTCGGACGAATCCGCAGTTCAATCGGGAGGATCTTAAACGGCAGCTTCGCGAAGTCGGCATCGCTTACGTCTTTCTCGGCGACGAACTAGGAGCCCGCAGCGAAGATCCATCGTGTTACGATCGCGGTCGTGTTCAGTATGACCGCCTCGCGCGGACTAAGCTTTTTCGACAGGGCATTGAGCGCGTCCAGGAAGGATTGAAGAACTATCGGCTCGCCTTGATGTGTGCAGAAAAAGAGCCTCTAGAATGCCACCGGAGCCTGCTCGTGGCCCGGCATCTTTCCATTCTCGGAATAACAGTCCAGCACATCCTCGCGGACGGGCGGCTGGAAAGCCACGCTGAACTCCTGGCCCGTCTGATGCGTCAGCTCGCTCTCCCTGAACAAGACATGTTCCGTTCCCATGAGGATGTTTTATCGGATGCGTACAGGATTCAGGAATCGCGCATCGCCTACACCGTACCGGAGGCTGGGCCCACCACACCGCTTCCAAGAGACGTCCGATGAAGATTTTCACGATCGGATTCACCAAGAAGTCCGCTGAGATCTTCTTTACCCGGCTTCAAAAAGCCGGTGTCCGACGCCTCGTGGACGTTCGCCTGAACAACGTCTCGCAGTTGGCCGGATTCACAAAGAGAGACGATCTACGGTACTTCACAAACACTATTTGCGGCATTGACTACGTGCATATGCCTGAGCTCGCGCCCACCTCAGAGATCCTAGATCCGTACAAAAAGCAGAAGAATGGCGATTGGCCCTTGTATGAGCGGCAGTTCCTGGACCTGATGCGCTCGCGCAGGATCGAAGAAACCATTCCTCGCGATCTCCTTGATGGCGGATGCCTCCTGTGTAGCGAAGAAAAGCCTATCCATTGCCATCGCCGCCTTGTAGCCGAGTACCTCCAAGAAAAGTGGGGCGAAGTTCAGATTGAACACATCCCGTAGCGGGCTACCCCGAGTGATCCCGGCCGTCTCGCAACGTGGGCCTATGTTCTGGTCGTTTGTGGCAGGCGCGCGCAGATTCGAACTGCGATCTTCGCTTTAGAAGAGCGAGGCCCTGTCCTTTGGACGACGCGCCCGTGATGGCCCCAACTTCCACTCGAGCGGGGCCTTAATCCTTGAATGGGTCATAGACATCTCTGCCGGCCATCGCCACACCCAATGGCTTGAGGGTGTGGAGCACGCGCACGGAGTCTGCGTGCTCGGCGAGAACTTCTGGCAGCCGTTTGTAACAGTGCGGCGACTCATCCACGCCGCCACCGCGCAGTTCGATACGGGCGTTGTTGACCCAGGTGTCCATCATTTCCTGGGTGACTCTCGGCTGGCGCGTCCACTCGCCGGTTTTGTCGCGCTTGCCCTTGGCCTCCATCCGGCCCATCACGCGGCCCGCGCCGTGAATGGTAGAGCAGAGCGATAAAGAAGCCTGCTCGTTCTCAATGCCTTCCAGGATGACCGAGGTCTCGCCCATGGTTCCGCCCACGAACCCCCTCTGGCCGGGAAATGCCGGCGTCGCTCCTTTGCGGACCACCCACAGATCTTTGCCGTTATGGGTTTCCCGCCACGCGAAGTTGTGATGGTTATGGACCGAGTCGACGACATGCGCGCCCAGGATCTTCACAACGCGATCGCAAACCCAGTCCCGGCCGGCATACGCATAACGGCCCGCGAGCTTCATGGCAGCAATGTAGTCCTGTCCTTCCAGGGTCCGGGAGTCGAGCGCCACCGGGGCCGAGTCCATATCGTCCTTGGCTCCGGCGCGATTCAGAAAACGAGTGGCGATCTTGTGGCCAAATCCGCGGGAACCGAAATGAACCCCGACCCAGATCCGCTCTTGCTCGTCTTCGAAAATATCGACGTAGTGATTGCCGCTGCCGACCGTGCCTAGCTGCGCCCGCGCCATATCGCGTAGTGAGGTCAGCTTCCACGCCGCGCTGTTTGCGCCCTGCGTGATCTGCCAGGCGTCATCGTTGTTGTCGTCAAACAGTTCGTGATCGACCCGCTCCCTGTTCTTGCGAGCCAGGCCGAAGCTGATGGTTGACCAGACGTCGTCCATGATCCGTGCAATGTTGGCGCGAACATCAGCCGCGTCGGCGTCGGTGAGGACGGCTTTATTGCCGCAGCCGATGTCGTAGCCGACACCTGACGGACTAACGAGAGTCTCGTGAGCGATAACACCGCCGATCGGGACACCGTAGCCCTTGTGATGGTCGGCCATCATGGCGGCCTGGCCGAAGATGTAGTAGCAGGTCTTGATCTGCCGGAGCGCTCCCTCTTCGACCGGGGCTCCCCAGACCGGAATGTTCTCGATGATCTCCATCGCTCATCTCCTTTTGGTGGAACCTGTGGGGATCGAACCCACCTGGTCCTGATTAAAAGTCAGGTGCCTCTCCGGCTCGGCATAGGTTCCAAAACTGGTACCGGGGTATAGGATCGAACTCTACTGATCTTCTTTGTAGGAGAAGCGCCGTCACCAGACGACAACCCCGGCATAGTATCCCAGATCATGCGCTGGGACAGAACTGGCTCTGGGGGCAGGATTCGAACCTGCACATCTCCTGGTTAACAGCCAGGCGCATTGCCGTTTTGCTACCCCAGAAAACCTGGTGGGCCATCACAGACTCGAACTGTGCTCTCTCGATTAAGAGTCGAGTGCTTCGCCGTCAAAGCTTATAGCCCAAAAATTGGTAGGGGCGGCGGGTCACGATCCCGCATCCGCTGATTGAAAGCCAGCGATCCTTGCCAATTAGACGACACCCCCGTGGTAGGGCCGGCGAGAGTTGAACTCGCATCCTCTGGCTGAGAACCAGAAATCCTGCCGTTAGACGACAACCCCGAAAAACTTGGCGCGGTGTGCGGGAATCGAACCCGCATCATCTTGATCGACAATCAAGTGCCTCACCAGTCGGCCTACACCGCGAAATGGTCGACCAGTGGGGATTCCAACCCCAATTTCAACGCTCGGAGCGCTGTGCCCTGTGCGATTGGACGACCGGCCGAAACCTGGTACGGGTATGAGGAGTTGAACCTCAATCTGAACGTTCGTAGCGTTCTATCCTGTCCTTTGAACGATACCCGCAAAAAACTGGCTGGCCGTCCAGGCCTCGAACCTGGAACCTCCGCGTTCAGAGCGCGGTGCGCCGCCAATTGCGCCAGCGGCCAATGGCTGCGGGCCGAGGAATTGAACCTCGAAAGCCGGCTTCAAAGGCCGGCGGCTTGCCGTTAACCGAGCCCGCAACAAAATGGGGTGACCGGAGAGAATTGAACTCTCGTAGTTGGAGCCACAATCCAACGCCTGAGCCACTCGGCCACGGTCACATCTGGTGCCTGCGGGAGCGCTCGAATCTCCGTATCCGGCTTTTCAGACCGGTGCTAGTCCATCTCAGCTACACAGGCGAATCTGGTGGAGAACCGGGGAATTGAACCCCGACTTCTTGGTTGCAGGCCAAGTGTGCTCCCGTTATCACTAGTCCCCCAATGTGGTTGCGGAGGCGGGAATCGAACCCACCTAGTGGCGGCTTATGAGACCGCCGTGTGCGCCAGCTCATCTTCTCCGCATGAAAAGTGGTCCGGGAAGTCAGGATCGAACTGACGGCCTCTCGATTATCGGTCGAGTGCTCAACCAACTGAGCTTTTCCCGGTCGAGCCCGGCGCCGGAATCGAACCGGCTTCACCGGTTTACAAAACCGGCGCATCGCCCGCAATGCTTGCCGGACTTAGCAATTGGAGCCGGCGGAGCGAATCGAACGCTCATCGGACGCCTACCGTGCACCTGCTCGGCCACTGAGCTACACCGGCTGGAGCCGAAAAGCGGATTCGAACTGCCATCTGAGCGTTACGAGGGCTCGGTTTTTCCTACTAAACTACTTCGACATGGAGCGAGTAACCGAATTCGAACCGGTGTCCGGACCCTGGCAAGGTCCAATCCTAGCCGCTAGACGATACCCGCCTGGAGCGAGTAAGACTAAACCAATAAGTCACACTCGCGTGACATACTTTAAATTACAATTCAATTGTCAAAGGGCACACTTCGACGGCAGCGCGTGGACGGTGAGATCCTCTCAGCCCTGATGCGCACTTACCCGATCCTTCGGCCGTCAGACACACTGGTCGGGCACCCCGGATTCGAACCGGGAATCTCATGATCCCAAATCATGCGGGTTAAGCCGTTTCCCGAGTGCCCGTAAAAAGCAAAAGGGCCGGTCTTTCGACCGGCCCCGTAATGAGAATCCTAAGTATCTATCTCATACGGGGCTAGGGACCTTCACGCGCATTAAGGGTATCGACGCACGCGGGTTTAGTTCCCTGTGGCATTCTCCCGAATTGGATAGCTTGTAACATGACGCAATTACATAGTAAGTGAAGCCGTCAGAAAAAAGCAAGAACTTTAATGTGTTTGGCGGAGGGCGGAGGAGTCGGACCCCCATCCGGGTCTTTCCCAGAGCGCTGGTTTTCGGGACCAGAAAGCGTTGCCGTCGCTTCGCGCCCTCCGCCCTGCACCGGCACCCGCGGACATTCATCCTCGACTAACTCCGTAGTGCATTTCACTCCCGAGCAAATTCCGAGATCGACGGTTCTTTATCATATCGAGCGTCCATAATACCCTGCATTCTCAACTGCTTCGGAAGTGTTGACATTCTGAGCTTGTTCAGTGCGTATTTGGTGGGCCCTGAAGCTGCCAGGTGAGGGCCGCCCATTTCGCCGGCGATCTCCAAGAAACATGCGTGATGCACACCAACCCAGAGCCGCAGCGACAATTTGCGTTCCCCAAACAAGGGTCGTGTGGTCGAACGGCTTCAAGAATTCCGAAATCGCTGAAATATCATGTGCTTGCACAGGAAGAGACATACCAACCTCCAGAGCTGCTTTTGCCTTAGCCTGGTGTTGGCCGGAGGCTATTCTAAAGACCGCACCCGCCCACACCACCTTTCTACGCCTGTGCCCCAATCATACATGCGAAATTCAGACCTAAAGGCGGTAATGCTCAAATCGGGGTCCATTCTTCAACGACAGTTACCCTTTTGGGAACTCTAGTTCGCATGTAATGGTGAGCGACCCGGTGATTGAGCGCATCAGTCTGACTAGCGAACTGCAGCCAAAAACACCGGCCGCTGAGGTTAAAACTGAGCAACACGAAAGGTGAAAACGTATGAATCCGCGGGTAGATATAGTGGAACACTTAGCTGAGAGGGGCCTTGACACCGTTGCACCAGCGCTTGCCAAGCAAGTAGAGCGTGCGAATTTCTTGTTCAGTATTATCACTTCAGTCAGTGACGCGATGGCAGAAGAGGTTTTGGAATCAGTCAGACGTAAGTTGGACTGTCCGCATGTGGAGCTATACCCGAGCATTTTTACTCCTCCGTCCTGTGCGGTCGTCGAGGCAGCCGTGCGGTACTTCGGATGTGGATTCTTGGTAGATGGCCTTCCATTCTGGCATCCTCAAACCAGTTTGGACGTCAAACACGTGAGCGCTTGGGTTGCTCGATATAACCGCGTAACAAAGCGGGGGGATCTAAATCCCGTCGTCGCGACGTTTCCGTGTAAGATCTGTCGTTACGGAATCTAGCCGCACAGGCTGGGCCGTGCGCCCTATTGGCATACCTAAGAAGTCGGAAAACGAACAGGAATGTGCGAATGTGTGACTCCACGCCAGAAGATCCATCACCTTAGCGCCTACAGAACAAGCACACTTGGTCAAACCGTCTTTTCAATTTCACGGTGGAGCCAGGCCTTCGCAAAGCGCCAATCCAACTTCACGGTTTCAGGAGATACGTCTAATACCGCCGCCGTCTCTTCCACCGTGAGACCGACAAAGTAGCGCAAGTCGACGACTTGTGCTTGTCGTGCGTCCAGGCGACTGAGCCTCTGTAACGCCTCATCGAGGGCAAGAAACTCCGGAGATCTCTCAGTCGGTACCACGAAAGCGGCGTCCAGGGGCACCTTTTTCCATTCGCCGCCCCGCTTGTTGGCTCGATGTGTTCTGGCATGATCGACCAGGAGTCGGCGCATGGCTTGAGCCATGACGCAGAAGAGGTGCTTGCGATTCTTCCAATGAAATGGTCGACCTTCGCACACCTTCAAATAAGCCTCATTGACGAGCCCCGTTGCTTGTAGGGTGTGATCCGGGCGCTCTCTCCGCATGTACGCCTGTGCAATGTGATGTAAGTCTTTATAGATCAAGTCGAACAGCTGAGGGGCGGTTGTCTGTACGCTCGATGTCCGCTGATGGAGGAGCTCGGTTATTACGCGGAGGGACTCGTCGTCGGTCATCGCAGTTCTCAATGCACGCTCATAAGGTTTGCACCAGAGGCCATAGACGAACTCAACCTCACTGCTCGTTCGGCCGGAATGATACCATCCGTTGAGCTCGATCGAAGAAGTTGTCTTCACACTTTGCTAGGCGGAGCTGCATGGTGTTTCCGAAGTACATGTACTCGATGGATCCCTTCCCTTTAGGGTATGCGATCTTTTCACTTCGCAGCCGGCCCTCATGGTCATATTCCATATCACGCCGATACGAAGTACCGGCGATACTCAAGAGCCTCTTCGAATTGCCGTCCCACGAGAACTTCAGCCTTTCAGAATACGGCGAACGGGGACGCGACACGTCGGGGGCGACGGGGATCGCCTCCTTAATTCTTCCCTGGTCATCGTAAACCAGGTCGAAGATGAAGATACCGGTCCACAGGAACGGATGAAAAAAGGGATTACCAGCCCAGCCTCGAGTTACGACTTTGCCTGTGAACTTTGCAGCGAGGACGGGATCGAACTGAGGGCTGTTCCAATAGCGGATTGGCGTGACGCTTCGCTCCCCAGCCGAATTGGCCTTTGGGCCAATTTCGGTCATACACACATGTTGGCGATCGTATGTCGGCTCTGCTTCGAAATCCGTGGTCTCTTTGGTCGTTTTTCCGACGAGCACATGCGCTGTCGTCGTAATGGATTTCACCATGAAACCTTCCCACTCGAATGCCGTTGCGGTTCCTTTTTCAGCACCGGACGTCAGAACACGCGGGAAAAAGCCTCCGCTCAGCGGATCGTAAAACACCTCACCCGGTTGATAAAGCTCTCCGCTCATCCAATGAGGAATTTTACCGGACGTGGCGACCTTCGGGGTGGATTCGCCGCGACGATACAGCTCAAATAGAGTTTTCGTGGCATCAGGTGCTTCCTCCGTGCAACCGGGATTTGCCAGCTTGAGATATTCTTTGACGGCCGTTCTGGTCCCTTGATAATCACGAATAATGGCAGAAGACAGTGCACTGAAATAGAGTAGTCTCGCATTCGAGGGTTCCGCTTTGAGGCCTTCCTGCGCCGCTTGAAATGCTTCCTTAAACTGGCCATTAGCAAAGTCTTCGATTATCTGTTTCTCGGCGTGGCGGCGGGTAGTTTCTAGCTTGCCATTGAGACTGGCGTCTAGGTCCAGCCACTCCCCAGCCTCCTTCTGTCCGAACTGCACAGTTCGTTCCAGGCGTGTGACGATCTCCCGGGCAGTGGTCAATTCCCCTAAATTTGCCGAGAACTCGGCGCTCTTTAGCTGCAGTGGCAGATAGTCCTTATCTAGACGTTCGCCTTTGGCTATCTCATTATGAATATAGACGATGCGTTCTGGCGTCAACGTAGCGTTCTGATCCAATCCCCGAACAATCTGTTGCAGAATATTTCGGTTCTCGTTTTCGTACTCAGGCATCGCAGGCAGCGCGTTTCTGTTCACGAATTCGACCCGAAGCCTATAATAGTAATCAGTGATTTTGGGATCACATGGAGCATTCTGAGCGGCTAATTGGGCTTCATCGAATGCACGCGCGTACTGTTTCTGCTTGAACAGCTCCGTTGCCCGTTTGTAGTGATAGTCAGCGCTGGCCTTGAGTGCCTGTTGAAGTCCGTTCGCCAGCGGTGGACGCGACCAACGCGCCAGCCCGATCTGATCGATCTTCTCCAAGTATTGGTCGTACAGCTCGGCTTTTTGCAATACGCTCGCAATAGCATAACGGCGGATGAGGGTGCGGTGCGTCGCGGTCAGCTCCTCCTGTAAAGCAGATTCTTCCTGGCCTTTCGCCGCGATTAATCGATATACCCGAAGAGCAGCAAGCCCTTTTTCCAGCGTAGACTCCAACTGCGCCGGGTCGACACTTTCTTTGCGAAAAGCATCTAAACTCGTCCGCATTGTGTTTCGCAATTCATCTCGCCAGCGCCGCAGCTCCTCGGAGTTTGCCGCGAAAATAAGCGCTCCCGAAATCAAGTCCTTTTCCCTTGGGTGCTGGTAACTGGATTCGATTTCGGCGCGAATGAAGTTCACGGCGACGCTCTCGGGCGGTGCGCCACCGAGGAGGGCAACAAATCGGTCCAGAGGCACGGCCACTGTTGTCTTAGCCCGAAACTGCTCCCGGTAATCGATGGTAACGCCATCCCAAACTCCAACAGCAGTTAAGGCGTCGCCCTTTGGCAGCTTCGTCGGCAGCACAACATCGCCGAGTTTTCCATCGGGCGCGTAGACGCGTATTACACCTGTTTTCGGCTCGCGATAGAGTCCCGGAATAGAGCTGATACGGATCGTATGCGCTTTTGCGATAAGGCTTGCGTCAGTGGCTCGTTCCGCTACCAATGTCCGAACCGCGTTCTTGCCCTGAACGGTGATGGTGGCGGCGTGCTTATAGTTGCACGGCCCTTGACTTTCACATGTAATCAATACCAAGTCTTGTGCGCAAACAATACTACTGAGCCATCCGAAGGCCACGACGGCAGAAAATGTGACCCGCCCGCACAGGCAGTGACAATTGTTCATCGCGCTACTCCTTGACCTCAACGATCTCGAACTCTTTGCCATAGTTTTTCTTTGAATCCACAACGCGATCCGCACTCTTGGTCTGCACCTCGGGAAAAGCTTTCCCCAGCTCGTCCGAGATTTGACTTGCTTGAAGAGAAAACTGGCCGTCTGATTCTCCTATCCGTTCGAAAGTGTTCATGGCATCTTCGAGATGATCGGCCATGAGCCACGCTGTCGCTGCTCTCATCGTCACCCACTGCCTTGCCAGAAATAACTCGCTCGCTTTTTTCCAGCCGACCGCGGCCTCCGTCCACATGTGCCTCTTCTCGCTGTCCTCGGCGGATATCACGAGCCGAACCCAGTCCACCTCCCGGCCGGCGCGTTGTTGCACTGCCGGCGTCAGAGCTAACAATCGAGCGCGCTCAACCGTCCCAAGGAATTGCTCCCAATCTCGAAGCTGATAAAGTTGCTCTGCGGAATTTAAAAGCTCAGCAGCCCGATTGTCTTGCTGTTTCCGGCTTTGCGGCCTCAGGATCAGCCGGTCGGTCTTCTTGGACTTATAGACTACCGGCGCCTGGCCCGGGCTGATCTCCGAAGTCTTCTTCTCGGCCAGCGCAAACACTTCTTGGATCTCACCGGATGAGCTATTCAAGGCGTAGACCAGGGACTCCGTGAACGGTCCCATGAGGCCAAATTCCGAGCGGACAGGGGTTGGCAGCCCCGGCTTGTTGGCAAACATAATGTACGTGTTGGGCACATCATCTTGCTGGAAAGCGAATCCACCACGCAATGCCTGGCCGCCAAGGGCGGAGGGTGAAGCAAAAGGATTATTCCGGCAGGCTTCAACGATAAAAATGCGAGTGCCCGGAGCCGCCCGTTCCATGTCGGCCAAGAACTCCTCGGCGCTTTGCGCGTTTGCGCGAACATCGTCCACTACGTGTGCCGTTGCCGAAACGCCTGTCCCCAGCAGGTGCGCCTTCCCGTCGATTTGCAGTCCGTGGCCGCTGTAGTACACGAGTAGAACATCCTCCGGGCCGGCGTTCTCCTTCTTTAAGAATTCGGCCAGCGCGTCCTGAAATTGCTTCGGATCTCTTAGATTCTCGCGTATAGCCACCTGAAATCCGATTGCCTCGAGACTTTCTTTCATGCCGTCCAGATCGCTTCGAACCGAACTCAGAGGCTGGTTCCAGTACTGTGAGTTACCAATCAACAAGGCGACGCCTAACCTCGTCTTGCCAGCTTCTTTGCGGCTCACGGCCGCAGCCGGCGTCGCAGCCGTCGCGGAAACCAAGGCAGGCGCTGACTGTGATGCTGCGACAGTGACGGTAGCCGTCGACGTGGAAAGCGAGCAGATACCTTCGTAGGTCGATTTCGGCAGAAGGCGTCGTAGCTCCACCTTCTCCTCTTCAAAATCGGACTGGCACAGCCCGGCCAAAGCGTATTGCTGTAGTTCGACTGAGCCCTGAGCCAATTCCATGATGCGGCGAGCTTCCACCGCCGCTTTCGACCACATGCCTTCTTCCATCGCAAGCGCCATCAGTTCCAGCGTCTTGAGAAAACGATCCGCGACTTTCGCCCCACTGATCCGGGCTTGGTACAGTTCGGTCCGAACTGATGGAGGGATGTGCACCATCCGCACCGACCTCTGGCCATTTCCCATTACCGTCACCGTAATGTCCACGGCGTCATTTCGACCCTGCAGTCGTTTTAAAAAATCCAGCAATGCATCTTGCGCAAACCTACCCTGGCTCGCTTGTGCGGTGCCGCGATACGTTGCTGGTTGGTCCACTCTTTCCACGACAACCGAAACCTTGCCGTCTCCGGACGTGAGCGGAGTCCAACGCACTTCGAAATCTGAAACATCGACCGTTTCACCGCAAGCCGGCGCCTTCAAAGCGTAGTCACCCCCGCAGCCTGAGGCATCACGCGAGCCGCCTTTTTGTGTAATGCGCTCGAACTTGCTAATCAAATCTTTAATAGTGGGTGACAAGACTGACTCAGACGGAGGCTTCAGGTTTTTCAAGCTGACCCACACGCCGGAGCGCGGCAGTCGAATCGGAAGCCTCTCGGTGTCGACTGAACTATGACTGACCAAGTAGCGCAGTTCGCACTGCCTGACGTCCCGGTCCGTGCACCGAACCTCCATGTTGGGTCTCAAGCATTCATAGCTGCCGACTAGCGGGCGTGCCTCCCCATCGCCAGTGCGGTATTGCCAAGTGCCTTTGATCTCATTGATCAACCAATACCCCTCGGACTGTGCTACGACCGGCACGGCAGCAAAGAACAGAACGCACACGAGCTTACTGTAAGGCTCCGCGATCATCGCTTAACTCCTGACTGCACAAACGTGAGAACAAATTCATCCATAAGCCCGGACACGGCGATACACAGTCGATAGAAAGGCTCAGCCAGAAACGGATAAAGGAACAAGGCGAGAGAAATCCAAAAGAAATCGGGCCAGTAAACGGCTAGCTTGCGGAGTTCCCAGCTGAAAACGAAATAAATAATCGCGGACATGGCCGCAAACGTCAGTATTTCCAGGTAGTGAAAATCCCATTGGCTGAGATGCGGCGAATATGCATGTACCAATCGAGTGCCGACGATTCCACCCAGAACGAAGAGTGCAATGACCAACCTCAACTTCCAGCCGACTCTCTGATCAAGCTCTCGCAGCATGCCCCGGTTCGGGGCCCTGTTCAAGGTCGCGACCGAGCATGCATGTATGAGCAATCCCGAAAGAGGCTTTTGATGCGGTAATTGGCAAAGTTGGTCGCCTGAATCCTCAAGATCACCCAACAGGACTACGCGATTCTGAATCCTGGACCTGAACGCTTGTATGCTGGAGGCGTTCTCTAGGGTGATGATTTCTTTTCTTATTTCCTTCAGATAAGAGTAGTCGATGCGGAAGTCGGCTGCATCCAACCCAGCCTCAAGCGTTCGTTTCGTGGATCGTGCTTCCAGTTCACGCAGAGCGTTTTGAGGGCTCGTTCCGGTCCTTTCCGAGATCATCCACATAGCAACGGGCATTCCAATCAAATCCTCCTGACATGTGCTCTGTACATTCTTGAGGCTACAGTCATAAAGTTGTCGAGTGTAGAGAAACCCGTGTTCCGGATCTTCCTTTGGCAAGGCAATTCCCGCGGCGAGATCGGCAAATTCGGGGCGTCCCAACCATGAGTCCCGTCGTTTCATAGCTCCCCGGTATACGCCGACTCTGACGTTGCCGTATGGTCGCCACTTGGCCAAGTACTGATAGTCCTCAGCGATGATCCCATCTGAGTCGGATTCGGAAAAATCGAGGTCAATTCCTATTGCCTTAGCGTTCGTTCGCTGGAGTTCGTCGATAACGAGGTCTAGCTGCGCTCGGTCGGTAGGCCTCGTCTTGTCGGCGTGTAGCTTGGAAATGTCAACCACCAACGGCAGGCGCTCGCCACCGGCCTCAAAGTCGGCGTCGTCAAATGGACCGTGTTTCAGATCCTCTTCCAGAAATGCGAATTGAAATTGTCGGAGATAGGTACCAGAAGGCCTATGATCGAGGTAGGCATGCGCTGTCAGAAGGAAAGTTACCACTACGATAGCTTTGATCAGATCAGCGATCAGGACGCTAATGGCTCGATTAGCGTGAAAACCAATCATGAAGTCGCCCTCTGCCGTGCGCGAAAACAGAGACGTACCCTACGGAATGCTCTCGTCTTATCACGAATCAGACTTCTATGCAACATTCTCCATCTGTGACTTGCTTTTTCCGGCCCCCGCAATTATTCATGCGTAAAATCAAGATTTCAGGGGTAATCGTCAGGGCTCGTCAGTGGTAGCAGTATGGCTAGAGCAGCAAATAGTCGGCCGTGATTGCGAGGCCCGGAGGGTGCTTAACCTACTTTGTTATTAAATAGATAGCGGCTCCCAAGCCAAGCGCATACAGCATCGTTGCTGCAAAAATGAAAAGGAGAGTCTTCCGGATCGGGGTCTGCTGTGGTTTCGGCTCCGAGGCCTTTCGCAGCCGAACGAGATCCTCATGGATCGCAGCGGCGCTCTGATATCTTAGCAGACGGTCTTTTTGAAGGGCTCGGAGAATAATGCTTTCCAGTTGTTCAGGCAAGCCCGAATTAGCGAGGCGTGGGGGAGCGGGGTCCCGATTCAATATAAGATCGATCACCGTGGCGGTGGTCCCCGGAAACGCCTGTCTGCCGGTTGTCATCTCGTAAATCACAGAACCCAAAGAAAAAAGGTCGGTGCGTTCGTCCAATTCAACGCCACGGAGCTGCTCGGGTGACATGTAGGCGAGCGTCCCGATTGCAACACCGCCGTTTTCCGGAGTAATCGTCAGAGTGCTTTGTCCGCCGCTGGCGCCCGCCAAACCAAACATTTTGGCTATGCCGAAATCCAAAAGCTTTGTGCCAGACCGCGTCAGCATGACATTGCTTGGCTTCAAGTCCCGGTGAATAATCCCGTGCCGGTGTGCCTCACGAAGGGCATCCGAGATTTCCGCTGCATATTGCAAAACCTGATCTACCGACATTGGCCCACGGTTCAAGCGCGCGGCCAGAGTTTCCCCCTCCAGATACTCCATCACCAAGTAGTCGATATCCCCCTCATTCCCAATGTCATAAAGTGTGCAGATGTGTGCGTGGCTGAGGCTGGCGACAGCTTGTGCTTCTCTCTCAAAACGAACGTGAGCCTCTTGACTTCCCACCAGGTATCCGCGGAGGGTTTTGATCGCGACCGTACGTTTCAAGCGTGGGTCACGCGCCTGGTAGACTTCTCCCATGCCCCCCGCCCCTAGTACACGAACAATCTGGTAGGGACCTAACCGCGCTCCGGCAGAAAGCGCTATCGGGGCGGGCCGCAGGGGCCTCTCCATTAGGCCGTTTGCCTGTTCGTCCGCGTTCAGGAGTTGTTCAACTTCGCCGCGAATTTCCCCGTCACCTTCGCATGCAGACTCGAGAAACGCAGCTCTGCTCTCGATGTCCTTCGTTACCGCGCCTTCAAAGATTTGCTTGATCTTCTCTAGTTGCTGTGGACTCATGTCTGTGTCCGAGGCCAGACAGAATTACGACCCAGTTTTCCGCGGTGCAGCCGCGTGACTCAAAACCTGCGGCCATCTAGCGTATCACGAGGTGGTGGCTAAGGGCTCGCTCACGAGACGTACAGGAATTACCCAGGAACGGCCACTCTTCTTGTTGACTCAGCAATCAGGAAAGGTGTGAGGTCAGCCTTTGGGCGCGTCCGGCGCTCGCGAACGTTCAGCTGAGCTCACACCATCTGCGCTCCGGTTAGTTCGTACCGGCGCCCGCCACCGTACTCCAATTGGTAATCATTTTCGTGGCATCAACCGAACCCAGGCCTGTAACCAGGTCATAACCCTTACCAGCGTGGTAGCCGAGGTAACCCTGTTCCGGGCAATCCGCACTGCCGTGCTCGCACGGGACTAAATTGCTCCCGTGCACGACATCATGAAACGCCTTCCAGGGCCGCTCAGCTATTTGATAAAGGGCTGGGTTGATATTGCCCAGACCCGGTTGCCCCTGATTACCGCTAGCTAGGAGGTAATGGTTCAGAAGAGACACGATCCCCGCGAATGCCGGGGCTGCTGCCGACGTTCCACCGTAAGCATAAAAATTTCCGCCGAAATATACCAAATAGCCGTCATGCTCGGGTGACGATGCGAGCGAAACGTCCGGTACGTTTCGAAATCCCGTGTTCGGCACTCCAGGTCCAGCCTGCCACGACGGTTGCGGAAAATAGGTGCTGATGCCGCCCCCGCTAGCTGCAATTCCGGCCAGTGCAGATGAGTCATTCCAAGCGGTCTCGGGTATATACGACAGGACAGACATTCCCGCGTCGGTGTTGCTTGAAGACCAATACCGGCGACCGGAGCTGAACGCAGTGCCGCCGACCGCCGTCACTTCCGGGATACTGGCTGGCAGATTCACTGCGAGACCTCTGGTCGCTTTCGGCGAGCCCGCTGCGTCGCACGCCGCTGCGCCAGAATCGCCCGACGAGGCTATAAACGTGATGCCTTGCAAACTGGCCTGCTGGACCAAACTACGCAAGTCTGGTGAATTTTCCTGCTCGCAGCCACCGTAACTCATGCTGAGCACCGGCGCGAGGTTGTGGTCGATTGCATAATATGCGGCGTCCACGACGTGCTGCGAATAGACATACAGGAGGGACGCATTGCGCGCCACGGATCCCGACCATTCCAAGTCGAGGGCGGCCTCAGGCAGGTCGGTCTTACTAATGCCAGGATCAGAGCCGTAAACAATCACCTGAAGCGACAGTGGCGGCAGATTAAATGTCGTCCGAAATGTTGCGATGTCAGAGGTGTCAATCGCTGTTTGCCCGACGATCACCAATTGCTGGCCAGTGCCATCAAACCCCAAATCATACAGCGGAGTCATGTTATACACCTTGGCCAAATCGTCGGGTGCCAAATAATGGCCGCCGTTGCTGTCTGTGAAATCGGGAGTCAGGCTCCAAGCATTGATCTCATGTCCTGCCGCCGGCGGTTTGAGACGGAAATTGTGGAGTCCACGAACGCTGCTGACCACATCCGCAACATCTTCCGGAATGGAATATTCGGTCGTGTTGGCAAAGTGTACTTCATCGTCTACTTCGTAACGATGAATCTCGGTGCCAAATGCTGCGCCGACTTGCGCGGCGTTTCCATTGAATGTAATCCGATTTCGAGCCAACGCCACATCCTTCACGGTAAAACCTTGCGCTTTCAGCCAACCAGCCAATCGCGCGATGTCGTGTTGACTCAGACCGAAGCGGTCAGCGTATTGCTCCGGCGTAAGCCACCGTTTGTAGTTCGGAGATGAAGGATTCCGCTGCTCGGACAGCAGCAAATCGATCGCCTCCTGTTGTGCAACAGACGGCTTGATCAGGAGTGCCATCTGTTCGATCGGGAACGAGGGCTCGACCAGCCCGCGGTCGTGGTTGGAGTTCGCTCTCGCATGCACGCTTCCGGCAATGCGAAACGTGCGGCTCTTGTCAATCAGGTCGGGGATACGGTCTGGCGACGCCGCAAGCAACGCTGGCGACACCGACAGCGCGTAGAGCAGAATCGCCGGCCAGAGACCGGCGCTGCTGGCATGCTTTGTTCTATCGTTGTGGCTCATAAGACCTCACTCATCTGGGCATGCGATAAAGTCGAGTCCGAACGGTAACAGGAGCCGCGTCTTTTGAGTGTTCTGTTGGCAACGTGTCCATAGCGCTCTGCCTAGGCATCGCGCTTTCGTATATGTCGGTGCCAAATGCCTGAAGGGTCCCAGGAAATTTCGATTGATCGAATGATGCACCGTCGGTCCCGCAATCCTTCAGTGGTGTGCAGAGTCCTGTTGTGAGGACCCGTTAGCAGCACTGGACGTGGCGGGCGTTCCGAATAAAGCCCGCAAGGCGCGTTTGTGCGGCAGGACCGGTAGAACCCGCAGGGGCGGCCGTGCCATGATTGGGACGGATAGGTCAGGTGGTTGCGACAAGGCCAGTGAATCGGGTGGCCTCGCGGGGCGATCAGGAGGCACGAATAGCTTTTGGGGACGCGGTGCTCCGATCGGTTTCGGCCGGAGAATGAGTCTCGGCTTTTTAATTGGCCCAACCTCGTGGTTTTCCATGGAGGCAGTTGCGGACGACACATCACCCGGAGCGCTTAGAGGTGCGGTCGGTATGCACTCCGGTGGTTCGTACAGCAACCCTCCGGATGTTCATTTGTAGGGGCTGAATGCCTGCCGGCGCCTTTGCCGTGATCAAGCGTTGCGAGTCGTACGGCGGAATTCGGCCAGCCCTCCCGCACAAGCAGGCAGAATGTGAACCCGGCAGACAGCCAACCCACCACCGTGAAAACCTGCAGCAGAATAGAGGACCCGAACCGAGCGCGAATGATACCGGCTCGCAAGAAGGGACATTCGGAGGTGCCAATGCCGGTGGCAGCAACTGCTGCACTCCGATGTTCATGCCCGATACCACCCGAACCTTGATGCCGCGGTGGAGCCAACGGCTGGTCGGACCACCGAGGAAAGGCTGGCGGAGAGGTGTTCTCATCGGCCCCTATTGGATCCAAGAACGGCGGTGTCAGCGGGACGACTGGGTATCCGAACTGGCGTTCGAACTCGTCATCAACATGCTGGCCAGCCGGCTGATCTGATCGGCCGATAGATGGACCAAATAGCTTTAGATCGTGCACCTTCGTCTGATGGCTCAATCGCCGGGGGAGCACACTCACATCAAGATCGTCGAGGCCAGGCCGGAGCCGAGCCTCGGCGTACGAATCCTGCGAAACTGTCCGGTCGAAATTCTGATTGCGCAAATTCATCTTGGGTTCCGTCGACCCTTTGCATTGGCGGTGGCCGAGGTTTGGCGTCAACTTTTGTGGCGATCAGCTGCAGACGCCAGGCGAGGGAGTCACTTGTGTCAGCTCGCGGCCCTGCGTAATCCCTCATTCACGCATGCGAAAAAGACGTGGAATTTGGGTAAATAGCATCGCAGTCAGTTTGCACGCGAGCGCCGGCAAGTGGCGGTGAGTCTTGCTCGGCGACTTTCATCACAAATAACCGACATGGATCAAGTGTGGGTCGCTGACATCACCTATATATTTGAGTGCGCGAGGAGTTCGTGTTCCTGACCGTCATCCTGGACGCGTACCCGCGCCGTGTCATCGGCTGGGCGCTGGGTCGAACGCTGGAGGAGCTCACCTTGGCGGCCCCGGCGTATGGCGCCGGCGCGGGGCGTGGTCGAGCCGGGCCTAGTGCAGACAACCTCAAGGATACGATCATGCCAGCGTATCCGGCACCTTTTCTTCGGTTTGACGATAATAGCGTCTGGCCGAGCCGTGGCGAGCGGCGCTACCACATTGGCACCTAGCCACAGGCTTCGAGGTGCACAAACCGGGAATGCCGACGTCAAGAGTTCCCTGCCAATTACCCATTGTCCACACTCATGACGCTTGTACAATTGGGCGGCAAAGCCGTCAGCCATCTCCTTGGTGCCGCCCGGGCTTCACCTCTAGAGACTGAGACTCTCTCTGTGGGCAGCTCTGCGTTAGCTGCTCAGGTTCGGAGAACAATGAACATGCAAAGTTATATGCCTGATTTCAAGAAATACTTCCCAAACTGCGAGGCTTCGGAGGGTGGTGTGCCGGCGGAACGCATGCAGGCTGATGGTAGCGATGTGCCGCGACCTTCTCCGTCGGTAACTGATCGGTGCATAATAGCCTCCAATAAGAGTTTTAGCATGCCGGCTGGTTCACCGGCGCTGCAGCCTTCTAACGAGAAGCTTGCGAACGCATTCCGGGCCACACCAAACGCACCATCGAAACTAGGCTTGGTTTGTTTTTGCGTTGTGGGATGGTTTTTCGCATTCCTCGGGTTCTTTCTTTGGCTATTCCGGTGACGCAAGTCAGGACCAGGCAGTCGAAGCGTAGTCTCTAATCAATTGGAACGCGCCAACTCGATTCTGGATCGGCTACCGAGGTCTGCTTTCGCTTGCCGCGCGGTTTCGTTGGTCGATTCAGCGTCGCCGTAGGGCCATGACAGAAAGGAAGACGATATTAGGTTAGCGACAATGCTGGCAATCATCGCTTGCTTGACAGGTGTGCATCCGGATCCACGGCCAAGAGATAACTGTTCCTCACCCGGAATGGTATTGATGGTGCGGATGCACCCGCACGAGAACAGGGGCTTTACTAAGAACCTTGCTACGCAAGTGCTGGTTTTTAGCCGTACCGACGATGTCCCGCATTCTGATTAGCACCTGCCGAGCGATGAACCACTGAGTCATGCATTCTCACTCCGCAATCAATCTTACCGTTGTTGAGGGAGTTTTCCGCATGTTGTATTGACGGCGTCAAATGAGAGCCGGGCAGCGGCGTGCGTGGACGCTTGATCGCGTTACGCCGCTGGACACATTCAAAAGGAGAAGTCGCGATGTTAGTGACGAGAGTGCAGATATTGACCACGGTTTTAGCGGTGGCTATGTGTTCCGCCAGTTCGGCGGAATGCCAATCATCAATCGGTAATAGTGACTCCAACAAAGCCCTCTTAAAGGAGGGCACAGAGGTTTTGCTTACGTTCGCGCAGGACCTGAGCTCGAAGACGGCGGCCGAAGGTGATCCGGTGATCTTCACGCTTGCGCAGGATTTAGGCGTCAATGGTGTGGCCGTTGCGCGGGCTGGGGCCAGGGCCACAGGTGAAGTGACGAACTCGAAAAAGGCGGGAATGATGGGAAAGGGTGGTGAGCTCAATGTTCGCCTTGACCACCTAAAGGTCGGAGACGCTACGGTCAGAATCCGAGGCACGAAAGGTCGCGAAGGCGAAAGCAAGGTTGGAACGGCAGTTGCGTTGACTGTTTTGTTCGGGCCTGTTGGATTTCTCAAACACGGCAAAGACATCGAGATCAAGGAAGGAAGCTCGTTCAAAGCTTACGTGGCTGAAGACGTCCAGGTTTCGCCAGCGCTGTGAAATGCGCCCAACACAAGATAAAGTGCGTAAATCCGCAGGTACTATCCGGCGGCTTACAACGGCCGCCGGTTCCATGTTGATCTCGCCCGTGATTTGCCAGTTTCTCCGTACCGTCCCGCTAGGAACAGAACTGGAAACGTCAACATGACGACCATGAGCGCGGAGGAGTTCTTTTCCCACACTCGGCGGACCAATGATGGGGCGATGGTACTGGGTTCCTCGATCAATCGCTACACAGTACAAGACGAATTGGGTGCGTCCAACGGGGCCGGGAGAAATGGTCGAGCCGGCCGGTAGGCACCAGAAGGAGATTGGCCGGCCCCCGCGAGCCGACCAGCAGGTGCGAAAAACCGTACCACAATTCTTGGACGGGTGAGGGTCTAAAGGCGTTTGTCTCACGAGGTGCATGACTAAAATGGTCTGTCATCCATGTTTGACTTCTTAGGTTCATTGTTGTGAACGTTTGGTTGTAGTAGGTCAAACACACCTCAAATAAACCTCGCGGGCGTGGGCCCTGGGTTGATGGTCTCGAGGATCTAGTGTTCCATGGAACGGAGCTGGGCAGGGGTAAGCGGGGCCTGGTTGGCTGAGCTACTGCAGTCCAATAGCGGATCGGGTTGACCGGAGCACGGTGCAGCGCGTCGTCGCGAGGATGCCTCACCGACTCTAGTTGGCGCGCGTCTTAAAATCGCCATCACGCGAACCGCCATTCCGGCGCATGAACTCGTCCCAACGCTGGGCAGCTTCATGGTCGCGACCGCGAAGCGCGTGCGAATAGATATCCGCCGTCACGCGAACCGAGGAGTGGCCCAGCCGTTCCGATACGGTTGCCAAGTCCACTCCGTCCGCCAGCAATACCGACCCGTGGCTGTGCCGCAGCGTGTGGAGGCTGGCGCCTTTCGGCAGACCCAGGCGCCGGCAGAGCAGCGACACAGTGGCCGAAACCGAATCGGGTTTCAGCGGCGTACCGTGGGGGTTCGCGAATATCAAATCCAGGTCGGTGCGGTAGTCGGGACCGAACTGCTGGCGGAACTCATCCTGCCTTTTCCGGTGAGCTTCGAGACGCACCAAGACCGACTCCGGCAGACTTATCCGTCGTGGTTTCTCCGTCTTCGTACTCTTGAACTCCAGCGTCAGCCTTGTCTGTGTTAGCGATCTTGCGATGATCGCGTCACCGGCGACGATGTCCGACCAGCGAAGCGCCAGCAATTCACCACGTCTTGCCCCTGTAGCAGCCGAAAGCTCCAGGAACATCGGTAAGCACCAAGGGCCGGCCACAGCTTCGAACATCCGCATCTGCTCGGCTGGCAGCAAAGCCATTCCCTGGTGCTTCTTCGGGACGGGTGGCTCACTGTTCGACACGGGGTTTGCACCCACGAGTCCCCATTTAACCGCGCGGTGGAACGCGCTGGAAACCACTCCTGCGATGCTGCGAACGGTTTTGTCCGACAGCGGGCGCGGTGTTTTATCCTGACGCGTGCGGCCACCACTTTGAAGCAGCCGGTTCCACTCTCGGTTGAGATGGAGTGGCGTAATGTCCGCGAGCCGCATTTCCAGCAATTCGGGATTGATGCATTGCGCCTGCTGATGGTATCGCTCGATAGTCTTGGGCGCTAGTTTTTTATCCACGTGCTGATGGAAGAACTCTTCAAAGAGCATTGAGAGCGTCTTGGGAGGAGCCGCCGCCACGCCGGAGCCAGCCTTCGCTAACTCGTACTTCTGCTGTTCTTCGATCCGGCGTTTCGCCTCGGCGTCTTCGGCTTCCCGCTTCGTTGAAAATCCGAACTGCCTGACCGGGAGAGAGCCGCGCGCTGCTCCTGGACGTTGAAACTTGAAGTACCAGAGGATCGTTCCAGAGTTGTACCTGCGTTTGTATACTGCCATTAGTTCAACACCGTTACCTCGTGTGGTGGGTGAAGTCCAGGGCTCGGCCGCGTTCCGCACGTGCGTTCCCATTGCTCATAAGCATGCCGTGTGATGATCCACCGCCGGCCCAGGCGGACGCCAGGCAATATTCCCTGTTCCAGCATTGCGTATACCGCCAGGCGTCCTACGTCCAATCGCTGAGCGATCTCGGGCACGGAGATACGACCGCTGAGCCGCTCCTCTCGCGCTGCACTTGGTTGTCCCGGATCGGGGCCTTTGTGTCGATCAGCCATCAGGCTAATCTTTCGAGGGCTCGACGCCTGGTGCGTTGCCTAGCGATAGGCGTTGCTGGCGGCGGCTTTGATCAGTTGATTGCGCCACTTGTTCGCCTCGTTGAGTCATCGTTGCGGAGGATCTCACTATTGCCTTGCCTTTCTGGCGGACCAGAGTGATGAATCGTCATGCGCAAAGGAAGCGCAGAAAAGGAACGAGAACCAACATGACCAACGCAGAAGCCGGCACAGCCGCCACCGTTGCGGCACAGGGCGCGCACGTGGCGCCGGAGAAGGCCTCCTCGAAGAAAGCTGCCACCAGGAAGAAGGGTGCGCCCAAGAGCCAGAAAGCCGCCAAGGGCGCGAAAGCCAAGGCCGGGCTGAAGAAGCAAGCCAAAGCCACCAAGCCCGCCAGGGCCAAGAAAGCCTCCGCCCCACGCCCGGATAGCAAGGGAGAGAAGATCCTGGCCCTGGTCCGCCGGCCCAAAGGCGCCACCCTCGCCGAACTCACAAAATTGACTGGTTGGCAGAAGCACTCGATCCGGGGCTTCCTCTCCGGCACGGTAGGCAAGAAGATGGGCCTCACCGTCGAATCCACCAAGCGCGAGGATGGCGAGCGCGTTTACTCGATCGGAAAGTAACATCACCCTCCGGCCCTTCTGCCCGCCCGGCTTCTGCTGCGGCGGGCAGTTTCGCTTTCAGGGCCATGCTATGTCCAGCCTCCGACCATCAAGATGCCCCGAGTGCTGTAAATACTCATCTGCCGCGGCTTCCTCACAATCGCGCGCGCCAGCGCGTTGACCGTTGCCGCGATTCCATCGATGCGCGAGGAACTTTTCGACCGCTCCGGTTTTGTGAACATCAGGTTATCGTTGCTCTCCTTCGTCGAGAGGCAGCTCGCGTTCCAGCGCAGCACAGGATTTCCTCCGTGGCGGAGCTTGCCAGATGCGACCAGTTCGAGCAACTTCTTGGACGGTTCGGATAGCGTGGCAACACCCTGCCGGATCTCGACACAGTCATAGCCTTGTTCAACCATCGAGATCGAGATCTGCCGTGAGTTCCAGGGATCGAAGCAGATTTCTTGCAGGTCGAACATCTCTGACGCCCACTCCAGCCGTGCCGTGATGTCACGGTAATCGATCACGTCCCCGGATGAAAGCTCGACGAATCCCTGCTCGGCCCACCGCTGGTACGGCATACCATCGCGCCTTTCCCGCTGTCGCACGGCCTGTTCGGGCATCCAAAAGAACGCCAGCACGTCGAAGCCACCGTCGTCGCAGGGGAACACAAGCGAGACAGCTGAAAGGTCTGTGGTCATCGAGAGGTCAACGCCCGCCCAGCAGCGCCGTCCCTTGAAGCGCGCCATCAAGGCAGGAGGCAACGGTCGCACCTTGTCCCCGGGTGCTTTCGCGAGCAGCCCGGAGGCCTGCCAGTCACCGGCGGAAGCATCCCATTTGACCATATCAATCGCCCGGCTTTCCTTCTGGTCCCACATGTTCAGGTAATAGCGCTTGAAGGAAGTGAGGTCACCTTCGGCCTCATGCGACACAAACTTTTCGCGGATCTTCTCGATGTCGAGGAAGCCGCCGTTTTGTTTCAGCGAAGGATTGGCTTTGACCCAGGTCTTCGGATCGGCGGGGTCATCTTCTTTGGCAGCACCGTAAATGCGGCCGTAGAACTTCGCATCTGAAACGATGCCCTCTTCGATCTTGCGCGCCTTCTCGTGCAGCCGCCAGGCCAGTGGAGATTCGTTCTGCACGCCCGCCGTGGTGATTGCGATCGTGAGCGTTTGCCGGCGCGTGATCCCGCCGTTCGAGAGCACATCCCAGTTGTCGAGCTGCTTTCGTGTCTTCCAGCGATGGATCTCGTCGGCGATCACGACGGCGGGATTCACTCCGTCACCGAAATCCCCATCGGCTGCGACCGCGGCATAGAAAGATTCTGGGTCCGAGCGCTTGATGATTCGATGGGTGCCGCGGAGCACGCGGAGTCTCTTTGAAAGGACGGGCGATTGGTCGACCATCTTGCACGCTGCGCGGAAGACGTTCAGCGCCTGGCGGGTAGCCGCGGCCGCACCATAGACCTGGCAACCGGGTGTGTTGGTGGTCAGAAGAACGAATAGAGCAAGGCCCGCGGCCATCTCCGACTTGCCGGCCTTCTTCGGAACTTCTAAATACGCCATTTCGATGATGCGGTTACCAGCCTCGTCTATCTGGCCGAAGATCGCACTGAGCGCTTCCTCCTGCCAGGGGACAAGCAAGAAGGGTTTTCCGTACCATTCGTCCGCGGTGTGCTTGAGGATGTGCTCAAAGAAATTGCACGCGGCATCGGCTTGAGCTTGGGAGTAGGACACATCTATTCGCCTCGTGCGGCCAATTCGGGGGATTCCTGGGCGGTTTCTTCGCCCGCCGGCCGCCGTTCGAGCTTCACCTGCTCAAAGCTCTTCTGAGAGCCTTCGAGTATCGCGGCGCGGCCCGTGAAATTCTGCCAGCGCGTCACTATCACATCAACGAATCGCGGTTCGATCTCGATGCAGTAACAGTTCCTGCCGAGGGTCTCGCTAGCCATCAGCGTCGTGCCCGAACCGCCGAACGGCTCATAGACCGCGCCATCGTGATTCTTAATCGGTCGCTCCATGAGCGCGATCGGCTTTTGCGTTGGATGGTCGAACTTCTCTTCCTTCGAGCCGCTCGATATTTGTTTCGGGCTGGCGGCTTCCCAGATGGTTGTCTGATCTTTCGTCCCGATCCATTTTGCCGTCCGCCCTTCCCGCACCGCGTACCAGCAGGGCTCGTGTTTCCAGTGGTAGGCTTGACGGGAAATCGCGGCGACCGTTTTTTTCCAAATGATCTGCTGGCGAAGTTCAAATCCGATCGACTGGAGTCCCTGCGCCACTTCGATCATGTGCGATGTGGCGTGCCAAACATAAGCGATCGCGAGACTGGGTACAAGGGCGAAGGCCGGCGACCAGTCCGCTACCGTATCTCCGGAGATGGTTGTGGTCGTGTGGCCCTCGATCCGCTCTTTCATGTAGCTGGGCTCGGCTGGTCCGCGGCCATTCAGCCCGGCACGATCCCGCCACTCCATGTCCAGCTCTACACCGTATGGCGGGTCCGTGATCAGCAGCGTGGGCTTACCCCCATCGAGCACGCGGGCAACGCCGGCTTCGTCCAAGCAACTTCCACATAGCAAGCGATGCGGCCCCAACAACCACAGGTCGCCCAGCACTGACACGGGATTGTCGGGAACAAGCGGGCACTCATCAGGGTCGGTCAGGCCGTCAGTCTTCTGCATCATCGCGCGGGCAAG
>DATNHO010000093.1:0-49790 GCA_035604895.1 Terriglobales bacterium | reverse complement strand
CGCAAGACTGCGGCCGCCTGATCTACCAGCTTAAAGCTTAGCAATGTCGACGCCGGTTAGCGCAACAAAATCCCAGGCGCTTCCCATTGCGGGAATGGCCATTTCCTGACTCAAACTCCGAAAATGAGGCTGGCTCGCCTTCCCGGCCCTGGCAAGCCGCTGCGCGCCGGATCGAATGGCGGCTGAGTTGGGCCCTCGCGTGTGCGCCGCGGTCGGCCTCGTAGTGCTGCAACTCTTTGTTTTTTTAGGTGGATAGCGATATCGGTGGAAACTAAGGGAAAAGCTGCTACAAGAAAATGCTTGACAGTTGTACTAGTGTTATAGTTAACTATAACAGTGATGACGGCTAGGGTTTCACGAGTTGGGGCAAGCGGCTTTGGCAAAGATCAAGAACCCCTGGACCCGGCAGCCAAACAAGGTTTCCACAACCGAATTGAAAAGAGAGAAAAGGAGAAACTGAACATGAAATCACGCATCGCACTTTCCGTCGCATTCGTTCTGATTGCCGCCACCGCTTTCGCAGCGGACGCCGTCGTGGCTCCTGTGCCGTCCGACGCACAGAAGTCCTTCACAACCATGAAAAGCCTGGCGGGAGAGTGGGAAGGCCCGGCCACCGTCCAGGAGATGCCCCAGATGTCAGGCGGCAAAATGCACATTTCGCTGCGCGTGACCTCGCGCGGGCACGCACTCGTGCACGAACTTCAGGAAGCAGGAACGCCTTTGGATGCGACCAAGTACGACCATCCGGTCACGATGGTTTACCTCGACGGAGACCAGCTCACGCTGATTCACTATTGCGATGCCGGGAACCGGCCGCGCATGACCGGCAAGCTGTCGCCCGACGGCAAGACAGTCGAGTTCGAGCTCAAGGATATCAGCGGCGACCCATCGGTCCACATGCACCATTCCGCGTTCACCGTCATCGATGCCAACCATCACACCGAAGATTGGACGTTCATGATGAACGACAAGCTGATCCACGCGCACTTCGACCTGCAGCGGAAGAATTGACGCCGCCTTGAATTGATCGGAGATCGCCCTTAGACAAATTCGCAGGCAACCACTGACTTCGAGGAGATTGTTATGACCATAAACCCGAAAGCTATTTTTCAGCGGAACGAACGACACGAAGGTGTCCCCAACATCAATATTTACCTGTTGCGACTGCTCTATGTATTGATGTTCTTCGTGCTGGGCAGGATCACCTGGACGCACGTCCTGACCCACCAGGGACCATGGGACCCGACGAATGCCGTGGCGTGGTGTATCTGGACGGCGTTCGCAACGTTGGCGGGCATCGGAATCGTCCGCCCAGTCAAAATGCTGCCGATCGTGCTGCTGGAGATATTTTACAAAGTCCAGTGGCTCATTCTTGTGGCATATCCACTGTGGTCAAAGGGCACGCTGGCGGGTTCACCTGCGGAAGAAATCACCTCGCAGTTCTTGTGGGTGATATTGCCCATCGTTGCGGTGCCGTGGGGATACGTGTTTGCTAATTATTTCTACAAGCCCAGGAAAGTAGAACCTGTTCTTTCGTAGCAGTATCTGGAAAACATTATGGACCGTGAGTGGAACGACAGTCAGCCGATCTACCGCCAGCTTCGCGACCGTGTGGTCGCGATGATACTCGACGGCGTGCTCAAGGAGGGCGATCCGCTGCCCTCGGTGCGCAACGTGGCGGCCGAATATCTGGTCAATCCGCTCACGGTTTTGAAGGGCTATCAACAGCTGGTCGACGAGGGACTGGTCGAGAGCAAGCGAGGTCGGGGCATGTTCATCAATGCGGGCGCGCGCAATCTGCTGCTAAAGGGTGAACGGCAGAAGTTTCTTGCGGAACAATGGCCCATGGTTTACGCAACGATTCAGCGGCTCGGCCTCAAAGCGGAGGAACTGTTGAACGGCTCGAACGGCCGGCCGCTCCCGGATACCGGTTTGGATGCCGCACATTCGAAAGCTGAAAAGAAGGAACCGAAACCATGACAGTGATAGAAGCACGCGGTCTCCGTAAAGCCTTCGGCACAACCATCGCGCTGGACAGCGTTAATTTGCGCGTCGATGAGGGCCGCATCTTCGGGCTGATCGGTCCGAATGGAGCGGGCAAGAGCACCGCGCTCAACGCGATTCTCGGGCTCACGCAATATCAAGGAGAGCTGCGGGTGCTCGGACGCGATCCCTGGACCGAGCGCGACAGGCTGATGCGCGACATCTCCTTCATCTCCGACGTCGCCGTGCTGCCGCGTTGGATGCGGGTTTCACAGGCGCTCAACTATGTGGCCGGAGTGCATCCGCGATTCGATCGCGCCAAGGCGGAAGGTTTCCTGGCCAAGACCGATATCAAGCGGACCAGTAGAGTCCGCGAATTGTCGAAGGGCATGGTGGCGCAACTGCACCTGGCTCTGGTCATGGCCATCGACGCAAGATTGCTAGTGCTGGACGAGCCGACGCTTGGCCTCGACCTGCTGTATCGCAAGCAGTTCTACGACTCCTTGCTAAACGATTATTTCGATCGCAGCCGCACCATATTAGTGACCACGCATCAGGTGGAGGACGTCCAGCACGTCCTCACCGATCTCATGTTCATCAATCGGGGCCGCATCGTGCTCGATTGCAGCATGGAGGATTTCGAGTCGCGTTATCTGGAGTTGATGGTGCGTCCCGAGCAGGTCACCGCGGCACGGGCACTCAAGCCGATTCACGAGCGCAACGCCCTGGGCCGCAGCATCCTGCTTTTCGATCATGTCGATCGTCAACAACTCGCCGCGCTTGGCGAGGTGCACACGCCCAGCATCGCCGACTTGTTCGTTGCCATGTTGGGAGATAAACCAGGCGAAAACGCTGGCGCGCCACAAGGAGCGACTCGATGAATACGCCATTGAACTCTGTAGCCGAGTCTTCGATCGGTTCGCAAGCAGTCGAGGCGGCGGTGTTCTCGGAGACGCGGCCGCTGTACTGGTCGATCCGGCGTGAGCTATGGGAGAACCGGTCGATCTACATGGCGCTGCTGATCGCCGCGGGCGTCTATTTGATCGGCTACTCGATCAGCCTGTTTTGGCTGCCGCGCAGCATGCAAGAGATGGCGCCGCCCGAAACGACGCCTCTGATCGTCGAGCTTGCCATGCCGTACGCCCATGCTGGGATGCTGCTGGCAGCGACCGCGTTCCTGGTAGGCATCTTTTACTCGCTCGACGCGCTGCACGGCGAGCGTCGCGAACGCAGCATTCTGTTCTGGAAATCGCTGCCGGTTTCGGATCTCACGACTGTGCTCGCCAAAGCGAGCATTCCTCTCGTGATTCTGCCAGTGCTCGTTTTCGTCATCACGGTGCTGCTGCAAATCGTCATGCGGATTGAGAGCAGCGCATTTCTTTTGCTGACGGGCGCCAGCACAGCAAAGCCGTGGGCACCGCCATTGTTCGAGATGCAATTGGTGCTGCTTTATAGCTTGGTCGTGATGGCGCTGTGGCATGCACCGCTTTACATGTGGATGCTGTTGGTCTCGGGCTGGCCGCGGCGCGCCACTTTTCTCTGGGCCGTGTTTCCGCCGCTGGCGCTCGCTGCCATCGAGTACATTGCCTTCCACACTACGTATCTCGCCTCCACGCTACTTAGTCGACTGTTGGGTTTCGACGGGATCGCTTTCGACCTCGTGGACAAGAATGGCGTCCCCATAGATCCACATTTTATTCCGCTGGCACAACTGGCTCCCGGGAGATTTCTAAGCAGCCCAGGACTATGGCTCGGGCTGATCTTCGCCGCAATATGCGTGACCGGCGCGATCAGGCTGCGCCGTTATCAGGGACCGATTTAGTTGACATGCGCTTGATTCAATAAGTCGCATGGGAGGCAAGAGTATGAACACGACCGCGATTATGAAACCGAGTCGAGAACGAGCGCTGACCATTGTGTTGCTGTTGGTAGGATTGATTTTTTCGGCTGGCGTTTATCCCGTGATGGACTCTTTATGGCACCAGAATCAGTCGATGTATACCTTTGACATGATGCTTAGCCTCTACGTCGCGCTGGGCATTTTCCTGCTGATGGCAGTGCGTGACCCATCGGCAAATCGCAGCCTGATCGCCTTCACAGCATGGTCGTGCTTCGCTCACGCCGCCGTTATGGCGGTGACGTCGTTCTCAAAGGGGGGCTATCGCGGAGACATTTGGGGTGTCCCTGTGCTCGTCATCATTGGTTTGGCCCTGATTGTGCTGGCTCCGGCAAAGCAGTCACGCGAGCGTGTATCAGCAGCCGCTGTGTAGGCAGGCGCTCAAGAGCGAATGCACTTGAGAGAAATGAGGAACTGAATATGAAAAACAAATGGATTTTCCTGATTCCGCTGGCGATTTTGGCCATTCCGCTATTTATCTTCATCAGCGGCGAAATAGTGTTGCAGTTGTGGAATTGGCTCCTGCCGCAGATCTTCGGATGGCATCGGATTACCTTCTGGCAAGCGGTTGGACTTCTGATGTTGTGCCGGATCCTCTTCGGCCGATTTGGACGCCGTGGCTACTATCGCTCCAATTTCCGCCGCCGCATGGAGCGCTGGAAGCGGAGGACCCCGGAGGAGCGGGAACGATTCCGCCAAGCCATGCGCGAAGGCTGCGCCTTTGGCCCGTCGGCGTGAACGTTCAACGGTGGAAGGACTCGGTCATACCTTTTAAGGAGAAACGCGTATGAGCACCGCTGTAATGACCAACCGGTTGGAACTTAGCTCTGTTGCAGATACCGCGTTGAAAACAGCCGCGCAGTTCTGGTTCGTGGCGACGGTCGTCGGCCAATTGATCTTCGCGTTTACGGTGGCGTCGTTCTATGCTCTTACGGCACTGCGAGGGGACTACCACAAGTGGAACTTCACGAACGGATACGTCCCCGGCTTTTCCCTGGGAAATACCGCCATCGCCCTACATGTTGCTTCAGCCGTGATCATCATGCTGGCCGGGGCGGTTCAGTTGGTTCCGCAAATTCGCAGCCGCTTTCCAGTCTTTCACCGCTGGAATGGGCGTATCTACATGCTGACTGCCGTCACCCTCAGCGTGGCCGGCCTTTACATGACGTGGTTCCGGGGAAGCGTTGGCGATCTTTCTATCCACCTTGGTTCCACGCTGAACGCGGTCCTGATCTGGCTTTGCGGCGGCATGGCGCTGCGCTATGCGCTGGCTCGCGATTTCAAGACTCATCGCCGCTGGGCTCTTCGCTTCTTCCTGGTGGTAAGTGCATCGTGGTTTTTCCGGATCGGTTTTTCCTTGTCGTTTCTCATTTTCAAGGGCCCATTCGGTTTCGATCCGACCACGTTCCGAGGACCATTCCTCACGTTCATGTCTTTCGCCCAATTTCTAGTTCCCCTCGCCGTTCTCGAAATCTATCTGCGGGCGCAGGACCGCCCCGGTGCGCTGCGGCGCATGGCTACGGCAGGAGTGCTCTTCGTACTGACCCTCGCGATGGGCGCTGGACTCTTAGCGGTCGCCACGGCTCAATGGGTGCCTCAGGTCAAAGCCGCGTTTGACCCACGCAAATCTATTGCAGAAACTCTCTCCGCAACCATCACGTCCGGCGGTATCGATGCCGCCGCGAAGCAATACCACGACCTCAAAGCCATCGAACCATCGACCTACAACTTCGACGAAGACGTACTCAACAATTTAGGTTACGAGTTCATTCGGGCGAAGAAATTCAAGGAAGCCATCCGCCTTTTCCAACTCAACGTCGAAGCCTATCCGCAATCCAGCAATGTTTACGACAGCCTCGCGGAAGCTTATATGGATGACGGCGATAAACCGGAGGCCATCGCCAACTATCAGAAATCCCTCCAGCTCAATCCAAAGAACCGCGGTGCCGTCAACATGCTTCAGAAACTTCACGCCCCGTGATTGGTGCCTGGCGTGCTTCGGCGTGCCCGCCTAACGGCCGTTCAAGCGGGATCTGCGCGAGCGTTCCCGAAAAACGGGATCAGAAGGGACAGCAGCAAGATAAAAGGAGCAAGAAAATGCGATCGCCACTGTTGTTTTTTCATATTATCGCGGGCACTTTAGGAATGCTGTCTGGGTTTGTCGCAGTGTTTCTCCTCAAAGGTTCCCGCCGGCATGGCATCGCAGGAAACGTTTTTGTCATAGCGATGCTCGTCCTGTCAGCAAGCGGAGTATTCCTGGCGGTCATGAAATCCCAACCGGGCAATATTCTGGGAGGCACGCTGACGTTCTACCTGGTAGCTACGGCGTGGATGACCGCGCGGCGCCGGGACGGGGAACCTGGCATTTTTGATTGGTGCGCTCTGCTCGTTGTCTTAGGGGTCGCCGTCTGCCAGATAACCTTTGGTTTGGAAGCGGCGTTTAGCGCGACGGGGTTAAAGTACGACTATCCTCCCTGGCCTTACTTTTTCCTGGGAACGGTGGCCGTGCTTGCGGTCACGGGCGATGTTCGCATGCTCGCGCGCAAGGGTATTTCCGGCACGCCACGCATCGCCCGCCATCTTTGGCGCATGTGCTTTGCGCTGTTCATCGCCGCATCGTCCATCTTCCTGGCGCGGCAACAACTGTTCCCTGCTTTCATGCGCAAGACAGGCGCACTTGTTTTCCTAAGCTTTCTGCCGATCGGGCTGATGATTTTCTGGCTGATTCGCGTCCGGTTCACAAATGCGTACAAGAAGAAAGTGATCGGTCGCGTGCACTTGACTCCATCGCTGGTGGAGAAAGGAGCATGACTGCAGCCCTTGTGACCGCCCCTGTTCATTTGCGGACACTCGACCCTGAACATCCTGCTGCAGGCTGGCGTCGTCCTGGCCATGGCTGTCGCTGGGGCTGGTGGCTGCGTGGATTCCAGCGCAACGCGCGCTCTCGGTGGATCCGCTGGTACTCCCGCGCGAGGACTAAATCTTAAGAACAGTTGAGCGTGCTAGCGCTCCCGCCGTCAAAATAGACCACCGGCGACGTAAAATATTGATTTTCAAGCGTCACCCGACCCACTCTCTCTGGCCGCATCTAACTGTCTAAAGAAAGAGGAGGTGTCTCTATGAAACGATATTTTTTCCTTGCCATAAGCTGGATTGCGGTGACTGCAGTTTCCGCTATGGCTGCGCCCGCACCGAGTATCGCGAAAGCGCCGGCATTTCCCGGCATTCTGGCGAATGCTCGCTATGTCTACGTTGCTTCCTATGACGGAGATCAGTTTGATCCCAACCTGCTCCCACAAGATCGGGAAGCGATCGGCAATGTGCAGAACGCCATTCAGAATTGGGGAAAGCTGACCCTGGTGTACCAGCCCTCCAACGCCGACATCATCATTCTCGTGACCAGCCGTCCTTCCGAAGATGTGATGGCCGTGTACGATGCGCACGAGCACGCCAATTTTCTCTGGCGCGTCATGCAACGCGACGGATTGCAATCCGGCGAAACTCCACTGGTCACGCAATTTGAAAAAGGATTCGAGACCGTCTCGGAGCACAGCGGGAACTAAGCGTCAGACGACGCCTGCGGCAGGTCTCCCCCGTGACTTTCTGTTAAGGATCCAGTGCTCGATCATCATCGAGCACTGGATCTGCACTTTACTCTCTGCCTCCGCTTCACAACTATTTACTTGTTTTTACCTGCATTGACACATCTGCTCGCCTCTTCAACTATGTTTCTTTCGTGCTGGTTCTCATTTGGATCCGGACACCACCAAGCCGGAACGACAAGTTGAAGGACGCATCGATGAACGCGCTCAAACACATTTCAGTTTGTCTCTTGGTATGCAGCCTTGTGATCCTCTGGCAATCCCCTGACTTGCTTGCACAGCAGAATTCCGGCGCCGCGAAAACACTGGGTGCTCCACTTTCCGCGCCCTACTCGCCACGGCTGGCAGCACAAACGGGTGCGGGCCGGCCGAGCCCTCAACAGCAAGCGACAACGGCGCCGGCGGTTACACAGCGGGATGGATCTCACGATTTCGACTTTCTGATTGGCGACTGGAAAGCTCACGTCCGGGTGCTGCGCAAGCGTCTCGACGGCTCGAATAACCGGAAAGACTGGGTTGAATACGATGGGATATCGAACCACAAGAAACTGCTTGATAGCAATGCGAATTTCGAAGAATTCGACGCCTATTGCGCCCAGTTGCAGAAACGCAACAAAGGCCAGACTCTCAGGCTTTACAATCCCGGACCCATCAATGGTCGATCTATCTGGTTGACCTGGACCAGGGAACTCTCGGCCTCCCTCCCGTCACCGGACAATTCACTGACAACCGCGGCGAGTTCTATAGCCAGGATACTTATGAAGGCCGAGCGATTTACGTGCGCTATGTGTGGCTGAACTTCTCGCCGAAATCCGCGCGCATGGAACAGTCGTGGTCAGCCGACGGCGGAAAAACTTGGGAAGTCAACTGGATCTGCGAACTCGTGCGATAGCTAAGGCGATCCAGCGGCAAAACAAGTTCAAGCAGGTTACGAAGGCAAACGAACTAGGCAAACGAACTTAAGGAGGCGGTGATGAACCTCGAACGTATTCCGACATTTCTCCTGGCGTGCAGCTTGCTTGGCATCTTGCTGCCCATTCACGGACGCGCACAACAGAATTCCAGTGCACCGGCAACAAGTGCTGCACCGACCGCGCAACGCGATGGGCAGCACGATTTCGACCCCCTTATTGGCAGCTGGAAAGTTCATTGGAAGCGCCGCCTGCATCCCTTGACGGGATCCACTACTTGGGTCGAGTTTGATGGCATTGATGTCTACCGAAAGATTTGGGACGGCCGCGCAAATTTCGATGAGATCGAGGTTGACAGCTCTTCCGGCCACGTCGAAGGTTCGACCTTGCGCTTGTACAATCCCCAAGCTCATCAGTGGAGCCTCTATTGGGCCAACAGCAAAGATGGCAAAGTGACACCACCCAATGTCGGCGAGTTTAAGGATGGGCAAGGTGAGTTTTATACCCAAGACACCCTGGATGGCAGGCTTCGCTACAACCGATATATTTGGTCAAAGCTGACTACGAACTCACCCCATTTTGAAGAATCCTGGTCCGATGACGGAGGCAAGACCTGGGAAGTGGACGGGATTGCGGACATGACGCGGGTGAGCCCTGAATCTGTGAAAGCGTATGTGCCCGCGGTTACCCCAACGGAGTCAGGAGGAGCGAAGGCAACAACAGCAGAGCGGGATGGGCAGCACGACTTCGACTTCGAATTGGGCACCTGGAACATTCATCTCAAACGCCGGCTGCACCCGTTAACCGGCTCAACTACCTGGGTTGAATTTGACGGCACCTCGGTCACCCGAAAAGTTTGGGATGGCCGCTCTCAACTGGAGGAGTTCGAAACTGACAGCCCTGCCGCCGGCCACATCGAAGGCCTGACCCTCCGTCTATACAATCCCCAGACCCACCAGTGGAGTCTTTATTGGGCCAACAGCAAGGGCGGCCCGGTCTTCCCGCCACAAGTCGGCGAATTCAAGAATGGACGCGGCGAGTTTTACGCCCAGGACACACTGAACGGCAAGCTTATCTTTATTCGATTTGTTTGGTCGAACACCAACACGAATACGCCGCACTTCGAGCAGTCCTTCTCGGACGATGGCGGCAAGACCTGGGAAGTGAACTGGATAACGGACCAGACGCGGATAAGCGCGGACGCCTTCAAATCGGCCGCGCCGCAGATTTCAGACGCGGCCAAAGCAGAATCGCAATCAGCCGGCCGCGACGGACAACACGATTTCGACTTCTACTTTGGCACCTGGAAACAGCATCTAAAGCGCCTCCTGAATCCCCTAACCGGTTCGACTACCTGGGCAGAATTTGACGGTACCATCGTCGTCCGAAAGGTGTGGGATGGGCGCGCCAATTTAAATGAATTCGAGGGCGAAGGTCCAAGTGGCCACATCGAAGGCCTGACCCTGCGCCTCTACAATCCCAAAACTCATCAGTGGAGCCTCTATTGGGCGAACAGCAAGGCCGGCGTCTTGAGCCTGCCACCCACGATCGGCGAATTCAAGGGCGGACGTGGCGAGTTTTTCTGCCAGGACACTTTGAATGACAGGACGATCCTTATTCGATACGTTTGGTCGGACATCACCCCGAATTCGGCTCACTTTGAACAATCCTACTCGGACGATGGCGGCAAGACTTGGGAAGTAAATTGGATCTCCACAATGGCGCGGACGCAAGATGCAGCCGACAAAACCCGCTGACCTTTCATCTGAAGGCCATCGAGATCAGACTCTGCTGATCCCAAACTCTGCTGATCCAGCGTCCGTCTCAAAGTGTAGAGGACGATGTGTATTCCCCCGTGGTGTCCAATTCGGATAGAAATCCCTTTTGATAAAAAGCATTTTCTTGGTTGAACAATGGGCGTGCGTGAGAAAGGGTGAAACGAAGAAAACCGAACAGGCTTGAACTGACGGACGTGATATAAGTTGCCTCAGATGGTGAAGAAGAAGTCCGCGAGCGTATTCGGAGAGTGGCAGTCAGCCCTATAAGGTTGTCGTGCCCTCTTTGCAGCGCCAAGCCAGGACAGGTGTGCCTGACGCTCTTGGGCGGCAAACTTGAAATCGTGCACGTAGCAAGGCTAAGAGCTGCCGCAAGAAAGGATGCGGCCGCTAAGTCGAAGAGACAAAAGACGTCGACTCCGTAAATCGTTCTCGCTCTGCTCTCCGCCTCATTGACTCAAAAACACTGGCCCACGCGGCATTGTGAGCTGACCAACATTTGTCAGCTCGCATTTGTGCGCGTCAAACGCCGCCTGGATTTTCTCCTCCGCGCGGTCTGGTGAAGAGTTGGCGGACTCGAATTTGGCGTTGCAATGGCCGCACATGCCCGTGGTGGATGTTGGCGTACGTTTAACGATTCCCAGTTGGCGTTTGCGCATAGTCGCGACCTCACAAGTTCGAAAGTGGAGAAGCGCCCTCACTCATCGAGCAAGAACGCTCCACAAGCAGCCCTCCCCAGGAAACTGCTCGCCGACAATATAGATGCTGGACTGAAGGTCGTAAATGGCACAGGAGTGTTGAGCGCTGGCACAAACGGGGTAGAGAGAAGCACTTCCTGCGGGGAGTGCTGAGTCGGTCAGTCGGTCGCACATCCAATGTTGCGGTGAGAACCACGATTGCGCGGGTTGCCCACCCTAACGTCGACCTTTTCGACATTAGGGCAGGGACTTATCATTAGGTCATGCTCCATCTCTAACTTACTTTGAGTGCCGCAGGCGCCAAATTAAGCCTTGCGACTGTCGACCGTGTC
Source organism: Terriglobales bacterium (assembly GCA_035604895.1). Lineage (GTDB taxonomy): Bacteria > Acidobacteriota > Terriglobia > Terriglobales > Acidobacteriaceae > JABDBE01. The sequence goes on along the minus strand of DATNHO010000093.1, from coordinate 38,592 downwards.
CCCGTTTTCGACGAACGCTTGCATCCAACTGAGGACGCGCGTCCATCCCTGGGCGTGTTCGAGCGCAGCCTTTGGAGCTCCAGCAAATCCTTGCTGACGAACTCTCACCACGGTTCCCGTCCCGACTTTCTGCGGTCCACGATGAAGCAGGCCGTGCACGTTGTGAGGTTCCAGGTCCCAACGCACCACGGTCTTCAGGGCACCGCTCCAACTTGCGATCCAGGTATGCACCAGCAGGCGCGGCGAATCGACTTCCAAATATTCGCCCTCCACGCGGAACGACTTGCCATCCACGCTCACGCCTACACTCGACCATTTGCCGCCCGGGCGAAGATCGACTTTCCATTCCGTGACGCGATACATGCCTTGCTGTCCCCACCACTGCGGCATCTGGTGCGGATCGGTAATTGCCTGGAAGACACGTTCCGGGGGCGCGGCAATGAAGATTTCCGCGACTACCGCATCTTGGTCGGGAGTGGTTGCAATCGTAGCCATAAGATCCCCTTTCTATTTTTCAATGAATTTCTTAAGCATCTCCACCACACCAGGCCAGCCTCCGCTGTAATCCTTGCGGGCCACCGCCTCTTGCGCAAGGCCGCTGTGGGTGATTTTGACATGGGTGCCGTCTTTGGTCGGCGTCAATTCCCAGCGCACAACCGTGCAGCGGGTCTTGTCTTCGTGCCAATTCGCAATCCAGGTGTAAGCCAGCACGCGGGGCGGGTCGCATTCCAGCACTTCGCCCTGACAAGAGAACTGGTTCACTCCGTTGACGTTTAAATTGCTCTTCCGAGTACCAAAGCGCCACTGGCCGCCGGGGCGCGCATCCATCTCGAAGAATTCGGTCCGGCACGCGTCACTGTTCCACCAGCGCATGAGTTGCTTTGGGTCGATGAGCGCCTGAAATACCCGCTCCGGCGGCGCCGCGATTTGAATCTCGCTGACAATCGCATCCTGACCCGGCATGATGAATGTTGTAGACATCGTGTTTGCCCCTGCCTACTTTTCCAGATACTTCTTGAGAGCCGCGACCAATCCGGGCCAGCCTTGACTGTATCCGGCGCGCGCTTCGGGCAGTTTTGCCAATCCGCTGTGCGTAAGCTTGACCCGCGTGCCAGCTTTGCTGGGGGTCAGGTCCCATCGCACCACCGTTCTCGGCAAACTACCTTCGTGCCAACTGGCAAACCACGTGTAGGCCAGCGTGCGCGGGGGATCGACCTCAAGAACTTCGCCGTGATGCTCAAATTCACGAGGGCTGCCATCGGGGTTCTTTGCGCCTTTTTCCCGCGAAATGAATTGCCACTTTCCTCCCGGCCGCGCGTCCATCTCCCAGGCAGTCATCTCGTGGGTACTGCCCGAGCCCCACTGCATTGCCTGATCGCGGTCAATCAGCGCCTGGAAAACGCGCGCGGGCGGAGCGGCAATCTCGATTTCACAGACAACGGCGTCCTGGTCAGGCGTGATTCGGGTCGTGGCCACTGGCTTCTCCTTAAGAAGTAGGTTTGAAGTTCGCTGTTGCAGCAGGGCACGGCTTCAGCCGTAAGCAAGCCACAGACTTTACTTACGCGTCAAATCGAAAACTTCTTTCATCTCTTTTCCGTGATCGGTGAAGGTCCATTCTTCGGTGTGGTGGCTCGAGTCGAGCATGGCGATCACTACGTGATCCATGTGGCCCGATTGCGGATTATCGAGATTAGTGGCATCGAGAAACTTGAAACTGACGCTCTTGCCATCAGGCGAGGCGCTGGCTTGCATGCGAGGTTGATTGCCGACTGCGCAATAGTGCGTCAAGAGCAGGCGGTTGGCGCCGTCGAGGTGAATCATCGATATCATCTGCTCTCCGTGGCCGTCGATTTCACTCACCAACGCCGACCCTCCCGCTGTCAGACGGTAGGAGACTTGAACTGGCTCGCCCATCGAGTTCTTCCCTTCCCAGGAACCCGTGAGGGATTTCAGTTGGTCGAAAGATTTCTGCGCGTCCGACTGGGCGATTACGGTAGTTGCGGACAGGACTATGAGCAAGCACACAACTGCAATCCGTAGTTTTGTCATTTTGTTTCTCCTATCTGTGTTTTGCCCGGTGGGCGTTTTCTTTTGCATATTCCGCTTCTACGAAGGTTTTCAAGCTGGACAAGCTGCTCTGCCAGAAGACACGATATTGTTCGAGCCACGAATCGACTACTTTCAGCGGCTCCGGGTTCAGTTGGTAGAGGCGATGCCGGCCTTCGCGCCGCTCATGCACGAGATGTGCCCGCCGAAGCAGACGCAAATGTTTCGAGATGGCGGGGCGTGAGACCGGAAACGCCTTCGCGATTTGTCCGGCTGGCTGAGTTCCCTGTCGCAACAAATCTAGGACTTGGCGGCGGGTGGGATCGGCGAGAGCGCTGAAGGTTGCCTCCGCCGAAGCCGAATATGTAACTGAACGGTTCCGCATAATGCGTAACTGTACGGTTACGCGACTAAATTGTCAAGAGGAAAGTTTCGGTCAATTTACGCGGCCAAGCTCTCGTAAAGGCGACGAACTTTAGCCTTGACGAAAAGCTCCGTCCTCAGTACATTACTTATGGGTTATTTAACCTGTCGGTTATGGACAATCTGGACACGACTTTCGCAGCACTTGCCGATCCTACACGTCGAGCGATCCTGGCTCGATTGGCCAAGGGCGAGGCTTCGGTAACGGACCTGGCGGAACCATTCGCGATGAGCCAGCCCGCGATTTCCAAGCACCTTAAAGTGCTGGAACGCGCGGGATTGATTTCGCGCGGACGCGATGCACAACGCCGCCCACGGCGACTAGAAGCCAGGCCTCTGCGCGATGCGACCCACTGGCTGGAGAACTACCGCCAGTTTTGGGAGGCGCAGTTCCAACGCCTGGACAGCCTTCTCCACGACCTGCAAGCCGCCGACCCAAAGCAAAAGAGAAAGAAGAGGAGACGATGAAGGAGAAACACTCATGAAAAACAGCGGAACATTTAACGTCACAACCCACGGTGACCGCGAAATTGTAGTGACGCGCCTTTTCGATGCACCGCGCAAGTTGGTATTCGATGCTTACACCAAGCCGGAACTAATCAAGAGGTGGTTGCTTGGACCGAATGGCTGGTCGATGCCGGTTTGCGAGGTCGATTTGAGGGTCGGCGGCAAATATCGCTATGTCTGGAAGAGTGACGCTGACGGACATGAGATGGGGATGGGCGGCGTTTATCGCGAGGTTCTGCCGCCGGAACGGATTGTCCTCACGGAGGTGTTCGACGAGGCATGGTATCCAGGCGAGGCCGTGGATACGATCGTCCTCGTCGAGAGGACTGGCCAGACCACGCTTACGCAGACAATTCTCTACAACTCGCGTGAGACACGCGACGCTGTTCTTAAGTCGCCGATGCAGAGAGGCATGGCCGCGAGCTACGACAGACTGGAGAAATTCTTGCCTTCACTGGGAAGTGAGGCCTTGAGCGCATGAGTATTGGAGCACAGTCGTGCTTTGGATGAACTCTAACTCTCACTGCGGACCAGGTTCAGGAAGGACTCATGCACGCGGGTGTCTTCGCTGAGCTCGGGGTGGAAGGTTGCGGCCATTACTTTTCCCTGCCGGACGGCAACCGGGTCGTTATCTTTGCCTTCGGTAGCGATTACTTCAACTGCGGGGCCGACGCGTTCTATTCTAGGGGCGCGAATGAAAACCATTTCAAGCGGCGAATCGCTTTGCTTGTTTTGGATGAACAGGCCTTCGCGGATGGAGCTATCGATTTGGCGTCCGTAGGCGTTGCGGCGAATGCGAATATCGAGCGCGCCCAATCCGGACTGCTTCGGGTTTTCGACTTCGTTGGCCAGCAGAATTGCGCCAGCGCAGGTGCCGAAAGTCGGCTTCACATGAACGAACTGCTTCAGCTTTGCGAATCCAGCTTCGCCCAGCAGCTTTAGAAACGTCCCTGATTCTCCTCCAGGGATCACGAGGCCGTCGATCTCGTCGAGTTGCTCGGGTTTCTTGACGAGCACAACTTCGGCGCCCAGCTCTTCAAGCCGGCGGCGGTGGGCGTCGAAATCACCTTGCAGCGCTAGGACACCGATTTTCAAGGCAGTCTTTGGACGTTCGTTGTTGGCAAAGCCATTCAACAATCAGCATTCAGTGCTTGGTCCCGCCAAAGCCTCACGCTAACCAAAAACGACCTAGGATGGGCCACTCAGCCGATTCTCACTTGTGTTTCCGGCGTTCTCTCCAGCGCTGACAATTCAACAGCGGCGGACTACAGCTTCACCAGCCCCTCGTCTGCAGCATGTGGGCTTCGTCTAGCGCGGCTATGGCTAGGCCTTTCATGGCGCCCCCCAGGTCTTCGCTTACTTCAAGTAACACTTTAGGGTCGTTGTAGTGCGTGGCGGCTTGCACGATTGCCTTGGCGCGCTTTTCTGCTTCTTGCGGACTGGCGAAAGTCGTGGAATCTTGCATGAAGATGCCGGAGCCGACAAATACGGATTCGGCGCCTAGTTGCATGACCAGCGAGGCGTCGGCGGGCGTGGCGATGCCTCCGGCGGAGAAATTTGGGACTGGCAACTTCCCTTCTTTGGCTACCAGCCTCACCAGTTCATACGGGGCTCCATGCTCTTTGGCTTTGGCGTAGAGTTCTTCTTCGCTTAGCACGGTCAGGATCTTCATCTCTTGCATGATTTGCCGCATGTGTTTCACGGCATGGACTACGTCGCCGGTGCCGGCTTCGCCCTTGGTGCGAATCATGGCGGCACCTTCAGCGATGCGGCGCAGAGCTTCTCCGAGGTTGCGGGCGCCGCAGACGAATGGAACTTTGAAGGCGTGTTTGTCGACGTGGTGGGCTTCGTCGGCGGGAGTGAGGACTTCGGATTCGTCAATGTAGTCGACGCCAAGCTCTTGGAGGATTTGGGCTTCAGCGAAATGGCCAATGCGGCACTTGGCCATCACCGGGATCGAGACGGCGGCCATGATTTCGCGAATCTTTTTGGGCGATGCCATGCGAGCAACGCCGCCTTCCGCACGGATTTGCGCAGGAACACGCTCGAGCGCCATTACCGAGACGGCGCCGGCTTTTTCAGCGATGACCGCTTGCTCGGCGTTGGTGACGTCCATGATGACGCCCCCTTTAAGCATTTCGGCCAGGCCGGTTTTCAGACGCAGGCTGGTGGATCTTCCGTTGTTGCTCGACATGGGTCCTCTTTTCGCCCGTTGAATTTCAGTTGACGCCGCGCGGGCATGGACGCTCGCGCCTACTATGACGCTTCTACGATACAAAACTATTGGCTAGCTTGGAATATCCATTTTCTTATATTCTTGCCATACCATTTCGCTGGCGCCGGGGATAACTACAGATTCCTCGCTGCGCTCGGAATGACAAAACTGGTTTACTTATGCCTAAGAAATCCAGCACGCTGCCCTTGAACCTTCGAGGGCCCAAGCCGCGGATGGTTCTGTATCGCTGGCTTTATGAAGAATTGCGTTCGGCGATTCTTGACGGGCGTTTGCATCCCGGCGCTCGTTTGCCGGCTACGCGCGATCTTGCGACGCAGTACGGAATTTCTCGTCCGACTATTGTGACCGCCTTTGAGCAGTTGCGGTCTGAGGGTTATGTGGAAGGCAAAGTGGGCTCGGGGACGTTCGTGAGCGAAACTTTGCCCGACACACTGTTACAGGCGCCGCGTGCGAAAGAAATGGTTGGAACACGGCGACGAAGCATTCCGCTATCCGCGTATGCACGAAGGTTGCGGCCTCTGACTCGATCGGAATTGCGTCCCGCGCGGGCATTTCGCGCGAGCCAACCCGCACTCGACGTTTTTCCCACCAGCCTCTGGGCGCAGGTCGCGACGAGACGCTTGCGGAGGGTGTCGTCACGCTTGCTGGCTGGTGGCGAAGCGCTGGGGTATCGTCCGCTTCGCGAGGCCGTGGCTGAATATTTGAACACATCTCGAGGCGTGAAGTGCACGGCCGATCAAGTGTTGATCATCTCGGGCGTGCAGCAAGCGCTTGATCGGGCGGCGCACTTATTGCTGGACGCGGGCGATCCTGTCTGGATGGAGGAGCCGGGATATCCGGGCGCCGCAGTTGTGTTCCGGGCTGTGGGCGCGAAAATCTGTCCGGTGCCGGTCGATGCTGAAGGGTTGAACCTTGAGGTTGGGCGGCGAAGGTGGCAGCAGCGTCCGCGGCTGGTTTATGTGACTCCGGCACATCAGTTTCCACTCGGCGTCACCATGAGCCTGCGGCGGCGATTGTCGTTGCTCGAGTGGGCGCGGCGGTCGCGGACGATTATTTTCGAAGACGATTACGACAGCGAATATCGGTATTCCGGACGTCCCATCCCTGCGTTGCAGGGTTTGGATCGGGCCGCGGTAGTGATTTTCGCGGGCAGCTTCACCGACGTGCTGTTCCCTGCTCTGCGGCTCGCTTATCTCGTGGTTCCTTCCGATATGGTGGACATCTTTGCGGCCGCAGAATCGGTGAGCACGCATCATCCGCCGCTGATCGATCAGGCCATTTTGTGTGATTTCATCCGCGAAGGGCACTTTGCGCGGCACGTTCGGCGGATGCGGGAACTTTACTCCGAACGCTTGGGAGTGTTGCTAGAGTCGGCGCGCGCGCAACTTCCCGGATTGCTGGAGATTCCCGCGGTGGAAGCCGGTTTGCGGACGGTTGGCTGGTTGCAAAATGGAATCCTCGCTGAGGCAGCAGCGCAGGCCGCGGCCAAATACGAGGTCGAAGTAATGCCATTGAGCCGCTATGCTTACGGCCGAGCGAAAAGCAATGGAATCGTGCTTGGCTTTGCGGCAGTGGACGCGCGCGAGTTGCGGCGGGGTGTCGATCAGTTGGCGAGGGCGCTGAAGGAGTGTCGGCGCTAAAGGCATGGGACGTGCGAGACGCCCGACCCCCATTCGTTACCTTTTATCTGTCGACGAACTTGGCGAACATTTTGTGGGGATCGATAGCGATGAATAAGCCACGGCTTCGCGCCAGCACCTCGCCTTTGGAATTGACTATTTCCGCCATGTTGATGTGCTGCCGGCCACGGACGCGCACCTCGCCCGATTCCACGCGCAGTGGTTTGTTCAGTGGGACGGGCTTCAAATAGTTCACCGTGATTTCTGAGGTCAACGCGATCACATGGCGCAACTTGTTCACCTTGCCCATGGCCTCGTCCAAAATGGTGGCAATAATTCCTCCGTGGGCGTGGCCAGGCGGCCCGGTGTAGCGCTTGCTCAATCGGAAGTGGCAGACGAACCGGCGGATATCTTCGTCGTAGGCGAACTTGAGACGCATGCCTTGTGGATTGTTTGTGCCGCAACCGAAGCAGTAATTCTTCTGCATGCGGAGGTAGGGGGTATCGTGGCCGTGGCCGGTGGATTTCTTTCGCATTTGCGTTAAAGCATTACACCACATTTCACGTTATCGTTTTGTCGTTGGCCGTTCCCGAATCGGTTCCTTCCACAACAAGTGCTTGCGCACCTTACGCGTGCCTGTGATAAACTTCGGGGCCAACCGCACCTTATTGTTTTTTGAACGAGTTATGACAATGCATAAACCCCGACCCCTGGAGGTCTTGTAGATGGGCCTCGCTCTGCTTGCGATTATCTGGCTGATCACCTTTGTTAGTACCTACTTTTTCGCGGCACAAACCTGGTGGCTTCCGCACGGCGCATCGACGTCGACGCACTGGATCGACCATCAGTTCGCGTTGACTTACGTGCTCATGGGGATTGTTTTTGTGGCTGCCCAGGGTGCGCTCGGTCTATTCGTGTGGCAATACCGCGATCGGGGCAGCGCCACCAAAGTGACCTACTCGCACGGCAACACCACCATGGAAGTACTTTGGACAACGCTGACGGCCATCCTCTTTATTGGGCTGAACCTCATGGGTAGTCCCATTTGGGCGGCTGAGCGTTTCGCGCCGGCGGAAGTTGGCTCGGTTCCCGTGGAAGTTACCGGCATGCAGTTTGCGTGGTACTTCCGCTATCCGGGGGCTGATGGGAAATTTGGACGGACCGATCCTAAACTCATGGATCCGTCGGCGGGCAACGAAGCGGCGCTGGGGCTCGATACGACCGACCCTGCGGCCAAGGACGATGTAGTCACCGGCACCATGTATCTTCCGGTGAACCGGCAAGTGGATCTGACGTTGCGGGCGGTGGATGTGATCCACAGTTTTTTCGTGCCGCAGATGCGCTTTAAGCAGGATGCGGTGCCCGGGCTTGCGATCCATATGCATTTCACGCCGACTGAAGTTGGCGATTACGAGATTGCCTGCGCCGAACTTTGCGGTCTTGGGCACTACAAAATGCACGGCATGTTGCACGTAGTGAGCCAGGAAGACTTCGACAAGTGGCTGGCAACTCGGGAGGCGGAGAAACAGTAATGGCGACTTCGGCAACAATCCACGCACATGCTCCTCAGGGCTTCATCCGCAAATATATTTTCAGCCTGGATCATAAAGTGATCGGGCTGCAGTATTACTTCCTCGCGCTGGTGGCTGTGTTTGTCGGCATGTTCCTGTCACTGCTCATGCGCATTCACATGATCTGGCCGACTGCGGTTCTGCCGCTGGTGGGCGAGATCAAGCCGGAAACCTATCTGCAACTGCTCACCATGCACGGCACGATCATGGTGTTCTTCGTGTTGACTACGGCGCCGCAGGGTGGGTTCGGGAATTATTTCTTGCCCATCCAGATTGGAGCGCCAGATATGGCGTTCCCCGTCTTGAACATGCTTTCGTTCTGGACGACGTTCGTCGCTTTCGTAACCATATTGGCCGCGTTCTTCGTCACTGGCGGAGCTCCGCTGCATGGCTGGACCGGCTATGCGCCACTTAGCGCGCTCACCAATTCGGGGCCGGGCGAACAACTGGGCGCAGACTTATGGATTACCAGTATTGCGATTTTCTGTATCGCATCACTGATGGGCGCGCTGAACTTCATCACCACGACCCTGGACCTGCGGGCAAAAGGCATGACCATGATGCGCATGCCGCTAACCGTTTGGGCATGGTTCATCACTGCGATCCTTGGGCTGCTGGCTTTCGGCGTTCTGCTCTCTGCCGGCATTCTGCTGCTGCTTGATCGCAATCTGGGAACCAGCTTCTATGTGCCGCTGGTCGTGGTCAACGGTCAGGTCATGGGTCACAAAGGTGGTTCGCCGCTGCTGTGGCAACACCTATTCTGGTTCTTTGGACATCCCGAAGTTTACATCGCCATTTTGCCCGGCATGGGCGTGGCTTCGCAGTTGCTTTCGACCTTCTCGCGCAAACCGATTTTTGGTTACAAAGCCATGGTGTACGCGATTATGGCCATCGGCTTTTTGGGATTCATGGTTTGGGGCCATCATATGTTTATGAGCGGCATGAGCCCGTACACGGCCTTTGCGTTCTCGCTCATGACCATGGCGATTGGCGTTCCTTCGGCGATTAAGACTTTCAACTGGCTGGGAACGATTCATGGCGGACGCGTGCGTTTTCAGACGCCGATGCTTTATGCCATCGGCTTCGTTTCCCTGTTCGTCTCCGGCGGATTGAGTGGGCCATTCCTGGCCCAACCCGTGCTTGACATTCCACTGCATGACACCGCATTCGTGGTCGGCCACTTCCATCTGATTATGGGCGTGGCAGCCATCTTTGGCATGTTTGCTGGAACCTACTACTGGTTTCCCAAGATGTTCGGCCGCATGATGAATGAAACCTGGGGCCGGATCCACTTCGTGATCACGCTCATTGGTACTTACTGCGTTTTCATGCCAATGCATTATTTGGGCATGGCGGGACAGCCGCGGCGCTACTCACAGTTCACCGAGCTGGCCTATTTGCATAAGCTTATTCCGCTGAACACATTCATTACTTATGCCGCGATCGTGACCGTTTTGGCGCAATTCATCTTTGTGATCAATTTGTTCTGGAGCATGTTCAAAGGTCCGAAGGCCAGCGATAATCCGTGGGAGTCGACGACCTTGGAATGGACCACCGCGACCCCTCCGCCGCATGACAACTTCGGAGGCCACACTCCGGTGGTGAATCACGGGCCGTATGAGTACAGCGTGCCGGGTGCGCCGCGGGATTACATTATGCAAACCGATCCGGCGACGGTGGCATCGCATTAGATAGGATCGCGGGCTAGGGCCCCGCGCCACACGACACATGGCGACTTTTAGTTCTCCAGTTTCGATCGACGTACCCTCGACCGGCCAGGGCGGCGGAGGCGTGCGTCCGCCGGCTTACGGCGGTGGCGACGATGGACGCGGCGACGGTTCTCCTGACTATGGACAGCGTCTGCGCCGGGTGCGATTGGGGCTGGCAATTGGGCTGACTTCTGTCACCATGATTTTTGTTTCGCTGACCAGCGCGTACGTGGTGCGCCGGGGCCTGCCCACTCTCGACGAACGCACGAACACTTATGTTCGCGATTGGATTCCGGTCGATCTGCCGACCTCGTTGCTGCTGGTGAACACGCTGCTGTTGCTGGCGAGCAGCATTACCGCGGAGTTGGCTCGGCGGCAAATTACCCGGCAAGCCGCGCTGGCTCCGGTTCGTTCTATTCCTGGCGTTTCTTTGGGCGAGGGCAAGGGCTTTCCCTGGCTGGGTGCAACCGTGGTGCTCGGTAGCGGGTTCCTGACTGGGCAGTGGATGGCTTGGCGGGAGCTCGCGGATCGCGGTTTTTATCTGGCCACGAGTGCGAGCAGTTCGTTCGTTTATCTGCTGACGGCGACCCACGCGGTCCACCTTGCCGGAGGCATTTTGGTGTTGCTATATGCGGCTGCCGTTTCGCTGCTGAACCGGCCGGTCGAGGCGCGGCGCATTGTGGTCGACGTTACGGCCTGGTATTGGCATTTCATGTTTTTGCTGTGGCTCTACATTTTCGGCTTGGTGTGGTTTATCCGGTAGCGGAAGACGCGGACGATAGCGCCCGCGCCACACAAATGTTCAAGGAGACTGAAACATGTCTGAAGTCGCGGTGCAGCACGGGATGGATGTTTACGAGCCGTCTCTGTTTGGCACCTATTCGAAGAAGATCGGAATGTGGCTGTTTCTGCTCTCCGACACGCTGACATTCGGAGCCCTGCTGTTTGCCTACAGCTACGGACGAATTTCGAACCCCGACTGGCCCACACCCTTCGGCAAGGACAGCATTACCAATGCCACGATTATGACGGGCTGCCTGCTTTCCAGTTCGCTGACCATGGTTCTGGCCGTGTTGGCGGCGAGGCGCGGCGATCGCAGTTGGACGCGCAACTGGATTCTGTTCACCATGTTTTTTGGCGCAGCGTTCATCGTGCTTCACGGAAAGGAATGGACGCACCTGATTGAAGAAGGCATGACGCCATTCAAAAATCCCTGGGCAGCGAACGTGCCGCAATTCGGTGGAACGTTCTTTACCCTGACCGGCATGCACATGCTGCACGTGACTATCGGCGTCATTTATCTGGGAGTGGTTTCGCTGCGCAAGGCGTTTTTGCCGATCCTGCTGGCAATCTGGGGAGTGTCGTGGTGGATGATTCCAGCGGATAGCGTATTCCACTACGGAGTGCACGTGCTGCTGGCCGGGTTTGTCGTGGCAACCGTGATCCTGATTCTGAAGCCTAAAGATTACGATGCGCACGACGTCGAAATCGCCGGGCTGTATTGGCATTTCGTGGACCTGGTTTGGATGTTCATTTTCCCGCTGGTTTATTTGATGTCCACGCGGGTCTGACGTTGTTGGTTTTGACGTCATCCTGAGGGGCGATGAGCCCTGAAGGATCTCGCAGGTACGATCAGAAATGTTGGAACTCGAACGGGAGAGACTGAATGCACACCGCCGCTGCTACGCACGATGAAGGCAAAGGGCAATACTTCTGGGTTTGGGGAGCCCTGTTGCTGCTCACGGCCGTCGAGGTCGTGCTCGCTTACAGACGGGTTTTTGAGCCGCTGCAGATGCTGGAAGCTCTGATGATTCTCTCTATCATCAAGTCCGCGCTGATTATCGGCTACTTCATGCACTTGAAATATGAGATCGCGGCCATGAAGTGGGTCATGATGACCGCCGTCTGCGCCTGTTTGTGCCTAATGTGTATTTTCTTTCCCGACGCTTTTCGAATCGTTCATCTGGGAGTCCGATGAAGCTGCGCCTGGCCATGGTCGCATTGCTCGTCGCCCTATGGGTGGCCCCTGCTTGCGCCCAGAGTTGCGCCATGTGCTACAGCACCGCGCGCGCCCTCAATAAAGAAGGTCAAAACGCGATCACTCGCGGAGTCGTGGTTCTACTCCTCCCGCCGGTTGGATTCATGACTGTCGGCGTAGGCTTGGCCTTGCGCTATGGCAAGAAGCGGGATGAAGAGATCGAGTAGCGCGGTCCGACTTCATGCCCGCACCGCTGAAAACAATCTTCTTCGACGTTGGGAACACTCTTCTCTTCCCTGACCGGACGCATATCCTAGCGCCTCTCCACCAGGGAAAACTGACGCCGAGTCTCGAGCAATGGCACGCTATCGAGCGCAGAACAAAGAAAGAATTCGACGCAATTCTGCAGCATGACGGCAAGGCCGATCATAGCTATTGGTATCTTTTCCATTCCCATTTGCTCGAAGAACTTGGCGTGAACGACGACGTCCTGCGCGATACTCTGGTGAATGCCACGCGCGTGTCCGCGAACTGGTGCGACATTCGCCCGGGCACTCGCGAAATTCTGCAGCGGCTCGGACGCCGTTATCCACTTGCAATCATCTCGAATGCAGACGGCAAGATTGCCGATGTGCTGATGCGTTGCGGAATCGCCGATTGTTTTCTTACTATCACCGATTCCGGTTTGGTCGGACACGAAAAGCCGGCCCCAGCCATTTTCGAGGCCGCTCTGCGTGCGATGGACGCTGCTCCAGAGCAAAGCCTGTACGTAGGCGATATGTACTCGGTCGACTATCTCGGCGCGACTGGAGCGGGAATGCAGGCTGTGATGTTCGATGTGTCAGGAGCGTATCGCGAATCTGGCCTGCCGCGGGTGGAATCACTCGAGGAGTTGGAAGGAAAAGTATGAGAGACTCGCAGGGCATATTCTAGTCGCTCCGCACGAGCGAAGACGCTCGCGCCTACACTTACATCGTGATGATCTGGTGATCGAGGCAATCGGGGTGGATCGCATCGTACACACCACGCAAGAATTCCGCTCCGTACCGCGCTACAAAATAAACACCCGCGATCTCGCGTTCCTGTAGAGCTTTGCTGGGATACAACAAATTGCTGAGCAGATCGGCCTTCCGGGTAAGAACTTCTGATTGGCGAAGTTCAGCACGGGCGGCTTTGGCGCGCAGCTGATCAAGCTGATGCAGCATCTTGGATTCCGCGTTGGCGGCCGAATCGATCAAAGTCGAATCCAGCCGGGCCAGCCCGTCGCGAATCGTAGCTAGTGATTTTTCCAGTGAAGCTTGTGCCTGATCAAACGCCGCCTGCAGTTCCTTCGGCAAAGTCCGAGAAGCGATAAGTTCGCGCAAGGCCTCTGGACCCTGAAAAAGATCCACCAAGCGTAGGCCATACCGCTCAAGAAATGCTTTCGGTTTTGGTTCGACGATGGTCGCCGAGAAGCGCGGGATAATGGGAGTCACCCTTCCTAGAAGCGCTTCATAGACCACGCCCGCCTGGGCGAAGTAAGCAACTTCAGCCGAGCCTCCAGCGTAAGCGAGAGTCGGGAGCAGGTAATCCTGAATTACGGGCCGCAGCAGAGCATTGCCACTGAAATCGTGCGGTGACGACGCCAGTTGGCCCAGTAGCTCCGCCTGCGAGATTCGTTCCTCTCCGATCAGAAAGTCGGCGGGTCCGTTCCCATTCGCTCGACGATGCACCGGCATCCGCGCGCCGTTTCGCAGCGTGAACAGCAAAGTGGACGAAGGCGTCACCTTGACCTGCTGATGGTAACCCGCGGCTTCAAGCGCCTTGCCTCGATCCAGAAGAGCTTCGTCCAGTTCCGTCGAGCGCTCGATCGCAGCGCGATAGATGGGTTCTGCAATCTGGTGGAATTCGGGATCAGTCGCATCCAGAAGAATCACGCCCGAGTCTGCAAATAGCCGTGCAAACAAGCGCGCAAAGGCAGTGCCGAAGGTCTCTTCAGGGCGGTATGCTTCGCGAAGGAAATCGGTAATTTCAGACGGTCCCAACAACTCCGCAGCCGCCTCAACGACAGCCTGAATTTCTGAGCCGAACCGGACGGTCCCTACTGGCGCGTCCGGCAATCCCTGGGTTGGCGTCGTCAGATCCTGGAAGGAAGCATCAGGTCTGGGAATAGAGATCTGATTTATTTCCTCCAGATCGTGATCCTCAGTCGCCAGCCAGAATACAGGTACGCAATCGACACCCGATTCAGTCGCGTGGTCGGCTAATTTGACTGCAGTCAGTGCTTTGAAAATCGAGAATAACGGACCTCCCAACAGGCCCACTTGTTGCCCCGTAACCACGGCTGATGCCCCCGCCCGCAGTCGAGCAATATTTTCTAAAGCTTTCTGCGAAGCGCCCCATGATCGATTTTGGCGTTCGAGGACAGCCGAAACACGCTCTCGCCGTTCGGGGGCATACGTCAGCCGAGACGCCTCGTCCTTGAACCATTGATTGAAGTAAGCGGATCGTGGATAAAACTGCTGAACTTTAGAGTGGTCGGAAAGGAAGTCCGCGAAAAGTCGCGTGGTATGCGGAATCTGGCTGAAAGGCAAACATTCCGACTTCACTAGCAGTTCTCCTGACAGCCTTGGACGATAGATTTCATGTTAGGTCAACGCCTTCGTTCGGCAGTTCTGGGTGCTAGATCAGATGTCGAAAACGAAGGCGGGATGCAAAGATAGTCTGGCACGCTGCGCAAGACTCAATCTCGATCGTCTAGATTGCCAGGCGCCGGGTGCCAAATGCCAAGTTCCGCTGCGTCCGTTAGTTACGCCAGCGCATCCAATAGAGTGTTTGACTTCGCCTTGAGCAGGACCTAGTCTGGAAGCAGTTCTTTAAAGGCCAATCCCACCAGTGGGGGCGTCACGGCTTCGACGGAGATGCTTGCGGCCAAGAGGCATGCCGGGGTGCACACACCCGAAATCGCGTGCAAAATGATAATTGCCAATCAACAAATGGCATACGCAGCCTAATTAATTAGGCAGCCGCTTTCCACCGCTTCGCCCTTGGGCGGTGAGCGAGCGTCACACAGAGGGCTGCTCCTCCCTGCTACGTCTGGGCTGGGAGGCTAAGATCTCAGGCTAGCGGCTAGCGTTTCTTGTCCGTTCTGAGCGACGGCCGCGAACGTCCCAGGGTAATGCCTGGGGCATGAACGTGAATAAGCATGTAGTCTCTTGACCAGTAACATTTTCGGACGCGGGTTCGACTCCCGCCGCCTCCACCATATTTAACTTGTTTATTATCAAATATCTACAAAAGTAGCGTTTATCTGACCTGGGTTTGCGCCGGGTCTCACCGTATCCCTACTTCAGCCCTCCCTCTTTCATCTAACAGTCATCGAACGTTTTTTTCGCTGATTCCCCACAGAGTAGCAACCTCGGGGATGTTTGCGAACCGAACAGCGAGTCGGAAAACCTCGGAAATAGTTTGGGTTTGTAGGGAGAACGTCCTCCAACTGCAGAGCGGGAGGAGTCGTCGTGAATCCGAAGGCACTTCCCTTTGGACCTTCCCCGTCACGTCACACTCTCATGTCCCACGCGTCACAGTAAGACCGCAGACGGCAGCCTACACTGGCTTTTAGGAAGGTCTTGCAATGTCACCTCGGAATTGAAGCGCAGCTGAGGTCAGGGGAGATCAGTGGAGTCGCGAAAGAAGATTCACTAGCCTCATGTGGCTTATCGTACGGAAGATGATCTATGTCTTCATCAGCCATCAATTCGTCAGCCCTTGAAGATACTGTGCGTCAGCTCGCTCCAGAGCAATTGCGCGCTGCCTTGGCGAATTTCCTGCCTAAGGGGGCCACTACTGCTGAGCAAACTCGCGCGATCGAGGCCGCGTTGCTAAGCCCTGCTGGGCAAGCGATGCGGGACACGATGGCACGATGGATTGTTGACGACATCGTTCCGGTAGAGAGGCTAGTTCCACAGGCCTACCTGAAGTGGCGTCCGCCGGTTCGGGACGCGATGATGTTCGTGGTGGCGCGGCTTTCACCCGGGCGGCTTGCCCCCAAATTGCTAGAGCAGCTTGAGCTTCCGTCGAACACGTCCGCGGAGGTACGGTTGCTGCGGTTGATTGCGAAAGTGCCTGGGTTGCAGAAGCTGGGACAAGTCATTGCGCGCAACCAGCATCTTCGTCCGGCGCTGCGGAATGCGCTAGAACGGTTGGAAAATGGGATTCGCGATGTCCGGCCGGAGGATGTGGTCGCGATCATTCGACGAGAGCTGGGATCACGGGTCGAGAAGTACGACGTGAGAATCGCGCCGGCAATTCTCTCGGAGGCGAGTGTCAGCGCGGTGGTGCGCTTTACGTGGCGTAACCCGGAGAGCAGAACGCGGGAACACGGGGTTTTCAAAGTTTTGAAGCCTCACATCCCTGAATATTTTGTGGAGGACATGGACTATTTGCAGGGACTGGCGCAATACTTCAGCGACCGGCAACACAACTATGGTTTTCCCGCAAAGTTGCTCCCCGATACGTTCAAGAAAGTCCGGCGGTTGCTGCGGCATGAGGTCAACTTTGCTCGAGAGCAGAAGACGCTGCTCGAAGCCGGGGATCTGTATCGGTCGATGCACGGAGTTCGCGTGCCGCGGTTGATTCAGCCGCTGTGCACGCCAAGAATTACGGCGCTCACCGAGGAGCGTGGGATCAAGGTTACGAACGCGGCGGCTCAGCTGCCAACGGCGCGGCGCAGGAAAGTTGCAGAGCAGCTCGTCGAAGCGCTGATCGCGGTCCCGCTTTTGTCGTCCGAGGAAGACGCCATTTTTCACGGCGATCCCCATGCCGGCAATCTGCTTTATAACAATCGGACCGGCGAGTTGACGATCATCGACTGGGCGCTGCGGGAACGCTTGAGCCGCGATCAGCGCCGGCATCTCGCGCTTTTGTTCTTGATGGTAACCCTGCGCGACCCGGTGGGCACCTGCAACGAAGTCCTGGCGCTCAGCCAGCAGCACATCCGAAGCACTTCATCGCGAGGGCGAATGGTTGCCGAATTTGTCACGCATTTTCTTGGCGAACTGCCAGTGGTGCGTCTGCCCAGCGGCGTGGATGCGATGCTTCTGCTGGAGCGACTTGCCATGAAGGGTGTCAAGTTTCCCGGGCCGCTGATTATGTTGTCGAAGGTGATGTTCACGCTGGATGGAATTCTGGCTGACATCGGAGGATCCGACAGCGGCCTGGGCTTCGGCGTCACGATTGCGCGTCACGTGGCCCAGCATTGGATCGCGAATCGCAAGGAGTTTCGTTCGCCTTTGAAGACCAGAGACTGGGTTACGCTCCAGTGCAGCGCCTTGTTGTATACCGGGCGTTTGTGGCTGCAGTGTGAGCAGGCGATTTTGGATCGATTGCTGCCCGCTGCGTCGACGGCCACGGTAGCGACCACAACAACAGAGGTACTACCTGAAAGAACCGTCAGGGGCTGAGGCCCGGTTTTCTTTTTGCGGTTCGATCGGCACGGCTCCCTTGTAGCGCGACATCTTGCCGCCGCCGGGGGCGGCGCTACATCTCCGAGGAATCGTTCCAATCCGTGTCTGCGGCGGCGGGAATAAAGCTCATTGCCCGTTCGGCCAGGGCGGTAATGGTCAGGCTGGGATTGACTCCGAGATTGGCCGATACTACCGACCCGTCGCAGACGTACATATTCTTGTAGTTGAAGACGCGATGGCGAGAGTCAACAACGCCATGGGTGGAATTGTCTGCGATCACGCAGCCACCGATGCAATGCGCCGTGCCCGGAACATTGAAGAGTATCTCGGGAAGCATACTCATGGGAAAACCCCCGGTGAGTTGTGCAAGTGTCTTCGCAAACTCGTTGGCTTTGGGAATATACGTGGGCACCTTCTCGCCGTGGCTGACCAGAAACTTGCGGAACGGCCAGAACCAGGGGCGCTGCCAGCGCATTTCAATCTCTCCATCGAGTGCTTGCATGCAGAGCAGGATCACGAATTCCCGTGCCCATCCTAGCGGTTGCAAAACACGTATCGTCTTGAATGGGTGGCGGAGCATCGATGCTGCGACATTTCTTGCCCAAAGTGCAATCCGCTGCGGACCTGGGCGGCCATCGGTCAGAATTGTAGTCAGAAAACCCATTGCATCGGAGCCTCGTGGGTAGCGAACGGCTTCGATATGAGTGTGCTCGTCAATATAGACGCCGGAGCCGATCGCGATGCCCTCCGACACATCCTGAAGATAGCCCGGCGTGCGCGCCCCGATCAGAGATTCGGAATTGGTGCGCACGTGTTGGCCGAGTTGGCTGCTGACGGCGGGTAATGATCCTTTTTCTCTGAGCTGAAAAAGAAGTTCCATCGTGCCTAGCGAGGACGCAGAGAAAACCACGCCCCGGCAGGTGAACCGCTGCGGATGGCGACGAATCCAAGCCGTGGACTTGACGGTGCTCACTTCGTATCCAGCGCCGCCATCACCAGCGCCGGCGAGAGGTTTGACATTCACCACTCTGGTTTCTGGAAAGACTTGCGCTCCGTGCTTCTCGGCTAAATATAGGTAACCCAGGTCTAGCGTATTCTTCGCGCCATAACGGCAGCCCATCATGCAGCCACCACAAGCGACGCAGGTGGTTCGCTCCGGCCCTTCGCCACCGAAGTATGGATCAGGGAAGGTCTCGCCGCCGGGCTTTCCCTCCACAGGCTCGAAGATGCCTACTTCTGTGCAGTAGAAAGTGTGGCCAGTGCCTGAGACTTCCGCAGCCGTCTTCAATAGAATGTCAGCTGGTCCGAGAATCGTGTTTTTCGTCACACCCAACATCTGTGCGGCGGTCTCGTAGTGGTGTGGCATTTCCGCTTTCCAGTTGGACAATCCCGCCCACGATCCCGCTTGCCACACTTTCTCGGGAGGGCGAAGCAAGGTGCAGGCGTAGGTGATTGATCCGCCACCCACGGCGCTGCCATGAAAGATGGTCGCATGGCGGAAGAACTGGATGTTAAAGAAGCCGCGCAATCCGAGTCTCGGGCGCCAGAGCCAACGATGGAGAGACCAACTGGTGTGAGGCAGATTTTGTGGCGTCCACCGCCGGCCCATTTCCATGACTGCGACTTTATAGCCCTTCTGCACCAGGCGATGGGCCGCAACGCTGCCACCAAATCCTGAACCGATGATGATGAAATCGAAATCGTATTGGCGGTTGCGATCCATGTATAGTCCTACACGTCCACTACGCGCAATTGGAGGCGCAGTCGAAAAAGTGGGTGGGAACGGTTAAGGAGATCGGCGAATCCGGCCGCGGCGAGGCGACACAGGTTCGCAAAATGTTATTGGCGAGTTGCCACCAGCCGTGGAAGACCGCTCCGTCCGTGTAACTGACGCGTAGTGGACTCCAGCCGTTCAGATCAAATGACGCATCGAAAGGGCTAACTTGCACGGACCGGGTATCGAGCCGAAGCCCTTCATGAAGCGCTTTGAGGGCACTCTCCTTCGCGCTCCAAAGCAGTGCCAGAAGCCAGGGCCGGTCCGTCGCGGAGGCGCGCGCAACTAGAGCTTGTTCCTCCTTGCTGAAATAGTCCGCGATAAAAGCATCGCTGCGTGGCTCGACCATTTCCAGATCACATCCCATTTCTATCTCCGACATCGCCACTGCACATGCGGCAACCCCACCGCGGTGGCTCAGCGAAATCGTGACTCCGGCTGGCTGGTTGATGAAGAAGGCCTCAGGCGCACCAGATTGCGCCGGACGTATGTCCAGCTTCTTGAAGATCTCGGGATGAGCCGGCAGATCCAGGCAAACTGATAACGCGTGTTTCGCGGTCCAGCGTCCCAGCAGCCAGTCAGCACGGCGCTTGGGAAAACGCATTCCATTTAGGCACGCTGCTTCGTTTTCGCTCAGCCAATCATTTTCGACCGGTACGTCAGCTTCAGTCTGTTCCAACCAATAAACGTTCATCCAATTCCCCTTGGCCGAGACTAGGCCGCCTCCTTAATGGAGGTTTCCAGCGTCTTTTCTGTTACGGCTTCCGGTTTTGCAGATTGCGACTTCTCTTCTCTGGCGATACCGCGTTCGACGGCATGAATGAGATAAGGACGCAGGTCTTCAGGCGGAATAATGTAATTGAGAGCGCCTACGTCGAGGGCCCGCTGTACGCTGTGTACGCGGTCAAATTCAGCGGCTATCTCGCCCAGCTTTTCGGAGTGGATGACTTTGAAGAGTTCGTCCCACTGGGCACGCAAACGGCCTTTCTCCGCGCCCTCAGCCTGAGCCAGCGCCGGGTTCAACGCCTGCAGGCGCGCATCCTTCTTGGTCTTGGCATCAACTTCACCGGCAAAAACCACTGCTGCCGCTGGAGCGCCGCCGATGACGGAGGCATATGTTCCCTCCAGGGCGGCCACTTCTACGCTTTCATTCAGCGCTCGCGAGAAGACCACGTACGCGCCACCGTGATAGCGGGAGATTACGCAAAACACGATGGGGCCCTTGAAGTTCACGACCGCCCTCCCGATCTCGGCGCCGTACTCGAGTTGCAGCCGGCGCATCGACTCCGGGGAGCCATCGAACCCCGATAAGTTCGCTAGCACCACCACGGGCCGATTGTTGCTGGCGGCATTGATTGCGCGCGCGATCTTCTTTGAGGATTGCGGAAAGAGCGTGCCCGAAGTCCACTGATCGGGCCCGTCAGCGGGAACGAATCCTAACCGCGCGACTGGCCGGGATTCGATACCGATAAGACAAACGGGATAGCCACCGAGGTGAGCGTCCCACACAACGGCGGTCTCAGCTGCACGCATACCGGCCCAACGCTCCAGCGGCGCATGATCCTGGTCTATAGCGGCAGTCATCACTTTACGAATCTCGAAGGATTTCTTGCGTCCAGGGTTGGTCTCATCCGATAGGATTTCTCCTATCAGTTCGAACCCATCGTCACCATTCCTGCCGTGAGGATGGACTCGCACATCACGATCAACGGGATCGATGGTCGCGTCCCGTCGAGGGAAACGCTCGCCCGGCGATACGTAAGTGTGTTCATAGTGGCGCAATAAAATGTGGCAGGCTTCGTCGATGTCGCGCGCCCAGTACTGCGCCTGACCGTTGATTCCCATGATTCGATCGTAGCCGCCGATGCCCTGGTTATCCTCGGCTGAAACGCTGCCCGAGTAATCCAATGCGTGCTTGCCGGTAAGCACCATCGCTGCTTTCGGTGTCATGATCAAAATACCGCGAGTGTGCATGAGCATAGTGGCTTCGGCATTCCAGTACGGCTGCGCGCCGACGTTGATCCCGTTTACTACCAGATTCACTTCGCCACCGGCCTGCGTGAACTGGATCAGGCTCCGCAAGACACGGGCAATCCAATCCATATTCTCGACACCGCTCTGCATCGAGATCTTGGCCCCGGCCGAGACGGGAAACCATTCCAGGGGAATGCTCTTCTCTTTGGCCAAATCCAGGGCCGCAAGGATGCGCCGACATTCCGCTTCCGCGATGGCACCCAGGTCCTTGCTGGGATCTCCCAGCATCAAAACCCGGCTCATGCCTTCGGGATACTTGGGGGTAAAGTTGCGGATTATGCCGACGATGATGTTGGCTTTGTTTTGTCCGTAAGGACGATCGACGGGAACTAATGCGCCGGCGGAGTCCAAATCGAACTCGACAAAATCACCCGCAGGAAATTCCGCACTCGCATACTCCGGGGTGGGTGTAAGCATTTTGATGATTTCGTAAGGGTAGATCAGCCCGCGCTGACGCATGCGCACGACTTTCTGGTCGTATTCGGGCAGCGGTCTGATGGGTAGCAGTTTGTCCGCTGGCCGGAAGGACACGAGCACTCCCTT
This sequence comes from Terriglobales bacterium, assembly GCA_035604895.1. Classification (GTDB taxonomy): domain Bacteria; phylum Acidobacteriota; class Terriglobia; order Terriglobales; family Acidobacteriaceae; genus JABDBE01. The sequence continues at coordinate 16,708 of DATNHO010000093.1, read as the reverse complement.
GCCGCCCGGAGTGGAGATGCGTACCACCATTTCGCGCAACTCGCCGGTCGCCGGATTAGGAATGCGCGCGCGCACGATCACCTGTTCCAGCCCCAAGCCTTCGGTTGCGGGCGTGAGTCTGTGTACCAGATCTCGCAATTCATCGCGTCCCACGTTAAGAGGGGGCCACACATTCAGCAGGATGCGATTCCAATACAGGCGTTGATGGGCCGGCCGTCGCGATTGAAACAGTCGGATGCCCGCCAGCGCTTCGGTCAACATGCGTTCCAGATGCGGCAATTGCACGATGCGACCTGCCTCATCTCGAACCGGAGTTAGATCGCGTACTTCTGCGCAGGCGAACAACCGCTCGTCCTTGGGGTTATCGCGTGCAACGGCATGCAGAAGGTATACATCCTCGACTGACGGCAGCCGGTCGATCTTGAAATTGTTCAGCCGCCACAGATGCAGCCGTTTCCCCATCATCGGATGGATACCGCGGTAGAATTTCTCTTCTTCATATGCATTCCCGCTGGGGCGATATGTGAAATGCTGGGTGGCGGCGACACCTTGACCGTGGCCGGGACCAGCAACTGTCACCACGATGCGCCGGATGGAGCGCGGGAAATCGGCTTGGTTGAGTACCGAACCCACTTCCTGTTGCGTTGCCTCAGGGTCGTTTAACCGTCCACCGTGAAAAACGTAGAAATCGACGACGATGTCCTGGTTCGTCGGCACTTCCGCGATCATTGGAAACATCATCCGCGCAGCTTCGGAGAGTTGGGAATACTCGGCATGCGTGGTGAAAACATGAATTCGCTTTCCCTCGTGATCGTACTCAGCGGAGGCGTAACAATGTTCCCCCTGCGCCACGCAGCGAAAGTTCACGAGGTTTCGGATGCGGTAGTAACGCCATGTGAGTGCTTCCAACATCAGCTTGCGCATGGCAGCGTCTGCGGCGGCGAACCGACCGGAGAGCAGGCTTGCCAGCGGCTGCGGACACTCGACCAAAGCGCGGATTCTCTGGTCGCGGTCTACAGCATCTGGATTGGCAGCCATATAGGCAAGGTGGGCCTTCACTTGCTCGTACACTTGCTTGCGCGCCCGCTTAAACAGAGGCTGGTCGAAGTAGCGATAGCGTAGTTCCCGGGCCAAGTCGGTGACTGCGGGGAAGATCCCGTTCGTCATGGAGGCCATGCGATCCAGCAGCGTGCGAAACGATTCCTCCGCCTGCGGCGATAGCTTCTGAATACGCCGCAGACGGCGCTCGAGGATGCCAATAACCGCCGCGATCGCCTGGTCCGCGCGTTGATGCGATTTGTAGATCCATAGCAAGCTCTCTTCCAGTTCAGGCGAGCGATCAAGCGTCCGTACTCCATAGTGAGCCAGGGCGCGTTGGAGCGCGCCCACAAAGGCTGGTGGCAGCCCGTGGCCTCGCGTCTCCAGCATGCGCAAGTAGGAGAAAAGATAAGCCTCGGCGCTGGGCTCTTCGGCGCTGGCGCGATGGTTTACTTCCGGCTCGCGTTGAAACAAGGAACATATATCCACAAAGATGTTGAGGATCTCATCCTCGCTCTGTCTGATCTCGTCACTATCTACGGGGCAAGTCTGACCCCATTCGGCGAACAGCCGTGCTGCGTGCTTCGAATCCACGTCAAAGCCCAACATGAGCTGGCGAAGTTCATCCAGGCTCTGATGGCAGGTGGAGTGACCGCAATGCCCGTCGGCGTCTGAGGTTGAAGACGCACCAAAGATCACTCGTTCCGAATCAGCAACGCTTTCATCTGCGGCGGCGGGATCGATTTGGAGTAGCGGGGCGCCAGTGTCCACCTGAACGTTGGGGATGGTCATCACTTGGCGAACTTTCCCGGAGAATGGGGCCACGACTTGCATTTCCATTTTCATGGCTTCCAATACAGCCAGGCGGTCGCCGATCGCAACCGTATCGCCCGGCTTGACGGCGATGGAGACCACGACTGCCGGCGCAGGTGCGTGGACTACGCCTCCGTCGTCCCGATCAATCCGATGCGAAACCCCGTCCACTTCGATCAGGTAGCTCAAGCCCTGGGCGACCGACACAACCCGAAAACGGCGCCCAAAGACGGTAAGCCGACTTTCGAACCGATCCAGACGATCGATCTGAACATCGATACGGCAACCATTTACCTCAACACAGTATCGCTGCGGACCAACGCGATAAACCCTCGGCGAATAACATTGGCCTCGATAACGTAATTCCGCGGTCCGGCCCACTTCACTCCGAACCTGGGGCCGACCACGCACGGCTGACGCATAAAACTGCGTCTGCTCCACCGCCAACTGGGCTTCGTAGGCCTCGATCGCAGCCTGAACCAGCGCAACATCGGCGTAGCTTCTGGAGAGATGCTTACCGGTAGATGCCAAATGGTCTAGCCACCCATTATGAAATTCTCCGCTCTGCACCTCGGGACGGCCCAGCAATTCCAGGAGGAACGATTTATTACTGGTTCCGCCCTTGATGACCACCACGCTCTCACGCAACGCTCGCTGCAGGCGGGAAAGCGCTTCCTTGCGATTCCGGCCATAGGCAATAATCTTGGCGATCATTGAGTCAAACTCGGATGGGATCGCATCGCCTTCCGCCACGCCAGTGTCGATGCGAATCCCCGGGCCCGACAGAATTCTAAAGCGATCGATCACGCCAGGAGCGGGACAGAAGCCGTTGTCCGGATCTTCCGCATTCAGCCGCACCTCAATGGCATGACCGGTAGTGCGCGGTGGTTCTCCCTCCAAGTGGCCGCCGCGCGCGACATGAATCTGAAGTTTGACGAGGTCGAGCCCGGTCGTGCATTCGGTCACCGGGTGCTCAACCTGCAACCGTGTGTTCATCTCCATAAACGAAAAGCGGTTGATTTCGGGTTCGTACAGGAATTCGACAGTGCCGGCGTTCTGATAACCGGACACTTGACTCAAGCGCACTGCTGCATCGCGCAGCGCCTGATCTTGCTCCGGTGAAAGCACTGGCGAGGGGGCTTCTTCAAGAATCTTCTGATGTCGGCGCTGGACGGTGCAGTCGCGCACGCCGCAGGCCCACGTTGTTCCGTAGTGATCAGCGATGATTTGTACTTCGACGTGGCGCGCAGCCTGCACCAATTTCTCCATGAAAACGACTGGATCGCCGAAGGCCTTGAAGGCCTCGGCGCGGGCACTGGTGAAAGCTTGAGGAAGCTCGTCCGGTGAACGCACCAGGCGAATCCCGTGGCCGCCCCCGCCGGCGGTGGCTTTAATAAGGAATGGATAACCCAGACGCTCGGCATGGCTCCACGCTTCGTCGAGCGTTTCCACCGGGCCATGGCTCCAGGGCGCGACCGGCACCTGCGCCTGCTCGGCTAGTTGTTTTGAAGCGATCTTGTCGCCCACGCGCCGCATCACGTCGCCCTCGGGGCCGATGAACACGATGCCCAGTTCGCGGCAAAGGTCGGCGAACGCGGCGTGCTCCGCCACAAAGCCCCAGCCCACCCAGACCGCGTCTGCGCGCGCGAGAGCAAGCGCTCGCCTTAGCTGGCCATAGTCGACGTAACTGCTCTTCATCTGCCGGGTGTTGGGATCGAGAATCTGGGCCGAACCCAGGCACACGGCTTCGTCCGCTTCACGCACAAACATGCTATGGCGGTCGGGATCGGTGAAAAGCGCAATTGCGCGCAACGATGTACCGTTCTCTTGATTGAAATCGCGGAGAGCGTGAATGAAACGCATGGCAGCTTCGCCGCGATTCACGATGGCTACGCGTTTGAATTCGTATTCCATAAGTCCCCCGATCAGCGATCGTCAGGACAATCAGTTCAGGCGGCGACGGCGGTCAGTGTCATCGCAGCTTGCAGTACCTTCAACCGCTCGACATTCATGGCGTTAGGAAACGCCACTGTGCGATAGCCCTTGAGTTGCAGGTAGCAGTTTCCTTTTGAGTCCACGACCTCGGAGTCAAAACTTCCCTGACTCGGGTTGGGAGTGACTACGGCATACAGCCGGGTCTCGCTTAACTCCGCCGCGTGCTTTAATAAAGAGACGCGATCAATATGCAGGGGCAGACCCATTCGGCCCTGGGTTCCCATCTCCCACAAGCCAGCAGTTTGGAAGCAAAGCTCGATCAGCCTGGGCGCGACAATCAAGGGCAGCGCGGCCGGATGATGATTATTGGGCAAGCTTGTGGCCATCAATCCAACGATCCGCCTTCCATCCCACCACGCCCGCTCAACGACTTGATATGCAGGTCCGTGGAAGTACAGTCGATAGATATCCGTAGCATCAATGATGTTTCCGGTTGGCGTGCCCAACGCCGGCACAGTAACCCCCTTGGTCGGCTGTTTCGTTAGCCGAACGCGGGCTGTGAAGTGGATTGTGATTTGCAGTTCGTTTTGATTGGGAAGCGACCGTCGTCCAATCAACCGGCAATCCGCGACCAGGCCGTCACCCTGAGGACGAATCAGCGCCTCGACCGTTACTGTCCGCGGCTCGCTGCGGTAGAACTTAAACGGCGCCAGGAAGTTGACCTCTTCGACTGCTTCGACGCGCCAACCGGAAAGCAAAAATAGCGTAGCCTCCGCAAAGGCTTCGATGCCCATGACTCCGGGCAGCACCGGTGTGCCGTCGATTTGATGGTCATGTAAGAACGGCTGAAGCTTCGGATCGAGAGTCGTCTCGATCGTCAGAGGCCCGAAAACACAGGCGCTCGCGATCTTGCCAACCATCGGCCCTTGCGCGGGTGAGAGCTTTTCACCGCTAACTCTTGGAGTAGAAGTCTCCAGGCCGCTGGTTTCATCCCATTCCTTGAGCATAACGCCGAGCCTCTGGGCGATTACGATTTCGCCACGTGTTCCACCGAGTGTCAGTTCACGTCGAATCAAAGGAACGCCGGCCTCCGGCGGAAGCATATCGATACCCGCCAGTTCCATCATCTTGGGAATCGAGCCGCGCGTGGCCATGCCAATGCCGCCCCATGCCGTCCAATCGATCACAATGCCGCGTGTCTCCGGTCGGGTGGTGCGGAAGCTCGACGTGATCTTGCACAACAGGTCGTTGGCTGAGCTGTAGTCGGTCTGTCCGGCGTTACCGAAGCGGCCGGCAATCGAACTGAAGGCCACCGTTGCCCCGAGGGGCATATCTCCGATCGCATGCAGAAGATTGAACCAGCCGTCGCTCTTGACGTCGAAGACCAGATCGAATTCACGCGCGTCTTTGTCCGGTAAAAAGTGACTGCGCTCGATTCCCGCGGCGTGCAGGAGCACATCGATCCGCCCGCTACGCTCACGCACTTGTTGGATGATTTTGGTTACAGCGTCTGCGTCCGTGAGGTTGACGCTGAAGTAATGCGCTGTGCCGCCCGCGATTCGAACCGCTTCGATGGCATTGCAGGCCGCTCGCGCCCGCTCCAGCGCTGCCAGTTCTTTTTCCACCAGGGCTGGCGTGGCGCGTTCGCCGCGTGCCTGTATGCGTGCGAACAGATCGCGCTTGAGACCGTCCTTCTCAGTCACGAAGCGTTTGAGATCGGGATTTTCCGGATCAGGCTCGGGTACCAGGTCAAGCAGGTAGAATGTGCCTCCGGAAGCCGCGGCCAAATCGGCCGTGATGGCCGATACAATACTTCCCGCTGCGCCGGTCACGAGAAACACCGTGTTGCTGTTGAGAGCCATGCCGGGCTTGCCATCGGTTGCCGTCTGTTCTTGTAGCCCAATCGTCCAGCGCAGGCCGTCTTTGTAGCCGATTTCGACAGCGCCCGCATCGCGCAGAGTTTCCTCAATGAGGAGCTCTGCAATTTCCGACGGCGCTTGTTCTGCTCCGAAGTCGACCGCCTTGACCAGAGCGTCCATCCGCTCTCGCTTGTAGGTTTTTGTGAAGCCCGTGACCGCGCCGCCTAACGGAGCGACCGCGCCGGCCTCGTCGTAGCCGTGTTGTCCCCCCAGACGTGTTGCAGAGATGAGGAATGTGCCTTGCGCCGAGATCTGCTCGTACAGAATGCGCATGGTGGCATATAGCGATTTCACTCGCACCTGCAGGGCTTGGTGCCAGCTGGAGAGGCTTAGATCAGTGATGGCTCCCTCACTATCCAGCGCGGGCAGCCAGTACACTCCGTGCACCGGCCCCGTGGCTAACCAACTCTTGAGACGGCTGGCCAACGCGTCTGCATCGATGTCTGCGGTGATGCGAAGAACGTTTACACCCAGCGTCTCTAGACGTTGGGCCAGCGCATCTCCAACACCAGATTTGTCAGGCATCACAACCACGCGACGGCCGGACCCGAGCGTCACACCCGTGGGCTTGCAAAGATCAAGCGGCGGCCGCAGGTTGGGAACGGGTACGCGCCGCGGAATACGATTGGCGGCGTCGAAACTGGCGGGGATCGGACGAGCGGCCGCCACGGGCTTCGAGCCCGAAGAGGTAGACGCTACCGGCTTCTTCTGCACCGGTTCTTTCTCTTGTGCGGAGGCAGAACTTGCGGGCATCTTAGCAGGGCCAGGCTGCCGGTCGCGAGCAAACTTGATTACGTGAGCCAGGGTTGGAAAGTTGCGCAACTTGAGATTCTGGTCGCGCGGAATGTTGTATGCAGCTCGCACGGCCGCAAACATTTCCGCTTGTTTGACGGTGTCGATTCCGAGGTCTGCTTCGAGGTCGAGATCCAGGTCCAACATGTCTTTCGGATAGCCTGACTTCTCGGCCACGATCTCCAGCACCTTCTTCTTGATCGCATCGTCAGTGGCCGTTGGGGTGGCGACTGTGGGCGTCGCAGGAACAATCGGGTCGCTAACCGTCGGTGCTGATGGAGCCGCAGGTGACCCGGCCAAGTCGGGGCGCTTCTCAAAGACGAACCGGATCACGTGCGCTAGTGTGGGATAGTCGCGCAGCTTGCGGTTCTCATCGCGTGGGATGTTGTAGATTTCGCGGATGGCCGCGAACATTTCTGCCTGCTTCACGGTGTCGACGCCAAGATCCGCTTCGAGGTCAAGATCCAGGTCCAGCATGTCTTTCGGATAACCGGTCTTTTCCACCACGAGAGTCAGGACGCGATCTTTTACAGAATCGCTGGCGCTTCCCTTCGCTGGGGTTACTGTGGTCGCCGGTTCAATGGCGGGCTTGACTTCTTCCCGTGGTGTCGGCATCGCGGGCAGTTGAGGCGGCGTTGTCGCCGGGTTCGCCAGATCGGGGCGCTTTTCAAAGACGAATCGAATCACGTGCGCTAGCGTGGGATAGTCGCGCAGTTTGCGGTTCTCATCGCGCGGGATGTTGTAGATCTCCCGGATGGACGCGAACATTTCGGCCTGTTTCACGGTATCGACGCCAAGGTCGGCTTCTAAGTCGAGATCTAAGTCCAACATGTCTTTCGGATAGCCAGTCTTTTCCACCACCAGCGCGAGAACGCGTTCCTTAACATCCTCGCCAACGGCGACTTGTGCAGATGTCGCGGCCGGTGCCGGTTTCTCAGCCGCCACAGCTGAGGTCGGGGTCGTAGGTTTAACTTCTGCCTTCTTCGCTGTGGGGGTTACGGCAAAGTCTGGCCGTTTGTCGTACACGAAGCGAATTACGTGCGCCAAGGTTGGGTAATCACGTAGCTTGCGGTTTTCGTCGCGAGGAATGTTGTAAGCCTCGCGTATCGAGGCAAAGACTTCCGCCTGCTTCACGGTGTCGACGCCGAGATCCGCTTCGAGATCCAAGTCCAGATCGAGCATGTCGACTGGATAACCGGTTTTCTCAGCTACCCGCGCCAGCACCTTCTCTTTCACCGGATCGTCCGTCGTTGCCGATTTCGGCGGTGCAGACGGAGCGGACGCAACAATTGGAACTTCCACCTTTGATGTCGCCACCTTAGTCAGCACCGGCTTCGCATTGTCGACCGGCGCGGCGGGCGGCGGCTGGACCGCGGGCGTTGTTGACGGCGCGGGGCGCGATGCTTCAGCAAGTTCGCCAACTCGTGCTATTGCTGCACGATCCGGCACGCGCAGCGTTCGGTGGACTACCTCCAGATCTGCGACGGTACCGGCCGCGATCCCACTTAGCCACGCACTCCAGGCAGTCTCATCGGCGATGCGATAGGCATAGCCCAGAGCGTTCGGGCTGCGACGAATCCCATCCTTCGCTTTCACCCGATGGAGCAGCAGCATGCTGATCTGGGAACCGAAACCTGCGCCCAGGTGTATGGCATACTCGACGGGATAGGCACCGCCCTTCGACAAGTTCAACTGTCCCAACTCCGGATCGACTTCCTTGAAGTTGGCGACCGGAGGCACGCAGCCAGTTTCTAACACTTTGACTGCGACAACATCCTCAATGCCAGTGCCCATGGCGTGACCGGTGAAGCCCTTGGTGTTGGCGATCACGATGCGATCCGCGACATCGCCGAAAACGTGGCGAAGCGCATGGATCTCGGCGGAGGCGCTGCCGCCTCGCGCTGGGGTGTAGGTTTCGTGGGAAACAAAAACCATTTGGGGCGCAATGTCCCGCCTCGAAATGCCTCCGTGCGCTTCGGCCTTGGCCAACAAGGATTCCATCACTTGGCCGATGTGCTGGACATCGAGACGCGTCCCATGGAAAGCGCTGTTGCCGGTTACGGTAGACAGCACCTCGCAGATAGGCTGGATTCCTCGTTCCCTCGCAGCCCCGGCGCTCTCAACTATTAGAGCCGCAGCGCCCATCCCGATAATCAAGCCGTGCCGGCGGCGGTCGAAAGGAATCGCGGCATCCGCGACGGTTTCATCCGTAGCGGCGGCCCCGCTGGCCAGGAAGCCAGCGCCCATCCAGCCAATCAGATGGTCGGATGTGACGTCGTCGGCCGAGATGACGATCACCCGGCTGCACCGGCCTGCGTGAATCCAATCCTCCGCCAACGACACAGCCTGCGTGGTGGTCGCGCAAGCAGAATTGATTTGGGTGTTGGGACCGCGCGCGCCGATGAACTCAGCGAACTGCGAGTGTCCCATGGACAACACCCGGAGCAAGAATCGCCGGTTGAAAACGTACGGTTCTTTGTCGATGGCGGCGCGCATTTCGTTGATGCGCCGCTTGATTTCTTGCACCAGCGTGGAATGACCGTTCCCTTCTACCGCACGCGCAAGCAGGGTTTCGAGTGTGCCCAACTGCTCGCGGCGTTCGTGGTCGGCATAGTAGCGCGCCATTTCATCCGCGAACGCGTCATATCCGGGGAACGCGGAAGCAAAAATCACGCCGGTATCGTCACGTAACGCATCCGGCAAGCCCCAGCGCTCCGGTAATTGCGTTCCTTTGCTGGTGGTCTTATAGCGCATCACCAGCGGAATACCGGCGTCCCGCAATGCGTCAATCCCTGCGGCGATTGCGAGTTGCGTGACACGGTCGAGGGCGCCCACGCGTTCGGAGGACATTCCGAATTCCTCTTCCAGATTGAAAGCACCCCCACGACCCGCCAGCTTGATGACGTCCGCGACATCGTTGATGCTCTCAAACGTGGGTTCTCCGGTTTCGCTTTTCACCAGGCGCGTGATGTGTTTGTCAAGCATGGCTTGGCGAAAGCATGTTGGGATCAAATTGATGAACTGTTCGCCTTGCAGAATGCGACCGATGTTGGCATCGTCGAAAATGTGTTCTGTTCCGGGTAGGCCGAGCGCTGCGCCAGTGATGACAACGGGATCCAGTGTAGGACGCCCGTTCTTGCCACGGTAGATTTCATAGCCGCGATCAAGAACTTCGGCGAAGAAACGGCCGAGCTCGTTGTAGCGATTCCCGTTCTCTGGCGCCATTGGGGCTGTGGATACTGTGGCGGCTGCTGCCGCAGGGGCGGGCGTCGAAATCTTCGCAGGTGAAGAGACAGCCGGCACAGCCGGTTCATGTAAACTTTCTGCGGTTCCGCGGCCCAATCCCGCCGCATAAAGGCCGCAAAGGGCCTGGTTGAACGCGACGATGTCGCCAACTTTCGGATGATTGGTAAACAACGACACTACATCGCCGTTGCCTCCAAGCACGTCTTCGGCAAATCCCTGCAATGCTTTCTTCGGACCAACTTCAACAAACATGCGAGCGCCAGCATCGTACAGCGTGTGCAGACCCTTAATGAATTGCACTGGGGAAGCGACCTGCTGGGTGAGAATGTCCAGCATTTGAGGCACGACGTCAGGCCCCATGGGATAAAACTCACCGTTGGTGTTGGCAACGATTGGCAGTCGCGGCGATTGGAGATGCAGACGCTCCAGAACTTCCCGCAGCGGCTTGCTGGCGCCAGCCACAATCGATGTGTGGAAAGCATGGCTCACCGATAATGCAGCAACGTCGTAGCCAGCTGTTTTGAAGGCGTCCATGGCCTGCTCGACTGCCTTGCTGGCGCCACCGACGACTGCCTGATGGTTGCTATTCACATTGGCGATTACGACGTTCCCCTTGATCGTCTTGAGGATGCGCTCGACTTCTTCAATCGGAGCAAACACTGCGGCCATGCGGCCGTTGTCCTCCATGGCCACCTGGGTCATTCCCCGGCCGCGAGCGCTGACCGCCTCAAGCGAGTCGGTAAAGGGTAGGCCACCGGCGGCGACCAGTGCCCCGTATTCACCCAGGCTGTGTCCCATGGTGAAGTTGGGTTCGATCCCGTAAGCCGCCAGGAGGCGGGTCAGCGCAAGATCGGTTGCCAGTACGGCGGGCTGAGTAATTTCGGTTTGGCGCAGATCGTCTTCCGCTTTGGCGACGGCGTCAGCATCGGAGTGGTCAACGAAGATGTATTCGGTGAGCGGCTTGCCTAGCAAGGGCGTCATGATCCGATCGGCTTCGGCAAAGGTTTCGGCCACAATCGGCTCCGTCGCACGGAGCAGCTTGAGCATGTTCGCGTACTGCGAGCCTTGCCCGGTATACAGGAACGCAATTTTGGGAGCGGGGCCATGGCCACGAAAGATGCCTTGCGCGCGCAGAGCCTTCCACACCGCGGGCTGATTGGCCGCCAGCGCTTTGAGTGCGCTACCTGCTTTGGTCGCCAGTTCGGTGGCGTCGGAGTAGTCGATGGCCACGCGCTCGGACGCGCGCAGGTCGGACTCAGCAGGGGCAGATGGCGCGGGTGCTTTGCCTGCTTTGGCATCCTTCTCTATGACCTGCAATCGCTCAATGATCGCGGCTTCCGAAGCAGCGCCGATCACCAGTGCTCCGCGTAACGGTGCTTTATAAGAAGATGGACTAGAAGTGCGAGAAACATTTTCGGCATTCATAATCGACTCTTTCACTGTCGTAGGTATCTGACTAACCGCAACCGACCGCTTGCCGTTTCCGTTCAGCCTGTGGGGAATGTATTCTTCGAGAACGGCGTGGAAATTAGTGCCGCCAAAGCCAAAGGCGCTTAGACCGGCTCGCCGCACACCATCCGTTGGCATGTTCCATGGTTTCAGTTCGGTATTGACGTAGAGCGGAGAGTGGGCAAAATCAATATTCGGATTGCGATGCTCACAGTGCACACTGGGCGGCAGCACCTTGTCGCGAAGCGCCAGAGCGGCTTTCAGCAGTCCGGCGGCGCCGGCCGCGCCTTTCAGATGCCCTATGTTTGACTTGACCGAACCGAGCGCAACAGAATCCGGCGGGAGATTGGAACTGCTGAGCACATCAATCATGCTTTGCACTTCCACGACGTCGCCCACGCTAGTGGATGTGCCATGGCCTTCGATCAGAGTCACGGTAGCTGGCGATAGTCCGGCATTCTGCCAGGCGCGCTCAATGGCCAGTTTTTGGCCAATCGGGTTCGGCGCAGTGATGCCCTTTCCCTTGCCGTCGCTCGATCCGGCTATGCCGCGCAGCACCGCGTAGATCTTGTCTCCGTCTCGCTCCGCGTCAGCCAAACGCTTGAGCAAAAAGATCGCAGTGCCCTCGCCCATGACGAAACCGTCGGCCCCCTCCGCATAGGGGCGAGTGCCGGTCGCCGAGAGCGCACCGATTTTGCAGAACTTGATGTAGCTCGAGACGCCCATGTTGCGGTCAATGCCACCGGTAACCGCAAGGTCAAAGTCGTTTGCCACCAGTCCCTCAGCCGCGGCACTGATAGCCGCCATCGCCGATGCGCACGCCGCGTCCACAACGTAATTGGGTCCGTGGAAGTTGAAAATGTTTGCGATGCGGCCGGCAATGCAGTTGGCCAACTCGCCGGGCATGGTATCTTCTGTGACGTCCTGAACGCGCTTGGCCATCCGGTCGTGCAATTCCCGCGTGATGTCGCGGCGCAGGGCCTCGGGCAGCGTCGCGAAGCTGGCACTCTCGGCCAACTCATGGGCGTACTCCGGAAAGTACAAGCGTAAGGCGGTGAAATAATGCTTCTCTCCCGCCATGGCATTGCCGAGAATCACGGCCGTGCGGTCAGTGTTCAGCGACCGACTGGGAAACCCGTAGTCTTCCAACGCCTCCCTGGTGCAGGCAATCGCCCATTTTTGCGCCTCATCCATGGCATCGATGACGCGCGGCGGAACACCCAGACGCCACTTCATCGGGTCCCACACGTAGTCACGCACCCAGCCGCCGATCTTTGAGTACGTTTTGTCCGGCGCACTGTGGTCGGAATCGAAGTAGAGCTCGGGATCCCAGCGGTCACGGTCGACCTCGGTGATACTGTAGCGACCGTTTTTCACATTTTCCCAGAACGCTGAAACGTTCGTGGCGTCAGGCATAATGGCTCCTGCTCCCACGATGGCGATGGCCCGGTATGAAGTGTTTTCCATGACGAGACTCCTATCAAGGTCGACCTGTAACAACTACGCAGCCGCTTCCAAGCGCTTGGCCGCGCGGCCGTACAGTACATCTGCTATGTAATCCATGTCGGAAATCAGGCCGGACTGAGCGCGGTGAATTGCGGACAATCCCAGACTTGTTTCAAACCCTGCGACGTCGGCATCGTTCACTCCACCTGCTCCGATGACCCAGCGCAAACCTTCCTCGGCTACCTTCATCGCAGCCTCGCGGGCAAAGACTCGGCTGATCGCAGCCAACGCCGTTGCGTCGAAGCGCCGGTTAGCTTTTTCGTTCAGCTTGCCGTCAGCCAAAAGTGCGGCGCGACGAGATAGGCTAGCTGCGCATTCGGCATAAGCAATCAACTCGCCCAGCCGCAGAAGGATGTGTTGATAACGGGTCAGGCGTGCTACCCTCGCCTTTTCCATGACCTCGGCCAAGGCGTGAAAAGCTAGCGCCGCAATATCAGCGCCCACGTTCGCGTGGCGCGCGTGCAAGGCTTCGAATTCTCGGGCCCGCTCGTGATAGTGCTGGCCTCGAGTCTTGAGGTGCGACTGCCAGCGGTCGCGGCTGATGGTCATCTCCATGATTTCGGAAGTGCCTTCGTAAATCGTGGTGATGCGAACGTCGCGGCTGATCTTCTCCACCATGTATTCGTGGGTGTAGCCGTAGCCACCCAATGCCTGGATGCTGGCTTCGGCGGCTGCATTCCCAGCTTCCGTCGCCATGTACTTTGCAATGGCGCCTTCGGTGTTCAAGCTGCCTTCAACTCCGGCGTCGATGCGCTCCGCGGTTTCTTCAATGTAGGAACGGGCTGCTTCCAGTCGCACCACGTTGGGCACGATCAGCTTGTGGGTGTATCCCTGCTTTTCTGAGAGGGGCGCTCCGGCCTGGATGCGCTTAATCGAATATGGAATGGCTCGGTCGAGCGCAGCCCAACCGCCACCAAGGCCAAATGCCGCGACCATCAGGCGCGTGTAGCCGAAAACGGCCTGCGCCTGATTGAGGCCTTGGCCTTCCACACCACCGAGCAGACGGTCGGCATCAACGTAAACATTGTCTAACGCGAGAGCTGCAGTGTTGCTGAGGCGGATGCCGTGCTTGTCTTCGGGCTCATCGTGGGTGAAGCCCTTCGCTCCTTTTTCAACGACGAACCAGCTCGGGCCCGCGGGAGTGCTAGCTAGAATCGTGTAGGCATCAGCGATTCCCCCATTGCTGATCCATTGCTTGTTGCCGGTGATTTTGTAGCCGACGATGCGACCGTTTTCGATGACTGGATCTGCCACAGTGCGAAGCGCTCCCAGATCGCTGCCGGCTTCCGGCTCCGTGGCGCCGTAGGCAAACAACAATCCCTCTTCCGCGATGCGAGTCAGCCAAAGCTTCTTCTGCTCTGGAGTCGCGCCGACCGTGATCGGGTCACTGCCTAAGAACGTAGCCAGTACGGCCGTGGCGACACCTAGATCAATTCGCGCCATCTCTTCGCAGACGCAGTACACGTCGAACGTGCCGCCGCCCATTCCACCGAACTCTTCGGGGATGAATAAGAGTTGAATGCCCAGCTTGTCCGGACTGCACATGTGGTGGACAATTTCGAGAGGACATTCGTCCTTGTCATCGAGTTCCCGGAGAACTTCGTCCGGCAGGCGTTTCTTGGCGAAGTCCTTGAGCGACTTCAAACTGAGCTTCAGCGTTTTGCTTGTAATCATGGTCAGTTCCTCACTTTGCTGCGACAGCGCGCATTTCATGAACTCTGTTGGTTAGTTCCGGCAAGAACTCCAGGAGGTCATCGACAATCCCCACGTGCGCAACCTGGAATATGGGGGCCTTTGGGTTCTTGTTAATGGCGATCAGAAACGGATTCCCTTTAATGCCAGCCAGATGCTGGCAGGCGCCGCTGATGCCGCATGCCAGATATACCTTGGGCTTGACCGTCTTGCCCGACGACCCCACCTGACGCGACTTCTCCATCCACTTGGCGTCGACTACTGGTCTCGAGCAGCTCACTGCCGCACCCAGAGCATCAGCGAGTTCCTGCGCGATCGCCACATTCTCTTTTTCCTGGATGCCACGGCCGATGGAAACCAGAATGTTGTGCTTGCTAATATCGACATCACCCGCCTCTGCGACCACCGTTTCGAGATAGCGTCGTCCCGCTGTGAGTACGCCGATGTCCGCGGATTTATCGACCACGGTTCCGCTGAAGGGAGTGCTCTGCAGTGGTTTGAATGCGCCCGGGCGTATCGTGATCACCGCGCCCGATGAAATGTCACAACGAACATGAGCACTCACCTGTCCCCCGAATTCCTGGCGGACTACTTTGAGGTCGGTGCCTTCAATCCCGGCGATATCCAACACGTCCGAGACGAAAGCTGAATTCGTCTTGATGGAAAGCCCCGGCGCCAGATCGATTCCGAAATGCTCATGGGCAACTAACACAATGCTGCCGGCTGGCACAATGTTGACCAGCGCCTTGCGGATCAATTCCGCATTTGGATAGGCGAGAGCTTCATTTGCGACTTTCCAGACCTCTCGGTATGAAGCACGGAGGGTAGAGCAGACGCCGTCAAGATCCGCGCCCGAACCTGTGATAATGGCCGTCGGAGATGCAGCTGCGTCGATCTTCTTGGCCGCGGCCAGCAACTCGGCCGCAGAGTCATCGGCCACTCCATTTCTATGTGCGATGTAAACGAAGATTCGCGGCATTATTTCAGCCCTCCTTTGGCTGCCACCAACTCAAGCAACTTCTCGATGTTCTCGTCGCGCGTGCCTTCGAGCATCTCTGCGCCCTTGCCCAGCGCGGGAACGAAGTAATCTACGCGTGTCACTTTCGCGGCAGCAGCGCCGACGGTGCTTGCATCGATAGCCAGCTCCGGCACGCCGAACGTCGGAACGGGGATGGATGCCACTTGGCGAATCCCTTTCATCCCGACATAGCGCGGTTCGTTGATGCCGGTCTGAATCGAAAGCACACAGGGCAGATCGATCTCGCTGATCTCTTTGTTGCCGCCTTCGATTTCCCTGCTGACCTTCAGCTTCTTGCCGTCCACGGCTTCAATGGAATTAACCAGCGAAGCAAATGGATAGTCGAGCAGCGCCGCGAGCATTCCACCAACCTGCGCGCCTCCGTCTTCGGCTTGGACGCCGGTCAGGATCAGGTCGTAGTTGCCCTTCTGGACGAAGGCTTTTAGGATCGTGGCGATGCCTTTGCCGTCCGATCCGTTGAAGGCATCGTCCGTGATCAGCACGCCATGGTTCGCGCCCATAGCCATCTCTCGACGTAGGATTTCCTCGTCATCTTCGCCGCCCACCGTGGCAACGGTGACGTTTCCGCCTACCCTGGCGACGATCTGCAAGGCCTCTTCGACCGCATAGTTGTCAGCTTCGTTGATCGAATAGACCAACTCGTCGCGCTCGATGTCGTTCCCAGCGCTGTTGAGAGTGATCTCGTTTTCCGAAGTATCCGGTACTCGTCTTACGCAAACCAAAATCTCCATACCTACCTCCAGAACTTGTCACGCGACTTCTTGTGGCTCACGTACTATTTGTTGATCCACCAGCTCCGCCAAATCGATGGCGGTCATCTTTCCTTCCAGTCCCGCGACTTTGATCGCATCTTCGATATTCACCATGCAGAATGGGCAAGCCGTCACAATCACATTGGCTCCAGCCTCGGCGGCCATCCTGACCCTCTTCACTCCGATTCGTTCGTCTTCTTTCGGCTCGTAGAACAGCATCAGTCCGCCGCCGCCGCAGCAGAACGAGCGATCGCGGGAACGAGTCATTTCGACTCTCTTCAGACCAGGAATCGCATCGAGGACGTCTCGAGGGTCGTCGTAAATCTGATTGTGCCGTCCCAGATAGCAGGGATCGTGATAGGTGTAGACGCAGCCCTGATTTCCTACTGGATTGAATTTGATCTTGCCGGATTTCACTTCCCTGGCGATCAACTGGCTGACGTGCTCGACCGGCGGCACGTCCTTGTAATCGTGTTTCAGCGCGTTGTAGGCGTGCGGGTCCGCAGTAACGATGCGCTTTACGCCAG
>DATNHO010000092.1:0-12500 GCA_035604895.1 Terriglobales bacterium | reverse complement strand
GGATTTTGGCGAGGGATGAGATGGCTCTCTCCGCGAAAACGAATTGGATTCTTTCGGATCACGCTACGACGATTACCTGGATGAGCCCGGGGCAGATGCGTCGCTGTTCAGCAGCGTCTCAATTTCGGCCTGGTAGTCGCTCTTGCGGACTAATCCAACGTGGGTGGAAGCGATGCGGCCGGACTGGTCGATGATCAACGTCATCGGCATGGAACTGAGTCCATACCGTTCTCCCAGAGCTGTATTGCCAATGACGACGGGGTAGTTCACCTTTTTCTTTTCGATGTATGGCTTGACCGATTTCCATCCATCGTCATCCATCGAAACGCCGATGACGGAGAAGCCGCGGTCCCTGTACTTACTGGCGAACTCAACGAACCAGGGAATCTCAACCGCGCACCCTCCGCACCAGGTCGCCCAGAAGTTCAGCAGAACCACCTTGCCCTCAAACTCAGAGAGCTTTACCGGCGCGCCTGAAGCGTTGTTCAGGGTGAAATCCGGCGCTATTTGGCGGTCGCTTTTGGGTTTTATGGCGAAGCTGGGAGCTGGCGTCGAGAGGCTCTGCCAAAGTTCAACCGAACAATTCAGGCAATAGTGAGCAAACACACGCGGCGCGGGGAATGCCATCAGGCAAACGCAGGCTGCCGCGGCGGCTACCGCCCAGATGATCCACCGTTGATCGCGTCCTCGTCCTGTGGAGCGCTGCTCTCGAAGTTGTGCCATCCCTCGGATCGGGTCGGGCTGCCATTTGGGCTCAGGATTAAGCGTTGCGAGCCGGTTTTCCACCCAGCCATCCTCCCCGTTATGGTTCATTTCGATTTCTCTAGTTTTCTCCATATCGTCTGATGTACTCCTTTCGGAATGCTTCCTGCGCGCGGCTGAGAAAAGTTCCGATGGAAGCCGGATTCAGGTCGAGGGCGGATGCCACTTCGCTATAGCTGAGTCCATGACTGCGGAGCAGCAACAGCTCGGCCTGGCGGGGATTGATAACGCCGAGCACGAGACGAACTTTGTCCTGCTCCTCGATCGCAGACTGAATCTCCTCATGCGTGGGCGTCCCGCGGACGAACTGGACGGCGCTTTCATAGCGCGCACGGCGAGTTTGGCGTCGAAGTTCGTCCAGTCCTGCGCGGACCGCCACCCGATATAGCCAGCCTTCTGCGTTCTCGCCTTGCGCCTGTCGATTCCGCCACAACTTCAGAAACACCTCAACCGCGAGTTCCTCCGCGCGAGCGCGATCCCGCACCACCCTGGCAATGACCCGCGCGATGCGCTCATACTGAGCACGAAAAATCGCATCGAGGTCAAACTCGGCGTCTTTAGTTTTCATCTCAACGATGGCTTCGCTTGGAGCGTTCACAATATAACAACGCCGCCCGCGGGAGATTTGTGACAGATGGTGCGCGAAGCAGTGGTTTTAGAGCCTTATCTCGATCAACTGTCGCGTGTCAGAAAGGGCACCTCTTACTTCAGTTTGTTGAGCGCCTTGCAAGGGTTGTGTAGAGTCAGAGTATCCGGATGACCAAAAAGAATTTGATTCTTGGACGCTGCTTCCCGGGTCTGATGTCGGTCGTTTTGTGTTTGGGTGGATTGTCCGTGGCCGCGGTCGATGGGACGAAGCCCGCGGTTGCGGTGTCCAGCCGCCTCGGCGTGATCGACGGCATTGTGTTGGAGGCCATCCGCGACGAACAGATTCCGGGCGCGGTGGTTCTGGTTGGGCACGACGGGCAGGTGGTTTACCGGAAGGCGTTCGGTGAGCGCTCACTGGAGCCGCGGCGCGAGGCCATGACCGTGGACACGATTTTCGATCTGGCTTCGCTTACCAAAGTGATTGCGACCACTACGGCCGTGATGCAACTGGTGGAGAAAGGCCGGATTCGCGTCAACGATCCGGTGGCGAAGTATATTCCGGAGTTTGGGGAAAATGGCAAAGAGGAAATCACGATTCGCGAACTGCTTACGCATTACTCGGGACTGCCCGAAGGCCTCGACCTGACGCAACCGTGGGAGGGCCGCGAAACCGCCTTGCGCATGGCGTATGCGGAGAAGCCCATCTATGCGCCGGGATCGCATTTTCTCTACAGCGACGTCGACTTTATTGTTCTAGGCGCCCTGGTCGAGCGGGTATCGGGCATGTCGCTGAGTGCATACTGCCAGAACAATATCTTTACTCCGTTGAAGATGACGCACACGCGCTTTCTGCCGCCTGCGGCGTGGTTGCCGAAGATTGCACCTACGCAGTATGACGAGCATGACAAGATGCTGCGCGGAGTCGTTCACGATCCCACGGTGCGGCGGATGGGCGGCGTAGCCGGGCAGGCTGGGCTGTTTTCGACGGCGGGTGATCTGGCGAAATTTGCTGAGGCTCTGCTGAGTGGCAGTAAGATTCTATCTCCGTTGACGATCGAGAAAATGACTACACCGCAGCAGCCGCCGACATCGCAGGTGCTGCGCGGGTTTGGCTGGGACATCGATTCTCCGTACTCCAGCAATCGCGGGGATCTGTTGCCGGTGGGATCATTCGGACATACCGGGTTCACGGGGACGTCGCTGTGGATTGATCCGACGACGCAGACGTACATCATCGTGCTGAGCAACGCGGTGCATCCGCGGGGGAAGGGAAGTGCGATTGCGTTGCGCTCGAAGATTGCGACGGCGGTGGCTGCTGCATTGCCGCTCACCACCGCCGAGAAAGACGAACTGCGAAGCGCGAGCATTACCGGGTACAACGAGGCGCAGACGGGCGTGCGGCGAGTGGCGTCTCGCAATGGTTCGGTACAGACGGGCATCGACGTGCTCGAAGCGCATGCCTTTGACCTGGTTCGCGGGACCACGTTGAACGGCGACGCGACGAAGAACAAAATCGGACTGCTGACCAACCAGACCGGAGTAGATTCGCAAGGTCGCCGCACGATTGACGTGTTGTCGCAGGCGCAAGGAGTTTCGCTGGATGCGATTTTCAGTCCTGAGCACGGGGTGACAGGCACTCTGGATACAACCGACATTGAGAATTCGAAAGACGCGGCCACCGGCATTCCGGTTTACAGCGTGTACGGGGAAACCGATGCGGCGCGGCGGCCTCCAATCGCACTATTGAAGACCCTGGATGCGGTGGTCGTCGATATTCAGGATGTTGGAGTACGCTTCTACACTTACGAAACTACGCTGGGATATTTTCTGGAAGCTGCGGCCAAGGCAGGAATTGAAATCATCGTACTCGACCGGCCTAATCCGATTACTGGGTCGTTTATTCAAGGGCCGATTTCTGATTCGGGGCATGAGAGCTTTACCAACTACTCGTCCCTTCCCGTGCGTCATGGCATGACCATGGGCGAACTGGCGAAGTTGTTCAATGGCGAGCGCGGCATCAATGCGCGGTTGCAGGTCGTACCTCTGGAGGGATGGATGCGGGGCGACTGGTACGATTCGACCGGGTTGGCGTGGATCAATCCGTCGCCGAATCTTCGCAGCCTGATGGAAGCGACGTTGTATCCCGGCGTGGCCCTGGTTGAGGGCACGAATGTTTCGGTGGGACGAGGCACCGACACGCCATTTGAATTGCTGGGCGCGCCCTGGATCAATGCGGCAGAACTGGCGCAGTATCTGAATGCGAGGAATATTTCCGGAGTGCGGTTCATTCCAGTGACGTTTACTCCGAGCGCCAGCACCTACGCGGGGCAGAAATGCCAGGGAGTCAATATTGTTCTGGTTGATCGCTACGCCTTCGACGCGCCGGAACTGGGCATGGAAATTGCGTCGGCTCTGCATAAGTTCTACCCCGAACCGTTCCACATGGAGCGGATGAACGAGTTGGTGGTGAACCAGACGGTCTACGACGCGATTGCCAAGGGAGAAGATCCCCGGCGGGTTGCGGAAGACTGGCGTGAGCCGCTGGAGAAATTTCGAGAGCTCCGGCAGAAGTATCTTATTTACAAGTAGGGCGAGCTTGAGCGCTGCTACCGTGCCGCTAAAAAACGTTGCAAGCAACGTTTCTACGGTAGAGACGTAGCTGGCTACGTCTCCCGGAGTGCGCTCGACCCCCATATTGGCTAAAATGGATGCGCCTATTTGCATCTGAGTCGGCCAGGAGACAACAGCGCGATGGAAGCCGCCAGCCCCAAGATTCCGACTGCCAATGCTTTTTACCGCTGTGCCGGCCCGAACTGCGGCTTGCTGAAGCGATCAACCGACCGGTGGTGGCTTATGTGGACGTCGTTCGGCGAGTACAACCGGCCGGTGCTTTACCTGTGTCCATGGGACGAAGAAATTGCAGCGCGGGAAGGCACTCTGCATGTTTGTGGAGAGCTTTGCGCTCAGAAGCTGCAGTCGCAATATATGGGAAATTTAAGAGAAAACGAGATGAAGCGCGCTCTGCGATAACGGTTGAATCTCGATCACCGGCAACTAACTTTCCTGGTTTTTCTGGCATCGTACTTGCATCGAGAGTTCGTGCCCGGCGCAGCTTATACTGAGGTGCCGGTGATGTCCCTTGGAGAGATTTTATGCGCATTACGTTCTTTGTCTTGCTTTTGGCCGTTTTGGCTTCGGCCCAATCCACTCCCGCGGTCAAGCCTGATGCCGCTACGACCGCGACTCCAACCACCACTAGCGAACTGACCATCCCCTCCGGTACCAAGGTTCCAGTTGAGTTGAAGCACGCGGTTTCGAGCAAGGGGACGCGCGAAGGCGATGGAGTTTATGCGGAGACCACATTTCCGGTCGTGGCCAATGGCCGGGTTTTGATTCCGGCGGGCACATTTGTACAAGGGAGGATCAGCCAAATCAAGCGTGGAGGACGGATCAAAGGTCGCGCCGAAGTCCTGATGCATTTCACGACTCTGATCTATCCCAGCGGCTACACCGTGCTTCTTCCGGGCGCCGTGGAAAATGCGCCGGGAGTGGATAAGACGTCGGTGAAGGACAACGAAGGCACCATCCGCGCGGACAGCCAGAAGGGCGAGAAGATTGGCACGGTAGCGACTTCAGCGGGGACCGGGGCCGTGGTCGGTGGGCTGAGCGACGGTGGCAAAGGCGCATTGATCGGCGCAGGAGTTGGCGGTGCGATTGGAACCGCAATCGCGATGTTGACCCGCGGGAACGATGTGAAAATGGATGCGGGCACAACTTTGGAGATTGTCATCCAGCGCGATGTTCCGCTCGATGCCAGCCGCGTGCCCACTACCACGCGGGCACTCTCGTCGCAGCAATGAAACACACGGGTCCACACCCGCGATCAGGTTACCGGACGCTTGCTCGCCCCAACCCCTGCGGCTACATCCTGTGCGAATTCACGTCGACGCTCCGGCCCCTTGCGATTCTCGAGGACGCGCACGCGACGGGCGGGGACGTTCGTCGGATTCACGCGGACAACGCGTCCGTCGGCGACTTCGATATAGAAGCGGAACCAGTCGGTGCGGAACATGCGGCCCGAGGAATAGAAAGTCACGGAGGCCGCGATGAGGCCCGCAAAGTCTGGGCCAGTGCATACCACGAGGCGTTTGCCAACGTCCTGAGTCCAGGTCATGCCGCCGACCAGAGGGTCGTTGAGGAAACAGCGTTCGAAGGGCACGGCGTGGGAAATCTTGCGCAACTGCATGAATTGAAGTAAGACCGAGATCTTGGCCAGGTTGGTGACCACGATGCGAGTCTCGCTGGCGGAGATCCGCTCCAGCTTGATGTGCAGTTCAGGCGACCATTCCCGCTCGAACTCCTCGCGAGCCAGGGCCAAACCTTTGTCGGCGGCCTCGGCGTAGCGCAGCGTGGCCCGAGCCAGAATCACGCTAAGAAAACAAGTCACGACCGTTGCCGCCACGGGAATGTAATTGACCAGACTGAACAATGGGATGCTGTGCGAGTTGATCGACTGCATCTGCATAGAACCGATTGGCTCCTCGTCGGACAACCGCAATCCTGGTTACTGAAGTGGCCGGGGTCGATTCCTGCCGGTGATGAACCGCGCGCCGCGGTTCCTATCAGCGAAAGTCTAAAGAGCGCGCCGGGGTGGCTCCAGATGCGCTTGGTACAGAGGCTAATCCCCATGGTCAAAGTCTTTGGTAACGGCGAAACAGCCCGATTCTTAAGGGCTTAGAGAGGATGATCCTGAATCGCACTTTTGCCGCAGCAGCACGGGCGAGGCCGCTCGCGCCTACATTGTGATTGCTTATTTCAGCGTGAACATGGCATTCACGTGCGCCGTTACGGACGTGGTTTGAGGACTGAATTCTTCGGTGGGCGCCGTGGTTTGTGCCATGGCACTCATTCGCGCCATCGGTTGCATGGGCATCGGACGGACGTTTTCGACGGTATCCACGGAGGCGTAGGACAGCTCACCCAGCGTGCGTCCACTGGCGCGCGCTATGGTTTCGGCAGAGCTTCGGGCGCGACGGTAGGCGTCTTCCACGGCCTTGGTCTTGGCAGCGTCCATATCGTCCAGCAGGTAGCTGATGGACTGCTGGTCGGTAATGTCGCCGTCGGACAACTGCTGCACGATAGGGGCAATCTTCGTAAAATCTTTCAGCTTGAGTGACACGTTCACATTGACTCGGTATGCGACCAGCTTGCGTTTTGCTTTCGTGTAATCGTAGACGGGTTCAATGGAGAAATATCCGAGTTGCGCCGCCGTGGGTTCAAGGCCATTGGAGCGCAGGATCTGGCGTACTTGATCGGCCGCCTTCGAGGCTCGATCGTAGGCCGCGCGGGAATTGTCTTCCTGCGCGGAGATGTTGAATTGGACGAGAGCGGTGTCCGGGTTCGCCTCAAATTTTCCATCCGCCCCTACGAAAACACTGTTGGGTTGCGCCGTGATCGTAGGATGATCCTGCGTGAGAGCAAGCCCAACGAAAAGTAAAATCACGAGCAAAGTGACAGCAGCTTTCATAATTCGCCTCCTGTATGACGGCAAGAAAGTTATACGCCTGAGCCTCAACTATTAGAAGAACGCAGAAATCCGGACAACTTGCAGGAACGACGAGTGAGGAAACAAGCTTAGCGATTGACGACCGGAACTTTAGGACGAACTCTTAGCGGTTGAATAGGCAAAGCGGTTGATTTGGGAGTCAACATCCTTGCGCAGGTCGGCCCAGATGTCCTCCGGCATGGACATATATGTAGTGACGACTTCCGGATCAAACTGGCGTCCGGCGAAGCGCTTGATTTCTTCGCGGGCCGCGCTCCAACTCTGCGCGGCGCGGTAGGGCCGGTGGGAGGTAATGGCGTCGAGAGTGTCCGCCACGGAAAATAACCGCGCTCCCAGCGGAATGTCATCACCCTTCAGTTGCCGAGGATAGCCGGTTCCGTCGTAATGTTCCTGATGAGCGTAGACAATCTCGGCAGCTTCTTTCAGAAACGGAATCTTCTTCAGTATCTGGTATCCGTGGTAGCAATGCTCCCGCATGATGGTGATCTCGTCCGGGTCAAGCTTGCCGGGCTTGCGCAGGATGGCGTCGGGAATCGCCATTTTGCCGATGTCGTGCAAGAACGCGCCTCGGGCAATCACATCAATGTGATCTTTCGCCAGTCCCATGGCGCGTGCGATTGCGATGGTATATACAGTTACGCGTCGGGAGTGGCCTTCGGTCTCGGCGTCCTTCAAGTCCAGCGCGCCGCCCAGAGCCTCCAGGGTCATGCCGTAGGATCGCTCCAGATCGGCCATTGCAGTCTGCAACTGCTCAGTGCGCTTATCGACCAGACTTTCAAGCTCGGTCTGATAGGTGCGATTCTCCATCTTGAGGCGGCGATTTTCCAAAGCCCGGCGCACCGTCGCCAGCAGTTGTTCGCGCTCAAAAGGCTTCAGGAGGTAATCGTAAGCGCCGTTGCGAATGGCAGCTAAGGCAACCGAAATGTCATGCACTGCGGTCACCATCACGACGGGCATGTCCGGGTAGCCTTCCTTAGTGCGTTCGAGCAGGCCCATCCCGTCGAGATCAGCCATCATGAGATCGGACAGCATGAGTTCGAATTCTTCGCCGGCGTCGAGGATGGCCATCGCCTTGAGCCCGGAAGAAGCCTGCCGGGTCTTATAGTTGGCTGCCGCCAGCATGGAGCAGACGATTTCGCGGATGGCGTCTTCGTCTTCGACCACCAGGATGCGCTCGGACGGCATGGCTCTGCTAGTGTACCTCGAATTGGCCCCCATTTTGGAGTACCTGAATTAGTAGCT
The DNA here is from genome assembly GCA_035604895.1 of Terriglobales bacterium. Classification (GTDB taxonomy): domain Bacteria; phylum Acidobacteriota; class Terriglobia; order Terriglobales; family Acidobacteriaceae; genus JABDBE01. The sequence continues at coordinate 4,342 of DATNHO010000092.1, read as the reverse complement.
CCTAAAAGTCGGAGTTCCTAAAGTAATCAAGCTGAGCCGGAAAGCCCATCGGCTCAGGGTACGGGCATGTTATTAACGAGAGAGCGCTTGGCCCCCTTTATCGCGATGAATAGCTCTGCCTTATTCGCCTGGTACGCCCTCGTGGACCTGCCGGTCCCGAGGTTTGTCGCCGTGGAATCAGCCGCGCTGGTCATATTGGCCGCGGGCCTGCTGGTATTTCGCACATTTCGGGAGCGATACCTGCTCATCTGGATTCTGGGATGGCTGGCCTACTTTGTTTCCAGTTGGACGCTTCATCACCCGGGCGTTGACCCAAGCTCACGCTATGCGGCGGCGGTTTCCCAATCGCAGTTCATCCTCTCATTGTGCTTGTTTTCGGCGGCGGTCTTCGTCTATTGCCATGCCCGCAAAGTGCTGGTGCCGCTGCTGGCGTTTTCTATCGCGGTAATCGCTTATGCTGCGGTGCGGGCGCTCTGGTGGCCGGATTCTTTTGCTCTGCGCGTGGTACTGGAAGTCTCCTATCGCGTCATTACTTTTGGCGCGGCGCTGCAAATGATCCGCTTCCGCTGGGCTCGGTGGGAAATCGGTCCCTGGCTGTTGAGTTTCAGTTTGCTGGCGATTCATCTCGACTGGGCTCCGCTGAATGTGCACTTGCCACCCGGGTTCAGCCTGGCCGTGGATCTACTCCTCGGGCTCAGCATGCTACTGATTGTGTTCGATGACTCCAAGATGCACACCCGGCGGCTGGGTGTGCTCAATGCCTTGACTACGACCATCACGCGCTCCCAGCAGCATGGGCCAATGACCGAGACCGCGCTGGGAGAATTGAAGACTCTGATGGGCGCTCAGGCGGCATGGTTCCGCCTGCTCGAAGGCGACAAACTGGTGCTCATTACGCACATCGGACTTTCTTCGGATTATGTGCGTGATCGCGGTTCTGTACCTCTGGACGAATCGATGAAGGGCACAATCGCCGAAAGCGTGCCCATGGTGATTGAAACTTCCACTGCTGCCGACACGATCCGGCCGCATCTGAAGCGGGAGCGTTTTCACCACGTAGTCATGCTGCCGGTGCTGGGAAAAAAATCGGTAATCGGGACCTTGTCTCTGGGCAGTCGTCACCGGCTTTCTTACACCCCCGACGATATGGAGTTTCTGGTCACCAGCGCGCATCAGCTGGGACTGGCCGTCGAGAACCTTCGGCTGGTCGAACAAATTCTGCGGTCTCATCGCCAGTGGGCGAATACTTTCGATTCCATTCAGGATCTGGTACTGGTGCACGACGCTGAATTTGTGGTCATGAAAGCGAACATGGCGCTGTTGCAACGTCTTGGGCAAGCGCCCGCGGACGTGATCGGACAGCCCTGTGAAGCGGTGCTGCCGCGCCAGGGACAATGGGCCGGATGCCCGTATTGCGTCGCCGCAGAGGAAGGCATTCAGGAAGCACAAGACCCGTGCTTCGGGGGCAACTGCATGATTTCCACGTCGTCTTATAGCGAGCACGGAAGCCAGCAGAAGGGCACCATTCATGTGGTGCACGACACCACCGACCGGCACGACGCAGAAGAGAAGTATCGGCTGATTTTTGAGCAAGCGCAGGAAGGCGTGTTCGTGGCTACTCCTGGCGGCAAATTGCTGGATTGCAATGACGCTTTCGTACGCATGCTGGGCTACGACAGCCGTGCCGAATTGATGGCCATGGATCTGGAGACAGAGTTGTGCGCGTCGGCTGAACAACAGGATGCGTTCCATCGCGAAATGGAAGCTCACAATTACGTGCGCAACTTTGAAGTCACGCTCCGTCGAAAAGACGGCGTACTGGTGACAGTGCTCGAGAGCAGCTTCGCGACCCGAAATGCGACCGGCAAGATCGAACGCTACCAGGGATTCCTGCTCGATATTACCGAGAAGAAACGCGCAGAAGACGAAATCCGCAAACGCAACCGCGAGCTGAACGCGCTAAACGCGATGGCCGTAATCGCAACGCAATCATTTGATCTCGACGAGATTCTGAACCTGACCTTGCGCCAGGTGATTTCGCTGCTGGGCGCGGAGACGGGATCGATCTACCTGGGAGACGCAGACCAAACCACTTTCCGCCGGCGCGCCGGTTGGGGCCAGCGCAGCGCGGATCGTGCGCGTTTGTCCGAAGTGCAATTTCACGGCGGCTTTGGGGATCTGGTGACGCGTTCCCGCACCGAAGTGCTCACTCCGGAATACCTGCCGCATCTTCCTCCGCTCGTAGCTGAATTTATCCGCGCGGATGGGTTGAGTTCCTGGATTTGGGTGCTGCTGTGGAGCAAGGACACACCGATTGGCATGATGGGAATCAGCAGCCGCGAAAACCGCGTGTACACCAGCAACGACGAAAATCTGTTAGTCGCGATTGGGCGTCAGCTGGCAACCACGATCGAGAAGGTTCGGCTCTACGAAGAAACATGTCGCGCTTACGAAGACTTGCGCAAGACTCAGGAGCAGTTGCTACAAAGCGAAAAAATGTCAGCAGTCGGACAGTTGATTGCTGGGGTCGCGCACGAGCTCAACAATCCACTGACCGCCATTCTCGGTTACGCCCAACTGCTCGAAAGCGAAGGACTCAGCGACCGGGCTTCTGACTTCGTCAGCAAGCTCTTCAAACAGGCGCAACGCACTCATCGCGTGGTGCAAAGCTTGTTGTCATTTGCCCGACAGCGCAAGCCGCAGAAAGAGCACGTCGACATTTGTAAAGTTTTGGACGAAACCCTCACCCTGCGCGACTACGACTTGAAGGTAAACAACATCAAGCTGCAGCGTGAATTCGAAACCCAGCATCCAGCGGTCACGGCTGACCCTCACCAACTGGAGCAGGTGTTTCTCAATATCATCAACAACGCCGTCGACGCCATGCTGGAAGCTGGGCAGGGCGGCACGCTGAAGGTATTGGTCTACAGCAAAGATGGAAATGTCCACACCGAATTCCACGACTCCGGCCCCGGCATTAAGGAACCGCACCGCATCTTTGAGCCGTTCTACACCACCAAGGGAGTGGGCAAAGGCACGGGCCTGGGCCTGAGCATTTGCTACGGCATTATTCAAGAGCATGGCGGCCAAATCCGCGCTGCAAACCAAACCGGAGGCGGAGGCATTATCGAAGTAGTACTGCCCTCCGCGGGAGAGAGTGCGGCTCAAGAAAAGCCAGTTTCAACTCCGCGTCGTGAGGCCGCGCTCGCCGGACGCGTCTTGTTGATCGAGAACGAAGAAGCTGTGCTGGAATTCGAGCGCGACGTCCTGACTGGCGCTGGAGCCGAAGTCGTTACATCGATGAACGCCGATGAGATGAAATCTCTTTTGCACAAGGAATCGTTCGACGCCATCATCATCGACGGCAAGGTGCCAGGGACCGGTGGCGCTCGCGAGGTGTACGGCTGGCTCGCGGAAAACTGTCCGGGGATGGAGAAACATTTGCTGTTCACATTCTCCAGCGTCGCCGAGCCGGAAGTGCGCAGCTTTCTGCAGGAGAAGAGCGTGTCCTGTCTGGTGAAACCTTTTGAAGTGGCGGACCTGATCGCCCACGCCCGCCGTCTGGTGCAAAAAGCCCAGGCAGCCGGCGCCAGTTAGAGCGATATTTCTCCCACTTTTTACCGCTGCCTTTCCTGCGCCTGCAAAGCGTCTTCAAAATCCCTTTCCATCTCGGAAACATGGCGGCCAAGTTCGCCCGGATCCACGAACGGATTTGGAGCCCCCGCCTTCTGCCGTGCAGCCTTGCCCGCCAGATCAAAATAAAAGCCATGGGACGCGAGCATGACGTCGGCGTGCATGCGGCGGAGCTTTCGTAGCGTGTTGCGTTCATCCTCGACAATGTTCGGATACTTGTCGTTATTTGTCAGCTTGTAGAGCGACGCGGTAAGGCCGCATAGGAAAAGCACATCATGGTCCTTTCCGTCTTCATTGACCCGCGTGGACCAACTCGTGCATCCCTTGGTATGCCCCGGCGTCAGATGCGCGGTGAGACTGACTTCACCAAGTTCTACGCGTTCACCGTCAGCAATGATCCGATCTGGTTTCACCGGTTCGTATGGCAGTTCGTCACCCCAGTAAAAGTCTCCTTTGCCACCGCGTGTCATCAACTCGCCATCCAGCTTGCTGGCAACCACTGTCGCCCCGGTTCGGCGCTTGACCTCCGCAAAGCCGCCGCAATGGTCGAAGTGGGCATGACTGTTCAGCAAAACTTTCACGTCCTGCAGCTTGAAGCCGAGTTTCTCGATATTTGACGACACCTGCGGCACCATCTGTACGTGGCCGGTGTCCAGAAGAATATGGCCTGCGGAGGTGGTAATCAGAAATGAACTGATCAGGTTGGTGC
>DATNHO010000091.1:0-13648 GCA_035604895.1 Terriglobales bacterium | reverse complement strand
GACAAACAAATGTTCTCCTGCTTCGGCAGCGATGCTTTCTGCTCCCAGTTGAAGCGGCTGCCGGGGAATCGCAACACGGTCCTGCTTTGTGGAATGGAAAGCCACATCTGCGTCACCCAGACCGCGCTTGCAGCCTTGCGCGAAGGCTACATCGCCCACGTGGCCTCGGATGCCGTCAGTTCGCGCACCGAGTGGAATTGGAAAATCGGTCTGGAACGGATGCGTGCGGCCGGCGCCGTGATCTCGTCCACCGAAATGATCATTTACGAACTGCTGCGCTCCTCGGGAGCGCCTGCGTTTAAGGAGCTGCTGCCCTACCTGCGGGGATAACGCAGCGGTAGCCGCGCGAGAAGTGAGGCTACACAGGCGCCAACGACGCGCCTACATTGACACAATCGCCGACCCTCTTGGTCAATGAGTGTAATCGAGATTTTGCAACAACTATCCACCACAGAAAGTGCCCTCGCTCCCCATGCAAATTGTTTCAGATTGACACGAACAGAGACAGCGGGGACAATGCAGCCGTATGGCAGCCGTCGAATGGCAGCCGTTCTTGGGACAAGAACTTACAGGAATTTACTTCCTTGACTTGCCTGTCGGGGAAACTCCGGTAACTAGCATACCCAAGAGTCGCGGATTCCGGCATACTCTAGGACGATTCCGGCCCAACACTTGGCCAGTGAATGTAGAGAAATTCATGGAGATGAAAATGAAACGCTCTAGTGTCAGAACATTGCGGAGCACCCTGGTCGCGGCGACCTTACCTGACGGGCTGTTCACTTCCCCAGCGGCACGAAGCCGGAAAGAAAACAGTGTGAGGAAACTTGGCCGCACGAAAATGGCCGGCATCGTCTCTGTATTCTGTGCCGCCACGGCGATTCTCTCGCCGGCACAGCCCACGTTCAAGAGCTTGTTCAGTTTCCAGGGTTCAAACGGCGCGAATCCTGGCTACTACAATCTCGTTCAGGGCAGGGATGGGAACCTCTACGGCACAACAGAGGTGAGCGGCGGCACCTCCGAGGGCACGGTTTTCAAATTTGCCACTACTGCGAGCAAGCCGACCACGCTCTACAAGTTTTGCACTCAAGGTTATCCGTGCCTAACCGACGGCGCCAAGCCTTATGCAGGACTGGTACTCGCCAGCAATGGGAAGTTTTACGGGACGACCACACTGGGTGGGACCACTGACAATGGCACGGTCTTTCAAATCACCTCGACAGGCAGCTTCAAAACCATCTACAACTTCGGCGGCACCACGACCGGCTCCGTGCCGTGGGCTACCCCGATTCAGGCAAAAGACGGCGATTTGTACGGAGGCACGTCCATTGGCGGTTCCGACAACGATGGCGTGCTCTATGCAATAAGCACCGCAGGCAAGCTGGATGACTCGCTTACCTTCACTGGCGACAACGGAATCTATCCTTTCGGCAAACTGGTACAGGGCACGGACGGAAACTACTATGGGACCACTGGCGAAGTAGAGTCGGGCGACGGCACCGTCTTTGTAGTTAAGGAAGCTGCCATCCACACGCTGCACAAGTTCACGGGCACTGATGGTGGCGATCCGATCGGTGGGCTGGTTCAGGCCCGCAACGGGACCTTTTACGGTACCACGAGCACCGACGGGGGGCCTCTCCAGGCCGGTACGGTTTTTTCGATCACGGCGGCGGGCGCGTTCAAAACGATCTACAAGTTCTGCGCAAGAAAGAATTGCACGGACGGATCCACTCCCTACGCCACACTGATTCAAGCCAGCGACGGGAACCTGTACGGGACAACTTATCTGGGTGGGGCGAACAACACCAACTGCAACGGAGGTTGCGGCACAATCTTCAAAATCACCACCGCGGGCAAGCTCACTACGCTCTACAACTTCTGCTCGCAAAGGAATTGTGCTGATGGGTATCAGCCTGAAGGTGGACTGGTGCAAGCTACCAACGGTACTCTTTACGGTACGACCTACTATGGCGGGACTACGGACAGCGGAACGGTATTCAGTCTGTCCGTGGGACTGAAGCCGTTCGTGAAGATACTATCGACTTTGGGCACGGCGGGAGCGACTGTAATGATCTTGGGAGACAATCTGACAGGCGCGACCAAAGTCAGCTTTAACGGCGTACCCGCAGCGTTCGCGGTTGTCTCCAGCACCGAAATTGAGGCTACCGTACCCACCGGCGCGACCACCGGCACTGTAACCGTCGTTACCCCTGGCGGCACGCTGGAGAGCAACGCACTCTTCCAGGTGGATTGAGTGAATCCGAGCCACCACGGGACTGTTTGCCGATAGATGCTGTAATCAGGCCATTTCACTCATTGAGAGTTCGCCGAATCTTTCTGCTTCACCTTTACCACCGTGATCTTCGAAAATCCTTCTTCGAACGTCGGAGGCTTCAGTTTCCCGGCCATGCGCCGCATGGCGTCTTCCGGCACTTTGCGTTCGCGCTTCTGGTTGCGCGTGAGACATACCTCAACCGGCACATCGAAGAACACGGCTTGCACTTCGTAGCCATAGTCTTTGGCCAACTTGATCCAACCGTTGCGCTCGTGGGGCGACAAGTTCGTGGCATCCACGTAGTTCATCGGACGCCGCGCGATCAGCCGCGCCTTCAGCATGGAACGCAGGTTGGAGAAAATCAAATCCTGAAAGCGCTGCTCCGTGGGATCGTCAAACAGAAGCGCGCGCAACAGATCGCTCGAAAGCGGCGTGATGCTGTGGCGCTTGAACCACGAACTCTTGCCTGACCCAGGCAACCCAATCGCCAGCACGACCACACCTTTAGAAGGACGCGACGCCTCAACTTGCGGCGGGGCTGCCGCAGTTCTGGCCGCGCCACGACCGTGGGGGACCGCGACCGTCGATGCCGCGCTCTCCGTTAGGGCTGGCATCGGACTGCCCGGCTCACCGCTCGCTGCTACCGATGCCGCTGCGTTGCGACTGCGACCGCGGCCACCGCGTCCGCGACGCCGACGGCGCTTGGCTACATCTCCGTCTCCGGCCTGCCGCGGTTGGGCTTGCGGCTGCTCATGCGAGGGCGATTCCTGTGCTGGCTCCGGCTGAGGCTCGGCCGCGGCCTGTTTTACCTCGGGCACAGGCTCGGCGTGGGCCGGTTCGTTATCATAAAATGCCGGCTGCAGCGGGGCCTGTGCGGGTTCCGCTCCCGCCTTCTCCGGCTCCTTTTTGCGGCGCTTCAAGCGCTCGCTCATCCATTTGCGCATCTCTGGCTTGTAACACACCCAGAGCCTTGCGGGCAACGTAGGACGTCACAAACGTACCTGTTAGCGCACCTCAGCAGCGCGGAGACGTAGCCAGCTACGTCTCTACCGGGGAAGCAAAAATTGCGCCCATCATCAGCACCTCAGACGCCCTCTGCTCCTTCTCTCGTACAATGTTCCCATGCCGGTTCCGCCTGAAATTCAGCGCCAGAGATACATCAGCCTGACGACTGTCCGCAAGAGTGGGGACGCGGTGGCAACGCCGGTATGGTTTGGAGAACAAAATGACAAGCTCTACGTGATGACGCGCAGCGACTCCGGGAAATACAAGCGAATACGGAATAATCCTCAGGTACGCATAGCACCCTGCACCATCCGAGGCAAAATCACCGGCCCGGACTTCACCGCCTCCGCACGAATTCTCCCCGCCGGGGACTGGCCCGGTGCCAGCAAGACTATCAAGAAGAAATATTGGCTGGCGCGAATTCCCTTCGTTTGGAGCAAGCAAAACGTCTACATCGAGATTGATGGCTTCAGCGCCAAGCCTTAGTCCCTATTTTCACCTTTCCCGATCTGGCTCTGAGAAGTGTCTGCGCGCGCCATTCGACCCCTCCCACATTTGCTGCCCTCCTGTTTCCCTGTTAACATTTTTGGTGTTCCGGCCCCGCAATCTTTTCAGTCGTATCTTCACCATCATTTAAGGAGACAAGATGGCAATTAAGGTAGGCATTAACGGCTTCGGACGCATCGGGCGCAATGTGTTGCGCGCTTCTCTCAAGGACCCCAACATCGAATTCGTCGCGGTCAACGATCTCACCGACCCTAAGACGCTCGCCCACCTGCTGAAATACGACTCCATCCTCGGCAACCTGCACAACCAAATCTCGGCGGGCCCCGACAGCATCACTGTCGACGGCAAGAGCTTCAAGGTTTTTGCGGAAAAAGATCCGGCCAAGCTGCCTTGGGAATCCGTCGGCGCGCAGATCGTGCTCGAATCCACCGGCCGTTTCACCGACGCCAATGATGCCAAGAAGCATCTCCGCGGGCCGGTCAAGAAAGTTATCATTTCCGCTCCCGCCAAGAATGAAGACGTCACGCTCGTGCTCGGGGTCAACGAGCAGGTTTACGATCCGGCGAAGCATCACATCATTTCGAACGCCTCCTGTACGACCAATTGCCTGGCCCCCATCGTGAAAGTCGTTCATGACAATTTCAAGATCATCGTGGGCGCGATGACGACCATCCACTCGTATACCAACGACCAGGTAATTCTCGATTTCCCCCACAAGGACCTGCGACGAGCCCGTGCCGCCGCACTGTCGATGATTCCAACTTCGACCGGCGCCGCCAAGGCGTTGAAACTTGTCATTCCCGAGATGGCCGGCAAGCTTGATGGATTTGCCATGCGCGTTCCCACGCCCAACGTCTCAGTTGTCGATCTGGTGGCATCAGTCGAGAAAAGAACTTCGCGGGAAGAAGTCAATGCCGCCCTCAAGCAGGCATCGCAGGGTGGCCCTTTGAAGGGCTACCTCGGCTACGAAGAAAACGAACTGGTCTCGGCCGATTTCCGTGGAGATTCGCGGTCCTCGATCGTGGATGCTCCCATGACTCTCGTGGTTGGAGGAACTCTGGTCAAAGTGATTTCCTGGTACGACAACGAGTGGGGCTACTCCTGCCGGGTGCGCGACCTGATCAACTACATCGGCAAGAGAGGTTTGTAGAGTTCGTAGCGACCGACGCGCACGTTAAGGACCCATAATGCCTAAGCTTTCCATCCGCGATCTTGCCATTAACGATCACCGCGTTCTCATGCGGGTCGATTTCAACGTGCCCATGGAAGATGGCCGGGTCATGGACGATACCCGCATCCGCGAAACGCTGCCCACGATCGAATACGCGCTGCGGCACGGCGCGCGGCTTATTCTGGCTTCCCACCTCGGACGTCCCAAGGGCAAACCCAATCCCAAGATGAGTCTCAAGCCCGTGGCCGAGCGTCTGCGCATGCTTCTCGACAAAGAACTGGCTCGCGGCGAGAACGTCGGATTCTCTCCCGAATGTGTGGGCGTGGAAGCCGAAGAAATCGCGGGCAAGCTGGAAAAAGGACAAACCCTGCTTCTGGAAAATCTTCGCTTTCACGCCGAAGAAGAAGCCAATGACGAGAAATTTTCCAAGCAACTTGCCAGCCTCGCCGATTACTACGTGAACGACGCCTTCGGAACTGCGCATCGTGCCCACGCGTCAACGGTCGGCGTCACGAAATTTCTGAAGAAGTCTGCCGCCGGACTGCTCATGGAAAAAGAGCTGCGCTACCTGGGCAATGCGTTGCAGCATCCCGAACAGCCTTTCATCGCCATTCTGGGCGGCGCTAAAGTCAGCGACAAAATCGCCGTCATCCGGAATCTGATGAGCAAAGTGGACACGCTGCTCATCGGCGGAGCGATGGCTTACACGTTCCTGAAAGCGCAAGGCGCGGAAGTGGGCAAATCGCGCGTCGAAGAAGACAAACTCGATCTCGCCCGGCAACTTCTCCAGGAAGCCAAGACTCACAAACTGAAATTTCTGCTGCCGGTCGACCACCTCGTCGCCGACAGAATTGAAGTCAACGCCGTCGTCCATATAGTGAACAGCGGGCAGCCTATCCCGCCGAATATGATGGGCCTTGATATCGGGCCACAGACGATCGAACTCTATTCGGAGGAGGTTTCCCGCGCCCGCACCATCATCTGGAATGGTCCCATGGGCGTGTTCGAAGTCTCTCCGTTCAGCAAAGGGACGTTCAAGCTCGCGCACGCTATTGCCGAAAACGTAGGTGCGATCTCGATCGTGGGCGGCGGCGATTCGGTATCCGCCGTACACGCGGCGGGAGTCGCCGACAAGATGACGCACATCTCCACCGGCGGCGGCGCTTCCCTTGAATTTATGGAAGGCAAGAAGTTGCCCGGCGTGGAAGCGCTGACCGACAAGAAGTAGGTTTTCTGTTTAGCCTTAGGACTCTATGCCCCGCAAGAAACTGATCGCTGCCAACTGGAAGATGTATAAGACGCCTGACCAGGCGCGTGATTTCTTTCGCGACTTCCTCCCTTTGGTTGCGGATCACGATCGCGATGAGATCGTCGTCTGCCCGCCATATATTGACATCTGCGCCGCCGTGAAAGCGGTGAAGGGATCTCAGGTGGCAATCGGCGCGCAGAATCTGCATTGGGAAAAGGAGGGCGCATTTACCGGCGAAATCTGCTCCACCATGCTGGTTGCCGCCGGCTGCACGCACGTGATCATCGGCCACTCCGAACGCCGCCAGTATTTCGGTGAGACCGACGACATCGTAAATTTCAAGCTGAAAGCCGCCCTTGAAGCCGGCCTCATCCCCATTGTGTGCGTTGGCGAAGTTCTGGAGGAACGTGAAGCCGGGCTGACCGAAGACGTACTCCGCCGCCAGTGCCTGCGTGCCTTTCACGCGATCTCAAGCAAGAAGGCGGGCAAACTGGTTATCGCCTATGAGCCCGTCTGGGCCATTGGAACCGGCAAAACAGCCACGCCCCAGCTTGCCGCTGAGTCTCACAGCTTGATCCGAGGAGAAGCCACCAAAGCGTTCGGCACGCAGTTCGCCGAGAACCTCCGCATCCTCTACGGTGGCTCCGTAAAACCCGAAAATGTCAAAACCCTCATGGCTGAGGAAGAAATCGACGGCGCACTGGTGGGCGGCGCCAGCCTCGATCCAAAATCATTCGCCGCAATCGTAAAGTATTAAATTCGCACTCGCGCTCAACTCTTTCCTGAAGACAGCCACTGCTCGAGTTGGTCCGCGTAGGTGCGGCTGGAGCGGTGTTCGGAGCCGTCCGCAAGCTTCAACGTGAACTCGCGGTTCTCAATAGATCGCAACTCCAAAATGCTGCCGGTGCGCACGATCCGGGAACGGTGGATGCGAAGAAACCTTGCCGGGTCCAGCTTCTGCTCCAGGGAACTCATGGTCTCGCGTAACAAATGAGAGCGGCTGCGAGTATGCAATTCCGCGTAATCTCCGGCCGCGCCAATCCAGACAACGTCTTCCGCGAGCACAATCTGAATCCGAGCGCCAGTCCGCACCGTAAAACGTGAGATATATTTCTCAGCGCCGTGATCGAGCATTTGCAGGATGCGCTCGGCCATCACGGTCTTCGAAGCCGAATCCACCAGCTTCCGGGCCCGCTCTAAGGCAGCCGTAAAGCGCTCGTCATCAACCGGCTTGAGCAGATAGTCAAGCGCGTGAACCTCGAATGCTCGCACCGCATGTTGTTCATACGCCGTAAGGAAAATCACGCCCGGCAGATTCTCTTTGGGCAGGGCGCGGAGAACCTCGAATCCGTCCATGCCCGGCATTTGCACGTCAAGAAACACGATGTCGGGCGCAAGCTCGATGATCTTCTCTACCGCAGACGAACCGTCCGCACACTCGCCCACGATCTCGACGTCCCCGCACTTCCCAAGCCTCAACGCAACGCCGCGTCGAGCCAACGGCTCATCATCGACAATCAGCGCGCGCACGCGAGAACCTCATCTCGTTGGTTGCTTTTTTGGAAGGGCAACTCGACGGTCACCTCGCAACCGCCTGCTGCTGGCCACTCCAGGGTAAATCTGTGATTAACGCCGTAGAACGTCTTCAGGCGTTCAGCAGTGTTAGTCAGGCCAATCCCATTCGTAGGTTTGCCTTCCTTGACAGCAATTGCACCTGAGTTTCTGACGACGATCTGCAATTGACCGTCGCGAAGCTCGCTCTGAATACCAATGGTCCCGCCTTTGACCAGAGGAGCAATGCCATGCCGCACCGCATTCTCCACGAGCGGCTGCAGCAGCATGCTCGGCACGAGACCGTCCAATGTTTCTGGGGAGATCGTCATATCGACTCTCAACCGCTCGCCGAGCCTGGTCTGCTCGATCGCAAGATATTGCTTCGTGAAGGCAATTTCCTGGGAGAGCGGCACTTCCGGCACAATCTCCTGATCGAGAGTTGTCCTCAGTAGATCGCCGATCTGCGCCAGCATGCGGGTCGCGGCAGGAACGTTGCCATCCAGCACGAGCGTCGAGACGGCGTTGAGAGAATTAAACAGAAAATGCGGATTCAACTGGTAGCGCAGCGCGCTGAGCCGGGCCTCCCGTGCCTCGGCTTCGGCTCGCAGCAAGCGTTCTCGTTCCTCGGCCGATTGCTGCCACTGCTTGATGCTGAAGTACAGGCTGCACCACAAAAAAAGCACGACCGAAAACTGCACGGCATTTCCGGCCAGGTCGGTCCAATCCATGGTGCGGAACCTTAACACCGTAAGCTCGGCCGTCAACGCGCCTGCCACTCCCAATAACAGAGACCAGACGAACGCTCGCATCTCGAATGCCAGCAGGGGAAGCGTACGGCGGCGCAATGATCGGCAAATGGGACGCAGCGCGAACGTGGCAAGAAACATGAATAGAACAGCCACGGTCGTGTCGCGGAGGGCTGCTGGCCGTTTCAAGAAGTCAGGGATCGATCCTACAATAGCGAGAATGTAAAGGCCGACCCACCCCATTGTCTGCAGCTGCCAGAAGGATGGGAAGCCGAGTTCGTCGCGCTTGAACACGATCAATATTCTAGCCCAAGAACACCGCCGCCCCTATTCATCTCGTCGCGCTAAACCCACGGCCTGCCGCATCACCCAAGCTGCCCGCAGATCCACTGCAACCGGCCACACTGGCCTGGGTTAATCTCCACCAATGATGCCACCGATAAACGAGCCGACCGATCGACGATGCGACCGATCAACGACGCGACCGATCAACCGACGAGAGGAGAAACCAAAGTGTCCTTAGCAGTCCTCAGATGTAGATGCCACAGGCGAATCCCACACCCGGCCAGCCTGACCACGTTCGCGACAACTGTACTTGTCGCCTTGCTGCTCTGTCCGCAGGTCTACGCGCAGAATCCGCCGGCTCAGCAAGCACAGAATTCCTTCCCTGACACCGATCCATTCATGACACGCGTGGCCCAGCATCAGAAGGATCTCGAATCCCTGCTCAGCCAGTACACCTACACGGACCGGATTACGACCTACGCTCTGGACAAAAAAGGCCAGATCCGAAGCCAACACACGGATACTTTGTACATCACGCCGACGCCGTATGAGTTCTTCACCCTCCACGTAAGCCACGACGGAAAGCCGGTATCGGAGAGCGATCTGCAAAAGCAAGAAAAAGAAATCGAACATAAACTACACCAGTATGAACAGAAGGCCCAGAAACCCGGCGAAGTTCATCCCAAGAACGATATCCTGTTTTCCGACATCATTCTGAAGTCTCGATTCACACCTCTGCGCTGGGACGACACTCATGGAAAGCGCATGATCGTGTACGCCTTTGAACCGAAATCACCAGCGCGACACCAGGGGGACCTCGCGGGCAAAGTCGCCGGTGACATGAAGGGGACTATGTGGGTCAGCATGGAGGACGCGGAAATTGCTCGCATGGAGTTCGCCAGCGTATCGTCGTTGAGCCTGGGCATGGGTTTCCTCGGCAGCATCAAGGGCTTTCAAGGTTTCATCGAGCAGCAAAGGGTGCATGATGAGATTTGGCTACCCAGCCATCAGGAGTTTGTGGCGCAAGGACGCCAACTCATCGCGGGATTCCGTGTCCGAGAGGTGGATGAGTTCAGCGACTATCTCAAAGCCTCCACCGATGTTTTCCAGCAGATTCACGCTCCGAATGCGGGCGCAAGCGATGCTACCAAGGACCCCCAATAGGTGAACCCTATGAACGAAACAGCCATGTTGAAAGATTCTTTGCCACAGCCTGGCCGAGAACAGGCCAAGCCAAGTCCGCAGCCGGTGACTGACAAAGAACGCATTGTCAGCATTGACGTGCTGCGCGGTTTCGCGCTGCTGGGCATTCTTCCCATGAATATCCAGTATTTCTCCATGATCAGCGCCGCCTATTGGAACCCAACCGCCTACGGCGATCTGCATGGGGCGAACTTCTGGGTCTGGTTGCTTAGCCATGTCCTGGCGGACGAGAAGTTCATGACGATCTTCTCCATGTTGTTCGGCGCGGGAATTCTCCTGATGACCAGCCGCGTCGAGGCTACGGGCAAGCCATCTGCCGCACTGCATTACCGGCGCATGGGCTGGCTGATTCTGTTTGGCGTGGCCCATGCTTACCTGCTGTGGAGTGGAGATATTTTGTTCACCTACGGCATGTGCGGATTGCTGGTTTACCTTTGCCGCAAGTTCCGTCCACGTACATTGCTGGTGTTGGGAGTTCTGACCATCGCCGTGGCGTCTGCCTCGATGACGGCTTACGAACTGTGGTCGAAGCATTGGTCGCCGGCGCAAGTGCAAGAAGCGCGCGAACAGTTGTGGATGCCCACACCGGCAATGGCCACCAAGGAGATTCAGGCCTACCGAGGCACTTGGACAGCGCAAATGAGCTTTCGCGTTCCGGACTCATTGCAAATGGAAACGATTTTCTTCGTGGCGTTCACATTCTGGCGGGCAGCGGGGCTGATGCTGATTGGCATGGCGCTTTTCAAGCTGGACGTTTTCAGCGCCAGGCGGCGAGCATCACTCTACTGGAAGATGATCGCAGTTGGTTTGCTGGTCGGCATTCCGGTCACACTTTATGGGACATACCGCGATTTCGGGGCAGGATGGGACTTCCGCTACTCATTCTTCTACGGCATGCAATTCAACTATTGGGCAAGCCTGTTGGTCAGTCTGGGATGGGTTGGCACAATGATGCTTGCGTCCAAGGCGGCTGCGTTGCTTCCCCTAACCCGGCGACTGGCTGCTGTGGGCCGGATGGCATTCACAAACTACATTATGCACACAGTGATTTGCACTACTATGTTCTACGGCCACGGCCTTGGTTTATTCGGCAAAGTGCCGCGGGTGGAGCAGTTCGCCATCGTCCTTGTGATTTGGGCGGTGCAGTTGGCAGTTTCTCCAATCTGGTTGCGCTACTTTTTATTTGGGCCGCTGGAGTGGTTATGGCGATCGCTGACTTACTGGCAATGGGAACCGCTGCGTCGCGGGTCCGAGGTTGGGCTGATTCCATCCGGCCTCGGCGTTGCGGTACATCCCCGGACGCGATAACACTGACTCGGGAACGCGCCCGCACAAACCCACGAAGTGGTCGAACTGGAAGACACAGCGTCTACAACCGTCAATTTAGACATTCCCGCTAGCCTCTTGACACCGCAGTAAATACCTTGCAAAGAACAGTCTTGTTGGGCCCTTTGATCAGCGCCGGGCTTTGCTCTCTTGTCACATCGAACCGTGACGATGGCCACTGGCAGGAATAGGCAAAAGAGGTAGCTTGGTCTTGAGGTGCTTCGCTCGCCTCCCGTGGCCCGCCGGACGAGCGGAGCGATCTCGGATTCCTCATAAAGTCAATCGAAAGGAGAAATCTTATGGCAGCCCATTGCGTAGCTCCGCAATTAGAGCCTCCGGTCGAGAAAAACCCTTTGCAGGCATGTGAGCCGAAGCGGGTAGCCCCGAAGAACCCGTTCCGAGATCTGCTGGCAAAGATCTTCCAGGGACACGAAGACTTTCTAGGCTGGACTCCGGATTAGTCGGGATTGGCAACATGCTTGGCAGAACGCTCATCCGTGATAAAGCTCACCGACAAACACGGTCAAAAGGGTTTAGTAATAGCGCAGGAGGAATCAAAAACTGAATACCGCAAAATGGGCCCGGCCATGGCAAGAGTGAGGACACTCGCTCAGCCGTCGCTCGACGGCGAACGGCCGGGCCCGACAGTTTCGTAGGCCGCTGGATTCAGAAGGAAGTCCTGGGGTGGGGATTAACCCATCAGAGCGTAGCCTTCTTCCACTATTCCGAAAAGTCCACAGCGTTCCGTAATCTTGAATCCCCGGTTTCCAAGCTTCGAGAGTCCGTCCGTTTGTGCCAAAACTCACCCTCAGCGGTGATGAGTGGTACTGCCGCCACGGCCGGCAAGCGAGAAGATGGAACGTAACCATCACCGCTGGAGGAATGTATATGAAGAGAATTCTGATTCTTGGCGCCGCAGGCAGGGACTTCCATAACTTTAACGTCTTATTTCGAAATAATTCCAAGTATCACGTAGTCGCATTCACAGCCACTCAGATTCCTGACATTGCCGGTCGTCGTTACCCTCCGGAACTGGCCGGAGAACTGTATCCAGCGGGCATTCCTATCTTCGAAGAGAAAGATCTGGAAAAGATGATCGCCGAATACGAGATCGATGAAGTCGTGTTCTCCTACAGCGATATTTCCCACCAGAACCTGATGCATCTCGCTTCCCGGGCGGTGGCGGCGGACGTCGATTTCCGGCTTCCCGGGACCGAGCACACACAGATCAAGTCGTCGGTCCCTGTGATTTCCGTGTGTGCGGTGCGAACTGGATGCGGCAAGAGTCCGGTCTCGCGTCTGGTCGCAGCAGAGCTGCGTCGGCAGGGTCGAAAACCGGTGGTGATTCGACATCCCATGCCTTACGGAGATCTGGCGTCGCAGGCGGTCCAACGCTTCGCCACTATGGAAGATCTCGACCTTCAGCAATGCACCATCGAGGAACGCGAAGAGTATGAACCGCATATCAGCAAAGGGACCGTGGTGTACGCGGGCGTGGATTACGAAAAGATTCTTCGCCAAGCAGAGAAAGAAGCAGATGTGATTTTGTGGGATGGAGGCAACAACGACACTTCGTTCTATGTGTCCGACCTGGAAATTGTTGTCGTCGACCCGCACCGTCCGGGGCATGAACTGGCTTACTTCCCCGGTGAAGTTAACCTGCGGCGCGCAGATGTGATCGTCATTAACAAGGTAGATACCGCCGAGCAGCGTGACATTGAAACGGTTCGGCAAAACATAAAGCTGCACAACCCTAAAGCAGTGGTCTTCGAAATGGCCTGCCGAGTCACCATTGCCGAGCCGTATTTTGTGAAGGGACAGCGGGTACTTGTGGTGGAGGACGGTCCCACACTCACTCATGGAGAAATGCCCTATGGCGCAGGTGTGGTTGCGGCACGGCAATGTCGTGCAGCAGAACTGGTGGACCCGCGGCCTTATGCCGTGGGATCCATCCGGAGCACCTACGAGCGTTATCCGCATCTGACGAACCTTTTACCCGCCATGGGCTACAGCGCGATGCAGCGACACGAACTGGAGGAAACCATACGCCGTACGCCATGCGATCTGGTCTTAATCGCAACTCCTATTGACCTCGCTCGCGTGGTCAAAATCGACAAGCCGAACCTACGAGTCACCTATGAAGTCGAAGAACTCACCAAGCCCGGGCTGGCCGAAATGCTTGCCAAGTTTACCCACGAGCACGAGCCAGAACTGGCAGGAGCCGAAAAATGAATGGCAAAGATTTTCTCTCGATTCGAGATTTCTCACCCTCGGAGATTCAGTACCTGCTCATTCTTAGCCGTCAAGTGAAGGCTGACCCGACCGCTTAC
>DATNHO010000090.1:0-9205 GCA_035604895.1 Terriglobales bacterium | reverse complement strand
AATCCAAGAATGTTCTTGGCCGCGGCGTTGGCAGTGCGGACCAAACCGTTCGTGGTCAGGAATAGCACTCCGCTCGAGAGGTTCGACAGCACAGCCGCACTGATGTTTTCCGAGGTCTTCGCCCTGCGCCGCTCCACCAGTTGCAGGCTCAGCAATTCATGCTTCTGCTGCTTTAGCTGCTGAATCACGGCGTTGTAGGTGTGCATGGGAAACTGTTCAGGCTCGGGGGCGGAGTCAACCATGAACGACTCCTCGGTGAGTATCCGCCGCATGCGCCGCAAGAGAAAAGTCGCCAACCAAAAAGCAAAGCCCGTGGCAAACAGCACAATTGCCATGCGAACCACGGCAGGGTTGCTGAGCAGTTTCACAGCAACCTCCAGTACCAGCGAAAAAACTGGTCGCCAAAGAATGAAGCAACCATGGCCATACTGCCGAGAAACACACCGAAGGGCATGGGAAAACGCCGCAGTGCAATGCTGGCTGATTCCCAGCCATGACGCCGGGCCAGGCGCGCCGGTTCATGATGCCGGACCATGCGTCTCCGCGTGCGCTTGATCCACACGACGAGTACCGTCCACAGCCCAGCCAGAGATCCCAAAACCGACGCGCTGAACAGGGTGAAAATCGTGAGTCGGATTCCGAGGAACGCGCCCACCATCGCCATCAACTTAACGTCGCCAAAGCCCATGCCTTCGACGCCGCGCGCGCGCAGATAAATCGCTCCTGCGCCGTAAATGAACGACGCTCCGACCGCGGCTCCCATCAGCGCTTGCAGCAGCGAAAGCCAGGGGCTGGAAGCGCCCGCCGCAGGCTGATAGACCAGGCCGAATAGCATTTTCGACAGGAGATCGTTGACCGGAACTACGAGGCTGAACAGGAATCCCAGAACAATTCCCGGGAGCGTCAGCTTGTCGGGCAAGAGCTGAGTCTCGGCGTCGGTGAAGATCAAACCCACAAGCAGGAATCCGAAGGTGCAGTATTTCAGCGCGGCCAGGGTAAAGCCGAAATATGCATAGCAGGCAAGAAACAACACGGCCGTGATTAGTTCAACGACGAGGTACCGCGGCGAGATCGGAGTTTTGCAGTCGCGGCAGCGCCCCCCCAGAATCAGCCAGCTCAGGATGGGGACATTGTCATAGAGGCGAATGGGCTTCTCACACTTGGGGCAAGTGGAGCCAGGATGAATCACCGACAAATCCCTTGGCAGGCGATAGATACACACGTTCAGGAAGCTGCCGAATGCCAGCCCCAACGCGAAAATCGCCAATGCGAATGCCGGGTCCAACGTGTGCTTTGACCACCCCTTGCCAGATTTATGCTGGTTTCGCCTCGATTATACGGCGGCTCGGGGGGTAGGACGCGGGTACTAAAGGTCGTGCACGGTTGGACAATGGCTGGCAGGCACGTACGTCCTAAAGTTTGGCGCGAAGATGCCGATAAAAGAAACAGGCGGAAGCGGCAGGTGCCGCCCGGAGGTGGAACTATGTCAGTTTCTTCGATTTCGGCAGCAGGACTCAGCCAGTATGTTCTTCAGGCCAGCAATTCTACTCAGCTGAAACAAGCATTGCAGACTCTGCAAAACAGCCTGGGGTCGGGCGATCTGAACGGAGCCCAGTCGGCATTTCAGACCCTGCAGACGCTCTACCAGAACTCCGCGACTGCTGGCGGAAGCACTTTGGCGAGCAGTTCTCAGCTCTCCACCGACCTGACCGCGCTCGGGACCGCCCTCACGGCCGGCGATCTATCCACTGCTCAATCTGCCTTTGCGACCCTGCAAAGCGACCTGAAGACTTCTGCCTCGCCAGCGCAGACCAATGAAACCAACGCCGCGTCCCAATCACTCCAGCTGGTTCAAGCAGTACTCAGCACGCTGAATTCAAGCAGCGCTTCCAGCGCCTCGGACTCCACAAATTCCCTGTTAGCAAGCGTCTACGGAAGCAGCGGCAGCCTGAACGTCCTCGCATAGCGTAAGTGGAAATTCGAATGTCGAGTGGACGACGTGACTCACGAAGGGCTCTTCAAACGCGGATGTCGGCTAGCTGCGGAATCCTGCGCACGTGGATCTGCTTCTCACGCTTGCGGGTCTGGGCGATGTCGTAAGAGGCCTGCATCCGCATAAGCGTGTCCATTTTCACTCCAAAAGCTTTCTCGATGCGGAGCGCCATATCGCCCGAGAGGTCCGCCTTGCCATTCAGCAAGCTGGATAGCGCAGGCCGCGAAACCCGAAGCGCCGCCGCCGCTGCGGTTACCGACAGGCCCGCAGGTTGGATGATCTCCGTCCGAATAAAATTTCCGGGATGGGGAGGGTTCTTTAACGGCATGGCGCGTTCTCCTTGTCATTTTGCAAAACAGTTTAGTGGTAGTCTTCCAAATCCACGTCGCAGATTTCGCCCTCCGCAGTGTCGATCGCAAATGTCAAACGGCGGGTGCGGGTGACGCTGAGACTCCAGGTGCCCTTGCGGTCGCCGGTTAGCGTATGCACCTTCCATGCGGGAAGTGAACGCAATTCTTCAGGATCCCGCATATCGTCGAGAAAAGCGAGCATCTTGCGCAGCTTATCTGCAGTGTCGAGAGGAACGCCTTTGGCGATGTCTTCCGCGTAGAGCCTCTTCAGCCCCTTGTGAGCGAAGTTCTGTATTCTCACTCATGGCCAGCGTAGCCTGTAGCGTAACACTTGTCAACTATTGGATGGTGACCGTCACCTTCCTGGTCGAGCGGTGGTACTCATTCGTCGCGTACAACGTGTAGGTAGTGGTGACCTCGGGATAGACAGTCACGGTATTGCCGCGGATGGCGCCCACTTGCGGGGAAACGATGAAATAGGAAGCGCCCGTGGCGGTCCAGTTCAGAACTACGGGCTGTCCGGCGCGGCTGATGGCCCCACTCTTTCGTGTCTTGTGCGAAGGGTGGGAGGAGAGAAATACAGTCCGTCCTGAGCGACGATGATAGTTTCCGCAACCCCGGCCTTCACCAAGAACGCGAAAGGCCATATCGCCCATCCCGCCTTCATAGAGTGTAGGCCTAGTGCTCACCTTTAAGCCCACTTCGGTGTTTCGCAAGTGGTCTCGTTCGCGCTATAGTAACAGACAACATGGCATACGAGGTCTTTAAGAGGACCGGGGTAAGGGTTGAAGTGCCTGCCTTGTCGATTACTGCGGACGGCAGGATGGTCATCAACGCGGCAGCGACCAGACTCTTGATTGACGCCGGAGTGAAATCAGTACTGCTGCTCTGGGATAAATCCAATCGCGGAATGGCGGTGAAAGCGACCCACAAGGGAGATAAGAACGCGTACTCGGTCTCTGTGTCCCCAGGCAAGCACTCTGGCAGCCTCCGAGCGAAGGCATTCATGGCTCACATCGGATGGAGAGCGCCACGTCGCGAGACGCTACTGGCAACTTGGAACGCGAAGGAAAAAATGTTCGAGCTAACGCTGCCTGAAAAATACCTGAGAAGCGATTGACCTTGGTTTGAAATGAAAAGGGAGCGACGCTCGTGATGCGGCGAGACGGCGACGAAATAGAAGAGTGGGCCGCGACAGGTGGGTGACGATGATGCGTTGGGATTTGGACGTTTTTCAGTGGCAGGTGATCAAGTTCGGCGGCTTGGTCGTTGTAGCACTCATTGTCTTTATCCACATCGTTAGGTTGGTCAAGGAGGCCGTCGCCGAGATCCGAAAACCACACGCCTGAGGCATGCGGTGGGTTGGCCCCTTGGCATGGCCCGAAAACAGAAGCCGATGACAAAGCCCCCAAAACCTCCCAAAACCGACGAGCAGCGCGAGGCAGAAAGGCGCCGGAGGGAGTTCGCTGACAAACTAGAACTTATCGTCGAGAATCTCGGCGAGGATGACTTTGTATCCGCGGTGAAGGGGTACAAGCCGGATATCACAAAGGAGGAACTGCAAGAGTGGGTTATGCGGTTTCGCGCCGCCGTGCGCGAGAAGCGCGGGCTTTACTGACAATCCGTTCGAAATTTTGTTCGGCCTTCTGGAACTCTTCTTTGCCGAGCTTCTTGCGCTGGGATTCAACTAGGCTCTCGAGGCTCTCCGTCAGAGCCGCCATCGCAGATTTCGGTTTCTCAGCCGACGTTGCCACTCCAGAACCTTTCTTGACAGCAATGTCCTTGTTGCTCATATAGTGTAGCTTACTCGGCAAGACTGGTCGGTGCCACGTCACCGAGGTGCCTTGATCCTTTAGATTCTGAATCCTGCCCCAAGTACCCATCAACCTCACAACAAACCCGAAAAACGCCTTTCAGCCCAAATCTTGTCAAGCCCCCAAAGCTGTCAATTTTCCCCTAAACCGCTGATTCGGCTCGAAATATAAATATCGAAACCATGTCATAGTTGCCCCCTCGAATTTGCTATTCTTGAAATAGAGATTAATTCTCGAAACAAACGGGCGCGACCGGAAATCCGGCTCGCGTCTTTTTTATTGGAGTCCAAATTGAAAAAAGCAGCAACGACACCACGCAAACAGCCGAGGCAAGTCGCACCCCCGGTCCGCGGGCCGCTGAACTCTAAAGCAAGAGGTGAATTGGGAGAACTCGCCTTCCTACACAAGGCAGCGACCCTCGGCTTCGGCGTCGCTAAACCCCACGGAGACAACGAGCGCTATGACTTCATCGTCGACTCGGGCGAGCGCTTGTGGCGCGTGCAGGTGAAGACCATTTGGCAAGTCCACGGTCGCCTCTACCAGACCTCAGTCAGCCATGGCCACGGAGTCAATATGAAATCCTACAAGAGCAGGGAAATCGACTTCGTCGTGGTTTATCTCGCCCTACTGGACATTTGGTACGTAATCCCCGTGAGATACGTTACAGGCTCAACCTCGCTGTGTTTCTACCCTTCAGGATGCAGGCAAGGCGGCGGTCGCTTCGAAGCCTATCGCGAGGCCTGGCATCTCATGGCGCCCGGCGGAGACTTGATGCAACCGGGAATATTGCGACGGGTCCGAGCCATGGCCGGTGTGCCAAGTTGTGAGCCATATTGTGAGCCGCGTTGTGAGCTAAGACGGGGGGATTTTGATTCAGCCGAGAGTTTAGGGTGGGCCACTCATCTCCCGTGCCGGAATCCACCGGGAAAAACTCCGGGGAAGCGTTGACTTGGTAAGTCACCGCAGGTCCCGAGAATCAGGAAGCGATACCGTCGGGCTCCTGCTGTATGTTTTTCGGCAAGACATTTGCTTCGGAAGGCTGCAGACGCCTTCCCGCCATGTCGGGGAGGAACACAGAAAAAACCGTGCCGCTGGAGCCTTCCGTGGTGCGACTGCGGACGCGGATTGATCCTTCGTGCTTTTGCACGATGCCGTGCGAGAGCCAGAGGCCCAAGCCTGTGCCCGAATCGCCCTTGGTGGAATAGAAGGGCTCGAAGATGCGCGTCAGGTCGCTCTGTTGAATGCCGCTGCCGCTGTCGGCGATGGTCACGCGTACTCCGGTCCGGCGCGCTTCAGTTCCGCGGTCATTGTCATTGGACCACTCGCGACAGCGAGCCACGTGGAGAGTCAGTCGGCCGCCATCGTTGAGGGCATCGAGGGCGTTGATGATGAGGTTGGAGAAGAGTTGGCGAAGTTCGCCGGCGAAGCCGCGGATTTCGGCGGCGGGGTCATAGCTCTTGGCGACCCGGATGTGCTTTTCGTTTAGCGGACGCAGGTAGAGTTGCAGAACATCGTCGAGTGTAGACGCAACATTCAGCGGCGAAGGCGAGGAACTCTCGCGCACAAACCCCAGCATCTGTTGGGCGATGGCAGCGGTGCGCAGTACTTCTCTCTCCGCCATCTTCAGATATTGATCCTGGTTCTGCGGACGATGGCGGGCGAGATAGATCAGGTTGGTGACGGCTTCCAAAGGGTTATTGATTTCGTGCGCGACGGCGGCGGCGAGGCGTCCGGCAGTGGCCAGCTTTTCGTTGCGGCGCAGGGCTTCTTCGGAACGCCGCTGCGCAGTAATGTCGTGCGCGATGCTGGATGCGCCGATTACTTCTCCGCGTTGATCGCGAATCGGCGACAGCGAGATGTCCACCGCGATCCGCGCGCCGTCCTTGCGAATGCGTTCGGTGGTGTGGTGCTGGATGGGTTCGCCGCTCATCACCTTTCTTGTGATTCCGGGGACTTCGTCCGGACGCTCCGGCGGTCCAAGCAAATCGACTGACATGCCGATGGCCTCCGCGGCCGAATATCCGTAAAGCCGTTCCGCGCCTCCATTCCAACTGGTGATGATTCCATTTAAATCGCCGGTGATGATGGCGTCGGCAGAGGATTCGACCATGGCCGCCATGCGTCGCTGCGATTGCGCGGCCCGGGTCTCAGCCCGCGAGCGCTGCCGGGCAAGGCCGGCGGTGAGAATCGAGACCGCAACAAAAACCAGCAGCCGTCCGTAGTCGTTGGCAGAGAGCGAAAAGCTGAAGCGTGGCTCAAGAGCGAAATAGTCGATCGCGAGCCCGGATGCGGTAGTGCAAAGTAACGCCGGTCCGAAGCCGAGAAAACGCGCGCTCACAATGACCGCTGTGATAAAGATCACGAATGGATCCTGGCGCATAACCGGCCACATAAACCAGATGCACAGCGCGATGCCGGTTACGACGAGCGCAGCCGCGTAGCGGAGCGTCCAATGTCGCCATTTCCCAGCGCTAGACCTCGAAATGTCGATCGGGAGCATGAGATAACAGAAGACAACACCAAGACGGAATGGAGAGCGCGAACCTCGACCGTCCGAAAAACTAACGCATCCGTTAGGGCATCAATTTAGCAGGATGGGACGCGGTCGCGCAATTCGTGCAACGTCTAAGAGTAACAAGGAAACATCAGGAGCGCGAAGAATCTCCGCGCTCCTGATCTTGTTCGCACGCATGAGCTATTGTTGCGGAGATGGCGTGTTCAACGTCGGACGTCCCGCATCAGGCCCTTGCGTGGCCGGAATCACGGTTAACGGTGCTTGCAGTGTGAAATTCAGAACGGTTTCCGAAGCCAGCTTGATTTGCTGACCATGGGTAACGGCTTGCGCGCCTGCGCCCAAACCGCCGCCTGCAACCGCTCCAATGGCCGCGCCTTTGCCGCCACCGGCAAGGGCGCCGATGATGGCTCCGATGCCAGCGCCGCCGCCAACCTTCTCGGCGGTGTTCTTGCCCCGCGAGCTACCCTGTTTCTTATATTGGTCTGTCTGGATGTTGTAGGTGCTTCCAGAGGCTGAAATTCGATCCAGTTGAAGCACGAGCAAAGATTGTCCGGCGAATTTGCCGGCGCTCTGGACGGTCACGACATGGCCTTCCACACTGTAGCCGGTGGGAATGGCGGTGGCTCCGTCCACGGCGAACGGTGAATTCAACGTCGCATGGAAAGTCTGGCCCTGAGTCGCGGTTTCTGAATCAATCGCGTCCACCAACCGTACGGCGAAAGTTGTGCCCGAAGGGATCGTGACTTTCTGTGGCGGCGGTGGCGGAGGCGGAGGTGGGGGTGGAGCGACTGGCGCTGGCGGAGGCGGCGGTGCCGCTTGAGCTACTTGGGCTGGAGCAGTCGTGGAATCAGGCTCTTCTTTCGGTTTCTTTCGCCGATGTTTCGCGGCTGGCGCTGGGGTGGGTGGGGGCGGTGGCGGCGCCTGGGTCGCTACCGGCGGTGGCGCGACTTGCAAGTTGTTTACGATCTGCTTCACGCCCGGTTCGCTGGACGCATAGCGAGCGGCCGCGTCGCGTTGAGCATCATTGTCCACCTGGCCGGAAAGCGTCACACTTCCCTTGTCGGCCTGCACCACGAGTTGCTTGCCTTGTAGTCCGGAATCGGTGTTCAGTTTGTTCTGGATGTCACTGGCAATCTGCGCATCGGTCGGAGCCTTGGAGCAACCGACAGCCGCAACCAACACGGTGAGAAGAACGACCGCGCTGAGGTAGTGAGAAAACCTCGCCTTCATAGATCACTCCTGGTGATGTAAATCGGATATGCATAGTTTAGATGCACAAACAGGCTGATTCTTGCCGAAAAATGTTACTGGAAGCTCCTCCGTCATCAGAGCTGGCAAAGCCGCAGGAGGAAAGAATTTTATCCTGCGGAAAACAGGAGCGGGTATGCCCGAGATCTTCCGCAAAGCCAATTAACTCTGGTGCAGGAATTTGTAATCCAGGATGCTGGCCGCGAGTCCCGAGTTCTCCGTCTTTTCTTTC
Organism: Terriglobales bacterium; assembly: GCA_035604895.1. GTDB lineage: Bacteria > Acidobacteriota > Terriglobia > Terriglobales > Acidobacteriaceae > JABDBE01. The sequence continues at coordinate 1,053 of DATNHO010000090.1, read as the reverse complement.
AGGTCTTTGGTTCGAGTAATGCGTCCCTGGCAGAGCACGGTGCTGTTTTTCTGGCCGGAAATCTCCTCCGGCATTTCGAAAACCATCTCTACCAAGGTGTTGTCGGGAAAACGCTGCGGACCCTGCAAAAGCACGCCAGACTGGCTGAGGTTGGCAATCGTGCCTTCATACCAACTCCCAAGGTTCTTCACCCGGTAGCGCACGGGCGTGTCGAGCTTCAGCCGGCGGGCGCGAGGAACCCAGGTAGGCTTCCGCGTACGAGTACGGCCGCGACGGATCGTGGTGCCCTCGGTGTCGCTCTCAGAGGGAATGCGCTCGACGCGCTGGGTTCGCCGCATGGTCGTCCAGTCATAGCTGTATTCGACGGCGCAGAGGAGACAAACCTGGTAGAACTTGCCATCGGCAGCCCGCCGTGGCCAGGAAAACTCGTGGGAGCAGCGGCCTAACATAAGAACGTCCATTAACTTCTGTGGCATGTTCGTCTTTCCGTGACGGGATCGCCGGAAGGGACATCATCTAACGGCGGCGCGATTTTGTGTAGGTTACTTTCGTGTCATTGACGTTACGCTGATTCGACAGGGCGTTAAGTCACCCGTGGGATTATTTCGCCGGTTCCACGTCGGCGGTAAAGTGTACGAAGATCATCTGCGCATCTTTAGCAGCGAAAGGCTTTATGTCTGGACGAGTGCGAGTGGTCAATCTTGAAGAGGGATTTCCTAATCGCGATCAGGCTTACCAAAAGCTCGAGGCGGCGCTGGCGCGTGCGCGAAAAGACGGCGTCGCAGTGCTGAAAGTGATTCATGGCTACGGCTCGACAGGCCCCGGCGGCGTGTTGCGGTTCGCGATTCGCGGCTTCTTGCGCCAGCGAAAAGAAAAAGGCGACATTGTTGCATTCGTCAATGGAGAGAGTTGGTCCAGCTTCGACGAGCGCAGCAAAGTGTTGTTTGCGAAAGTTCCAGAGTTGGTAGTGGACAGCGATGTGGGTCGCGGCAACAAGGGAATCACATTGGTGTTGCTTTGATTCGTTCGTTTGATCTGCACGGTCGTTGGTGT
>DATNHO010000089.1:0-25237 GCA_035604895.1 Terriglobales bacterium | reverse complement strand
GCAATGATTTCGTGCGAGTTCTTACCGTGTGCCTCCGCGCTTGAAGGGTCGAAACCATTTGCGATTTTCACACCTAGTTCCCGGGCGGTTGAGATATTCTGCCGCGTGCGCTCCAGAGTCTCCTGCATGTATTTGTGCGGCTGCGGAGTCTTTGCCGTGTCTACAGCATAGAAGTAGTAGCCTATGGTCGGCACCCAGAAAGCATTCTTCTGTTTCATTAATTCGAAAGAAGCGCGGTCGGCTTGGTGGCCGTGCTCGATCGAGTCCACACCGGCGGTCAGGGCGTTACGAATGCCGTCCGGGCTATCGGCATGCGCAGCCACTTTTATTTTGGCCTTGTGGGCCTCCTCGACGATGGGTTTAATCTCCTCAATGGTCAGCGTCGGAACACTCCAATCGGCATAGACCTTGAGCAGGTTCGCTCCATGTCCGATTTGCTCGCGAGCGACTCGGCGCGCCTCCTCAGGTCCGCTGATCATTTGTGCGCCGGTCGGAAAATCCGTAAGGTCGGGAGAGATATCGAAGGGAAAGTACCGGCCGACCGCGGCAATCCCACGAGTCGCGACCTCCATGCGAGGACCTTCTACCAAGCCCTGGTTGATGGCATCCCGCAAGGCGACGTCGGCATACCCCGATCCTTCGCTTTCGACATCGCGCACCGCGGTAAAGCCGGCCCGCAAAGTGATGCGGGCGTCCGCGGCTCCTTCGAGCGCGCGAAACGCCTGCGACTTAGTCAGCAAGCTCAACCCATAGCCCTGCGGGTCGTCGTCGGACATGCGCGCCATCAGATGAGTGTGGCAGTCAATGAGCCCGGGAAGAACAGTGGCATTGCCAAGATCCACGACTTCCGCTCCAGCTGGAATTTTGAGGGAAGGTCCGACGCTCGTGATCTTGTCGTCTTGAATGAGAATCACGGCATCCCGAACGATGCTGCCGTTGTTCACATCCAGCATGCGGGATGCACGCACCGCGATTATTTTCGGGGTCGTGTTCTGCTGCGCACCTGCAGACAGGCACATGACAGTAAGAACGAGGCCAAGAAACATGCCGCGGATTGGCGACGTGAAGGCGATGCCACGAACGGTTGCAGAAGCCATCGATCCCCCCTAGCGGAGCGCCTCACATCATAGGGTGCTTACCCGGTGAACCGCAAACTACGCCCGCGACAGATAAACGCCCTCGGCAGTGTCCACGCGGATTTTCTCACCTTCATTGATGAAGGGCGGTACCTGTACGACGAGCCCGGTCTCTGTCTTGGCTGCTTTGGTCACGCTGGAGGCGGTCGCGCTCTTGAGTCCCGGTTCAGTCTCGATCACGGTCAATTCGACGGTCTGCGGCAGTTCGATTCCGACCGCCTTGCCGTCGAAGAATTCTACTTTGATCTGCAAGTTGGGGATGAGGTAGTCCACTGCGTCGCCGAGAATGTCCCGAGTCAAGTGGGTCTGCTCGAAATTCGTCGTGTCCATGAAGTAGTAGCTGTCGCCGTCGGCGTACAGATACTCCATCTCCTGCTCATCGACCGTGATTTTCTCAATGGGATCAGGCGAGCGAAAGCGGTGTTCGAACATGGCGCCGGTCCGCAGATTGCGAAGTTTCGCCTGGATGAAGGCGCGTAAATTACCGGGCGTGCGGTGCTCAACACTGAAAACCGAGTGCAGATCATTGTTGTGTTTAATGATCATGCCGGGACGAAGCTGGGTGGCGGGAATAGACATTACTGAATGAATCTCCTTTAATTGCGGGTTGCCGGCGGACGCGGGTAGTCCACATTTTCCGCCAGACACAAGGCTCAAAGTGCTTATTTTATAGGACTTGACCAAATATGGGAAATCGCAGGCAGATTAAGAGTTACGAATATCCGGTTATCCGCACGCCCAGGCAGCTAGAATAGTGTTTGGCGAATCCAAGCTGCGAGTCTTGAGTACTCGAGAGGAGCAATTATGCGTGTTGGAAAATACGAGCCTTCAGAAGGAAGCACAGCCGGGACAGCGGTCACTTTCCTGCTAATCGGATTAGGGGCAGGCACATTGATTGGACTTTTGTTTGCGCCAAAAGCAGGCAAGCAAATGCGCAAAGAACTAAAACGCAAGTACGACGATGCCCGCGAAACCTTGGACGATTGGAAAGATGACGCAAAAGAAGTTGCCGAGGACGCTCTGGAACGTGGCCAGGAACTCGCCGACGAATTGCGCGACCGGGTTGCGCCGCTGGCAGCAGCCATGAAGCGACGGTAAGAACTGTTCGGCTGGCGCCGCCCACTGTGACTGTCGTGACGTCCATGGAAGAAGCGAGCCGTGAGCAAGGATGTCTAGCTGAACATGGCCGCGAAGAAGCCTTTGATCTTGGCGAAAACGCCGTGGCGTGCTGGCCTGACCTGGGCTTGAGGTGGAGGTAGAACCTCGGACTCGAAGGTCGCCGGACGGGGCAGATCAGGCACCTGCAAAACCTCCGCCTCGCGAATCGGAGCGGCCTTGGCGGGGGGCAGATCGCTGGCGCGAAAGACGAACGGCGCGTCCACCTGCACGTGGACGTCGCTCGGCTTCAAAGGCGGCAGAGCGGTGGTTTCCGGCGGAAGCGCAGCGGCTTCGCCGGGCAACGATGGCACGCCGGAAACAGGAGGCTTCGCCGGGTTCACTTGGTCGCCGGCCTGCGCCAGGCGCACGGACGAAGACGATGGCGTGGTCACGGAAACCATCGGGGACGCGGCAGAGGCCCGCATGACCGGGATCGAAGGCGGCGGGCAGCCGCAACTGGCCGGGACGGCGGTATCCGCAAGGTTCAATCGGCCGGAGTGAAACACAACTTGCTCCGTAGGCTTGACCTGATAATTTCCTTCTCCCAGAAGTTCGGAAACGATCACAGAGGCAGTATTCCCGGGCAAGGCGCGGACGCAGGTGTTGCCGCGCGAATCGGCGCTCACCGCGTAATGAAATTCACCCGGACCAGCCAGCAGGATGCGGAAGTCGGGCGTCAGAATCGAATCCGCAGATGCGTCCAGATTGTAGTGCGCTTCAAGCGCTCCCGTGCTCATCCCCAGCATCAGGGCATGACCATTTTGCGAAGACGTGACCGACACCGTCGTCTGCGGACAAACCAGCACTTCGCCTCCGCGTTGTAAACGCAAAACCGACGTGTCAGAACCCGCAGTCACCGATGATCCCGGCGCAGCGCGGTTACCGACCGTGATAAGCGTACCCGAGGAACCGGGACCAAGCGGAACCGCGACCGGCTCAATACCCTGGGTAAACGCGGGGACGGAAAGCGGCTTAGCCGTCACTTCATCTGAGGCGTGCAAGCGAACCGTTAAGCGATTGCCGGCCGCATCCCAGGTGTGTCCGAGGGGCTTAACCAGATCGACAACCACGCGGGCAACTGGAGGAGCGTTTCGGTATTGGCTGACTCGCACTCGGCGAATATCTTCGCTGGGAAAGTCGATTCGCTGTTTGCTCCCAGACAGATGCGCATCCGGCAGATTCGCATTGACCAGGCCGCCTGTTGCCGGACTCCCGTTCGTCTGATTCGCACTTGCCAGCACAGCATTTGGCACATCGGCGTTCGGAAGATCAATGACCAGCCGCGGCGGATTGTCCAGGTCGCTTATGGCGGGAACGAGCGGGTGGTTCGACAAGATTTCCACCACTGGCCCCGCCGGTCCACGAAACACCCGCAAGCTTCGCAGAACGACGGGAGCGTCCGTCGTGGCCAGCAACTTTGGGGTCGACTGGGCTGTGCCTATGACGATCAGCAGTCCGGTGAGCAGTGAAAGCGCAATCAGCAGGCTCCGGACGCGGGGTAGGAACTTCATCGCAGAAATAGGTACTTAGGTCAACGATACCACTGGCCCGCGCTAGAGAGAAGTGTCCAGGAAAACACGAAAGTCATCAGGAACTGCAATCCAGACGGGCTATCTACCCGGTGTGAATCCATTTAGGGCTTGCGGTGAAAGGCATTGCGCTTGGCGAGGATCCGAAAAACTAGGCCTGCGCATTTTCTATCCAGGCGCCGCAGAAATGCAAACCAAGATCGCAATCGTCTCGTCAAACTCGCTGTACCCATTCAGGAATGAAAAGGAGCGGTTCATGCGTAAGAAGCAAACGTCCCTGCTATTGGTGTCTTTAGGGCCGATCATCCTTCTGGTTCACGCCGAATTCGTTGCAGCGAGGCAGGCACAAGAAGATTCCCCTCGAGCGCATGCGGCCTCGCCGCAAATCTTCCAACCTGGAGTAGTTTCAGGACCGGCCAACGATGGAGCGCCGACATTCACGCCTGACGGCAAGACTATTTTCTTCACCCGCAGTGGAGCTACCTGGTCGACAATTCTCGAGTCGCACCAAACTGGGGGCCGCTGGTCCGAACCCGAGATCGCGCCCTTCTCTGGCGAATGGCCCGACCAGCAGCCGGCCCTTGCGCCCGACGGATCCTACCTGGTGTTCGTCTCGGTGCGTCCGACGAGCCCAGATAGCGGACAAAGCGCGCCGGCGAGCGGTACGCCGGTTCGTGCGGCGCATCTTTGGCGGGTGAGTCGCACCAGCAGCGGATGGAGTGAACCGACCCAACTGCCCGAGACCGTGAACTTCTGCACCCGGATTTTCAAGCCAACAATTGCCGCCGATGGCAGCGTCTATTTTATGGCGATGGAGAAAGATAAGAAGTTTCGTCTGTTCCGCTCGCAATATGCTGACGGAACGTATGCCAAGGCGGAACCGCTGCCCTTTAGCGACGGCGTTATCAGCGACGTTGACCCTGAGATTGCCCCGGACGAGTCTTTCCTGCTGTTCAGCAGCGACGGCCGACGCACTGGAGATACCTCGCACGAGCACCTCTACATCGTCTTCAGGAAGGCGGGAGCATGGGGAGCAGTCGTGCCTGTCCACTATGCAGGCGATGATTCTGGTGAGAGCAACGAGAACGAATCCCATTTGAGCCCGGATCGGCGCACACTTTATTTCAGCAGCGACCGAACGCTGCCCGTCCATTTTCCCCGCAGTAAAGAACAGGCGAAGCAGGATCTGGCGCGTCTGCAAAGTTGGGACAACGGCAATAACAACGTATGGTTCATGCCGATGGCCCCTCTGCTGAATTTGGAAAAGAATGAGTAGGCCTGATTGTGGGGCGAATCCAGGAGCTCAGGGTTCGGAAAGGAATTCGTATTCGTCGATAACAGCGGCGACCGCAACTCGGCCTTCGTTTCCGCCTTCGTCCACGCGCACCACTTTGCCTTTGCAGCGGACGCGAATGCTTTCAGTCAAAGTGATTTCGGGAGGAAGCGTTAGGGTAAATTCAATGTTGGCTCCAGCGGCGATTGCCGAGTCCACGTAGAAGCAGATGCCGCGCGCGCTTACATCCCGAGTCTGCGCGGTTTTTTCCTGTACGCCACCCTCGCTGTATGTAACCGAAACAGGCAGCCGCAATGCAAAACGGCGGGTTGCCCGCTTGTTATCCTGTTCGGCCTCGGCCATGAGCCCTCCAGTAAAACTGGTAAAGCATGGCGTGTTGCGTTCACGGTGTCAAGGCCGTACTTTGAAAGCAGCGCCTGCCAGCCCAGAGGCGGGACCATTTTCAACGCACTCTGTCATCCTGGCATTGGGGTAACCGGGATTGGGATAACCGGATTGGGATAAGCTGATAGCTGGGCAGCCATGGTCTTCGTCCTCGACAACTACGATTCGTTCACCTACAACCTGGTCCAGTATTTGGGCGAACTGGGCGCCGACGTGGTGGTGCGCCGGAACGATCAGGTAACCGTTGCCGAGGTGGAAGCGATGCACCCCGAGCGGATTCTGCTCTCGCCGGGACCGTGTACACCGCAGGAGGCCGGAATCAGCATAGAACTGGTCCGCCATTTTGCCGGCAAGGTTCCCGTGCTGGGCGTCTGCCTGGGACATCAGGCGATCGGTGCGGCCTTCGGCGGCGAAATCGCGCGTGCTCCCAAACTGATGCACGGCAAAACCAGCGAAGTGCAACACGACGGCAAAACCATTTTCAACGGCCTGCCTTCCCCGATGACGGCTACACGCTACCACTCGCTGATCGTGCAAGAAAAGGGACTACCGAAGGATTTGGAAGTCAGCGCCTACACCACCGAACCGGATGGGCAGCGCGTGATTATGGCCTTCCGCCATAAACGGTTTCCCGTGGAGGGCGTGCAATTCCATCCGGAAAGCGTGTTAACGAGTGAGGGGAAGAGACTGATAGCGAATTTTCTGCGAATCTAATCCCCCACTCTTTCCGAGGTCATCCCATCCTAACGTCGTGCTTTTCGACGTTGGGCGGGGAGGTAGACGACAATCGGATCGTCACTTCACTTTCTCGAGTCTCGGAATCATGGTGTCTCTGGGGCCGTCAATGCTTCCATCTTTGTTAATGGTGAACACAACTGTGTGCGGAAGCATCAGCCCGAAATCGCCGGTTGCGATGATCTTGTTGCCCTCAATTTTGTAGGTGCCGTCAACCGCGTACGCGCCCAGGGCGATGTACGCCTTGCCGTCCTTAAATTCCGCGTTTATGGTGCCGCTGGGGTCCCGGTACTTTCCCTCAGGACTGCTACCACAGCCAACGCCCAGAACTGCGGAGGCCAGCAGCGAAACCAGCAGCATTCTGCGAATCAACGATCTGTTCATGACCAATCTCCCCAAAACCCGCTTTTGCCTTCACTACGCATTGCGCAAAAACGCCGGGAAAACCGTCATGCCAATGGGAATCCTTCGCATCGCTCACGATGACGGCGCTCGGGAGATCGACTTATCGCGAGTTAACCGCCGATTCGAGCAACTTCGACCGCTCTCAGCACTGCCTGCGCCTTGTTCATGCACTCCTGGAATTCCTTGGCGGGATCGGAATCGGCGACGATGCCTGCCCCTGCCTGCAAATAGGCCTGATTGCCTCGCATGAGCATGGTACGGATGGCGATGCAGGAATCGAGATTGCCCGCGAAATCCGCATAGAGGACGGAGCCGCCGTAGATGCCTCGACGCACGGGTTCGAGTTCTTCGATAATTTGCATGGCGCGCACTTTCGGCGCTCCGCTGAGCGTTCCCGCGGGAAAGCAGGCGGCAAAGGCATCGAGGGCATCCAGGCCTTCGCGCAATTTGCCTTCGAGCGCGGAGACGATGTGCATGACGTGCGAGTAGCGCTCCACATACATCAGGTCGCGGACTTTCACCGAACCGTACTCGCTCACCCGCCCCAGATCGTTGCGGCCAAGGTCGACCAGCATGACGTGCTCGGCGCGCTCTTTTTCGTCGGAGAGCATTTCCTTTGCGAGGCGCGCATCTTCGGCTTCGTCACGGCCACGCGGATGAGTTCCGGCAATCGGACGGTATTCGAGCTTGCTGCCCGTGACGCGCACCAGCATCTCCGGCGATGACCCCAGCACGTGAGTGTCGCCCATGCGAAGGAAATACATGTAGGGCGAAGGATTCACCGCGCGCAAGGCGCGATAAATATCAAAGGGAGCTACGCCCGGAGAAAAGTCAAGGCGCTGCGACAGAACAACCTGAAAAATGTCACCGGCGGCGATGTACTCTTTGGCACGCTCCACGGACTTCACAAAGCGGCTACGACTGGTTCCGGCGTGAATTGTCAGCTTGGAATTGCGTGACTTACCAGAGTTCTGCCAGTGTGTGGAGCGCAAACCACGAGCCAGCTTCTTTTCGAGGACCGCGATGTCGGCGAGGGCACGGTCGTAGGCTCGCCGCGGGCTTTCGCGGGAAACGTCCGCGGTTGCGATGATATGAATCTGGTGGCGCAGGTGATCGAAAGCCAACAGGCGATCGAAGAACATCAGCACGCAATCGGGCAAAGCAAGATCGTCCTTGGCATGCTCGCCAATTTTCTCCAATTGGCGAACCGCGTCATAGGCGAAGTAGCCAACGGCGCCCGCAGTGAACGGCGGCAGGCCAGCGATCGTCGCTGGGCGGTGTTGCCGAAGTAACTCTTTCAGCGCAGGCAAGACGCTTCCCTTGCTCTGATCTTGAATCCTTCCGCGCTGCAGTACGAGGTCCTCACCGCGGGCTCGCACCTGCAAGTACGGCCGAGCACCCAGAAACGTGTAGCGGCCGATTTGCTCACCGCGTTCCACCGATTCGAGCAAAAAGGCGTTAGGCTCGCGCGCGGCAATGGCGAGAAAGGCAGAGACTGGCGTCAGCAGATCTGCCATAACCGACTTGACCACCGGAACCAGCGTGAACTCGCGGGCCAGTCGCGAAAACTCTTTGTAGTCGGGACGCAGCAAGGCCGCTTGGTCGAACCTTTCAGTCTGAAATCTGGACTGCGTCATTATAAGGGCACGGCAACGCCTCGGTCGGAATAAGCCTTGTAACCACCGAATGAATTGACGGATTCGATGGCACGGCGGAAGATGGCAGTTTAGCCACATCGGTCAAGAGGGCTTATGCGTATTAAGTTCTGGGGAGTTCGAGGATCCACGCCGGCTCCCCAGCCGGAAAATATGCGCTACGGCGGCAACACTTCCTGCGTGGAAGTGCGTCTCGGAGACAACCTCTACATCTTCGATTGTGGCACCGGCTTCCGCGTGCTGGGACAAGCCCTGCGCCACGAGTTCAACGGCCGCCCGGTTTCCGCCCACGTGTTCGTCTCGCATTTCCATTGGGACCACATTCAGGGAATTCCGTTCTTTGGTCCGCTTTACGACAACCGGGAGAACCGCTTTCAATTTCACTGTTCGAGCCGGACTCGCAGTTTGAAGCGGGTGCTCGAAGAACAGATGGCCGCGCCGTACTTCCCGGTCGGCTTGACAGAAATGCGGGCTCACCAGAATTTTTACGATCTGGACGAAGGCCGTATCCAGCTGGGCGATGTAAGCTTGCAGACCATGTGGCTGAACCATCCTCAGGGCTGCATGGGATTTCGGCTGGAAACAAAAGAAGGTGTGCTGGTGTATGCCACCGATAACGAGCCCGGGGACGCGCTGTTCGACAAAAGCGTGCGCAAACTCGCAGCCGGAGCAGATGTGCTGATTTACGATGCACAGTATCTTCCCGAAGAGTACGAACGCAAACGGGGCTGGGGACACAGCCATTGGCGCGAAGCCATCAATGTAGTGACCGAGAGCGGCGCGAAGGAGTTGGTCCTATTTCATCATGATCCCGATCATGATGACGCCTGCATCGACAAAGTGGTGAAGGAAGCCCGCAATTACTATCCTCGGCTGCGTGCCGCGGCCGAGGGTATGCAGATCGAAGTATCGGCCAAGCGCTAATCCTGGCCTTCCGTCTGCTTCCCTACATTTGTCATTTGGGTCCTGGATTACAATTAGATTTTGGACCAAGCGGATACCACTTCGAAAGGGGCCGTGAGTGACGCATTTCTCAGCACCGTGGCCACATTTGTCGGTGATCTCGGTCGTCGATATTCTGCTGGTCGCGATTATCATTTACGAGTTTCTTGCCCTGATCAAGGGCACGCGCGCCTCCCTGATGGTTGTGGGAGTGACAGGGTTGGGGCTGGCTTTTTATTTGTCCCGCCTGGGCAATCTGGCCGCGCTGAACTGGCTGATCAGCACCTTGCTTCCTTATACCGTGTTCGCGCTGATCGTGGTTTTTGCAGCGGAGATCCGGCAAGCTTTGGCGCGGCTCGGGCGAGGACTCACCCTGAGCCGCACAACAGGTTCGGAGGCTGACGCTTACGACGATATTGTGCTGGCCGCTAATCTGTTTTGCCAGAACCAAACCGGCGCGTTGATTGTCATCGAGCGAGAGATTGGGTTGCGTACCTATATCGAAAGCGGCGTTCCGCTCGATGCGCGGCTTTCCTACGATCTGCTGGCAACAATCTTTCGGCCGAGCGCTCCCTTGCACGATGGCGCAGTGATCGTGCAGAACGACCGCATTGCCGCTGCCGCGTGCTTTCTGCCCCTGTCCATGAACCCGGTGCTTTCCACACAACTCGGGACGCGGCATCGTGCTGGCATTGGCGTGACCGAAGAAACTGATGCCATCGCGGTGATCGTTTCCGAGGAAACCGGCAGCATAAGCCTGGCAGTTTCGGGCAAGATCGAGCGTGATCTGAGCGTCGACCAGTTGCGCGACCGTCTCGGAGAATTGCTGCGCCGCTACGTGCCTCCGTCCACTCTCCCCACGCCGATCTCGAACGGCAGCGAGGCGCAAGAGGGATCAGAGCCTCGCAGCGTGGATTTGCCATTGAAGGATTCGCGATTAAGCGACTCGCGTTTGAGCGAACCCCGTTTGAATCAGGGGGCGGATCGTTAGGCCATGCGTGACTTCCTGCATCGTTACGTTTTTCATAACCTCGGCCTGAAGTTGATTTCGCTCGTTCTCGCAGTGGGCTTGTGGCTGGCGGTGGCGCGTGATCCTGTGGCTGAAGTCGCGGTCGATGTGCCAATCGAGTTCCACAACATTCCGCAAAACCTGGAGATCAGCTCGGAGAATATTCCCAGGGCGCAAATCCGGTTGCGCGGCCCGGAGAGAGTGGTTCACCGCCTTCAGGCTTCCGACGTTTACGCTGAGATTGAATTGAGCGGTCTGAAACCCGGCGAGCGCACATTCGATCTAACGGCACAACAGATCCATGAGCCCGCCGAACTCGAAGTTGTCCAAGTCGTTCCCAGTCAATTGCATCTCGTGTTCGACACCCGGCTGGCGCGGCAAGTGCCGGTACAACCGCGCGTCGTTGGCTCATTCGCTCCCGGTTACGGCATCGAGCGGGTCGAAGTGGATCCCCCGAATATTGCCATCAGCGGACCGAAAAAGCACGTCGAGGCCGTTGAGTCTGCGATCACAGACCCAGTGGACGTGAGCGGCGCGATCAATCGTGCAACTTTCTCCAGGCACGCATACGTCTCCGACCCGCTCATTCAGATCGCAAGCCCCGATCCAGTTCGGGTTACGGTCATTATGCAGAAAATCCCAATGAGCGGCATCACTCCCACGAAATCAGAATGACATCTAAGACGCGACAGCTTTTCGGAACCGATGGCATCCGCGGCGTAGCCGGCGAGTTCCCTCTCACGCTGGAGAGCACGTACCTCATCGGGCGCGCGCTCGGTCACGACCTGATTCGCAGCGATCCACACGCTCGCGTAGTAGTTGGGCAGGATACGCGGGAGTCGAGTTCGTGGATCGCCGACCGCGTGCTGCTGGGGCTGGTTTCGAGTGGTTGTGCAGTCAGCAGTGCGGGCGTGATTACGACTCCGGGCGTGGCCTACCTGGCGCGTTCGCGAGGTTACGCCGCAGGCGTCGTCATTTCGGCCTCGCACAATCCGTGGACCGACAATGGCATCAAAGTTTTCTCCGGCGACGGATACAAGTTGCCTGACTCGCACGAACTCGCCATCGAGCAGGAAATCTTCGCCTTGCTGCAGAATCCTGAGCGCCACCTACCGGTGCCCGTGAAACCTGCTCCCAGCTTGCCCGGTGAAGCTAACCTGCGGCATGCCTACGTGGATTGGCTGGCGCAAAGCCTGAAAACCGACCTGAGCCAGCTAAAAGTTCTCGTGGATTGCGCCAACGGCGCGGCCACGGCTGAAGCTCCGGAATTGTTTCGTGCTTGCGGCCTTCAGGCGACTTATTTGTGCGCGTCGCCTGACGGGAAGAATATTAACGATCAATGTGGGGCCCTGCATCCGGAAGCGCTGGGCAGGGCAATCGCCGAGAAAAAGGGTCAATTTGATTTAGGCGTGACTTTTGATGGAGATGCGGATCGTGCCCTGTTCAGTGACGCGAACGGGCGAGTAGTCAATGGCGATGCCGTGCTTCTGCTGGTTGCGTGCGACCTGCAATCGCGTGGCGCTCTCACCGGTTCCACGATCGTCGCCACGACGATGTCCAACATGGGTCTCGAAATCGCGTTGCGTAAAGCGGGCATCCGCATGCTGCGCGCTAACGTTGGAGACAAGTACGTGCTCGAGGAGATGCTGAAGACCGGCTCGATACTGGGCGGCGAACAATCCGGGCACATCATCTTTCGCGACGGAGAAGCGACTACCGGCGACGGCCTGCTCACAGCCTTGCGAGTGATAGAAATCGTGGCGCGGACGGGCAAGCCGCTCGCGGACTTGGTCGGCGACCTCAAAGTGTTTCCACAGACAATTCAGAATATTCGGGTTCGTGAAAAGACTCCGTTTGCCCAGGTGCCTGAAATCCAGCGTGCGATTGAAACCGCCGAGCATGAACTCGATGGCAATGGACGCGTCGTCGTTCGCTATTCGGGCACAGAAGCGCTGGCGCGAGTCATGGTGGAGGCGGAGTCGGAAGAAAAGATGAAGGCGCTGGCGGGAAATATAGCTGGCGCAATCAAGCACGCGCTGGGGTCGTGACCATGTGGTGTCGGGTCTTTGATCCGTCTACTCGGGAAAAGCTCGACAGTATTGCAGTTTATGAAAACGTTGCTGTCTAACGTCGCCGCGATATGGAACCTGATCCTGCTCATAGCGGTGATTGGCACCCTCGTCTGGTTCTTTTACTGGTTTGGTCTGCGAAGGATCATCCGCGCAAGAAGAATCGCTAGCTCGCGGGATCGCAGAATGCTGCGCGAGGCCGCGGAGCGGGAAGTAGATCGGGAGCGCTCCTAGTGTAGGCCCTTGTCCGTACGGGGCGCGGATGGTTTACTTGTTATTCCAGATCTCGCCAGTTCTTTCCAACTCCAACTTCAACCAGCAACGGCACGATTAGCGGATGAACTTTTTCCATGTGATCTCGCACCAGAGTGCGCATCGCTTCGATTTCTGCCTCGGGAACCTCGAACACCAATTCGTCGTGTACTTGCAGAGTCATCCTTGACTTCAGTCCGCGCTCGCGCAGCGCTGCATCGATGCGAATCATCGCAATCTTGATCAAGTCTGCTGCTGTCCCCTGCAATGGCGTATTGACTGCTGTGCGCTCGGCGAATCCGCGCAGGTTTGCGTTCTTGCTGTTGATGTCGGGAATGGGCCTTACGCGCCCGAACAGTGTTTTGACGTTCCCATCGCGCCGAGCTTCGTCCAGAGTGCGATCGATGAACGTCCGAACGCCGATGTATCTCTCAAAATAAGCATTGATGAATTGCTTGGCCTCGGCGGGTTCGATCCCCAGAGTTTGCGACAGCCCGAAAGCCGACAAGCCATACACGATGCCAAAATTTACCACCTTCGCTTGCCTGCGGTGGTCCGGCGTAACCATCAGTGGCGGCACACCGAAGACCTCCGAAGCGGTGAGCGTGTGAATGTCATCGCCGCGTCGGTACGCTTCGGCGAGCAATGGGTCTTTCGAAAAGTGTGCCAGCAAGCGAAGCTCGATCTGCGAATAGTCGGCAGCCAGCAGCACATGACCCGGCTCGGCGGTGAACGCTGCACGAATCTCGCGGCCAAGTTCGGTGCGAATTGGAATGTTCTGCAGATTGGGATTCGTCGAGGATAATCTTCCGGTCGCCGTGCCGGTCTGGCCGAAGGTTGTGTGCAGACGTCCGCTCGCGGGATTCAGCAGGGCGGGCAGCGCATCGACGTATGTGGATTTCAGCTTGGTCAGTTGCCGGTATTCGAGCACCAGCCGCGGCACGTCGTGTTCCTCGGCCAATCCTTCCAGCACATCGACCGCGGTTGAAATCGTTTTTCCCTTGCCGTACTTCACCGGCTTGGGCAGGTTCAACTTATTGAACAGCACGTCGCCCAGTTGTTTTGGCGAGCTGATGTTGAACTCATTCCCCGCGCGCTGGTAAATCTCTTTGGCCTTCGTATCGATCTCGCGTTCGAGGCGCGACGACATTTCTGCCAGTGCCGCACGGTCGATCTTGACTCCCGCGTGCTCCATGCGCGCGAGCACAGGCACCAGCGGCAGGTCGATCTCTTGGTACAGTTTGAGCAGCCCGGCCTCTTCCACTTCGTGGCGCAGCGCGGTTGCGAGCCGGCCTGTGATGTCGGCGGCTTCCGGCAGCGTCCCGCTGAGCTTGAGATTGAATCGGCGCAAAGCCACGTCGGCCACACGATGCGATGAATAGGTCGGATCGAGCAGATAGGAATACAGCATGGGATCATGTCGCACGCCACGCAGCGCGATCCCTTGCCGATCGAGCGCGTGAGTCGCTGCTTTGTAATCGTGAATGGCTTTGTGTAGAAACTCGTCGGCCAAGGCTGACTTCAGCTTCGATGCTGCCGCTTCCGCATCGGCACGGACCGTGACCGCAACGCCCGGCGCCGACGAGACTGCTATATCTCGCGGCCGTTCTGCCAACAGAGGTTCAGAGGTCAGCGGCAACATTCCGCTTTCCGGTTCTTGGTCTTCTGCCGGCTCGTTTGCAACATCTGACTCTGCTTCCACGGCAACTGCCAGCGGGCTTTCTGGTGAAACAGCCCTCAGCACTGCTTCTACATCCGACGCTGATTTCGCTTCAGTGTAATGCGCTTCGCTCACCTCGACTATCGGCAGCAGCTCTTTCAAGAGCGATGTGAACTCCAGTTCGGTAAAAAGAACGCGCAACGCTTCGACGTCCGGCTCGCCCATCTTCATTGCGTTCACGTTCAACTCGATGGGCACATCGCTGTCGATGGTCACCAGCTTCTTGCTCAGCAGAATGTTGTCGCGATTGTTCTGGAGCGACTCACGGTAGGTCTTCTTCTCGACTTCTGCTGCGCGGTCGAGCGCCTGCTCGACCGAACCGAAACGCTTGATGATTTCAACCGAACCCTTGTCGCCGATCCCCGGGGCTCCCGGAATATTGTCGATAGAGTCGCCGCGCAACGCCATCACATCGACGACACGCTCAGGCGGTACTCCAAGGATTTCTTCGACCTTCGCGGCATCACAGATCAGATTGTCCTTCGGCGGGTTCAGGACCAGAACCCGGTCGTTCACGAGTTGCAACATGTCCTTATCGCTTGAAACCACGTACACAGAAAAGGATTGCGCCACGGCTTTGCGGGCGAGTGTGCCAATCACGTCGTCCGCTTCATAGCCTCCGAGTTCGAGGATCGGAATGCGATAGGCTTCGAGCGCTCTGCGGATAAAAGGCAATTGCTGCACCAGGTCTGCGGGCATTTCCGAGCGGTTGGCTTTGTAGCCGTGGTATTCGATTTCCTGGAAGGTCTGCGTTTTCAGATCAAAACGTCGCACGCTGGTGATGGCTTCTGCCTGCTGATCGCGAAACGTAGGCGCCGCGACATCAAACACGGCCGCCAGATACTCCGGGGAAAAGTCATCGCGCAATTTACGCAACATGTTGACGAAGACATAAGTGGCCGCCGTCGGCAAACCTGTCTTGGTGGACATCCCGCGCTGCCGCGCCATGGCGTGGTAGGCGCGGAAGATGAAGGACATGGTGTCGATCAGAAAGATGCACCCTGCTTCGCTGGCGACAATCTTCGGTTTCTGCGCGGACGCGTCGGTTACATGGGCGATGTCGGCGCTCTTGAGTGAAGCAGACGAAGATTTTGTTCCGGGAGACAACAGGTTAGTTTAGCAGCAGGTATGCAGGGACGTTCGGCCTCACGGCCGCCAGAGACGTAGATAGCAACGAGTCTACTGAAAGCTGACAGTAAAGTCAGCCTCGACAAACTTGATTTTTGCTTTGCCCTCGGAGTTGGCAAAAACTAGATGGTAGGTTATTGGCTCGTCGTACGTGGTCGGAACCCGCCAATCCACTTTTTGATTGTGAGCAGAATCCACTTCATAGGGGACGCTTTGCGGCGGGCGGTGTAGAAACTCGTCGAATTCTTGTTCGTTCAACAGCATCACGTCAAGGTCGGCGGTGCTGTCGCTCGTAGAATCAGGGTCGCTTCGCTTGACGAAGGACCGGAAGGAGCCACGCAATCTGGCGTTGTTCTGGTGCGGAGGAACCACGAACGAAAACTGCGAGTACTTGCGTACCGAGAAGACGTTGTGCACAACATTCTGGGGTTGTGGAACCTCAAGGTGAGCTTGCGTGACCGTCAGCGGTTCCAGAGGCTGTTCAGGCCGCATTTCTTCGGACGAGTCGGGGCTCGGTTTCTTGCTGCACCCGGTGAACACGAACAGCAAGGCAAACACTAACAGCCAAGTCGGCGAGTATCGTGATGCGGGTTTCTTGAGTTCTATCCTCACCCACTAATTTTCTTACGTCCCCCCGGCCCGTGCACAGATGACCGAAGTCACCGGCCAGGCCTGCCGTATTCGGTGGTGTAATGCAGCTTGATCTCGCCACAGGTGTGCTGCTCCGGCGAATAAACCACGCAGCTATCGAATGGCCGTGAATACACGTGCAAGCTGACCGCTCTCTGGTTGAACTCGCTCGGATTATAAACACGGTGCACCGGCTCTTCGGGATCGACGGCGCAGGGATGGGTCAAGTTCATCTCCAGGGTTTCCGCTGGCTGCAGGTCGCAAGTGCCCTCCGCCAGTTTCTGGGAAATCACACGATAGTTTTCCACCAGTAATCTGCCAATGGGCACTGCCATCCAGCAATTCTGGTCGCGGTGATTGTGGACCGAACTTCCCTGGCCGATCTCCCAACAGACCGCAATCAGTTCGTACAGCGGAGTCTTGTCAATCAGATTTCGCGTGTAGTGTTGCCGATCCCAAGTCAAGTAGGGCGCCAGAGTATCCGGTGCGACCGGCGTATTTTGAAGAAACTTGACGATCTGGTCTGTGCGGTCGAAGGCCAGTTCCGGAAACCGCTGCAACTCTGACACAAAATCGGTTATCGGGACTTGTCTAGACAATGCCTGTGTTCCCATGTTCACCTCGCTGCGAAGTTTAGTATATCGCCTGCAAAAGCTCCGGCTAGCCACGAATTTGGGGAGGAGGATGGGCCAGGAAGCCAGCCTACATGGATCAGCCTCACTCTACGAACATGCAATCTCCGTAGGAATAGAACCTGTATTTCTGCTCGACCGCGTGCCGGTAGGCGGCCATCACCCGGTCTTTTCCTGCGAGTGCGCACACCAACATCAGCAGGGTGGATTGTGGCAGATGGAAGTTCGTCAGCAGGCTCCCGACCACACGAAATTCAAAGCCGGGGCGGATGAAGATATCAGCCTCTCCGCTGCCTGCTTGTAGGCTGCCATCTCCAGCTAGATTCGCTACATGCTCAAGAGTCCGGACTGTCGTCGTGCCGATCGCGACGACGCGCCGTCCTGCATCCACAGCGTGGTTGATCTTCACGGCGGCATCATTCGAAATGTCGTAGTGTTCTCGATGCAGTTTATGGTCTTCGACTCGATCCACGCGTACCGGTTGAAAGGTTCCCAGGCCGACATGCAGAGTGATCTCCGCCGTCTCAATGCCACGGTTTCGTAGTCGCTCAAGAATCTCTGTTGTGAAGTGCAGCCCCGCAGTTGGCGCCGCTACCGAACCGCGATCACGCGCATAGACCGTCTGATAGCGCTCCTGATCGCCGGGACGGTCCGGCCGGTTAATGTAAGGCGGCAACGGAACATGCCCCAGGCGGTCGACTAATGCGAAGAAATCGGCGGCCGGAGTAAACCGGAGGCGACGCTCCCCAAAATCCCCTCTGCCGACGACCTCGGCTTCCAGCTCTTGTTCATCTCCAAAGAACAAGCGCTCTCCCACGCCGATCTTCCGCCCGGGCCGGACCAGGCATTCCCATTCGTTCGGGTCTTGGGAGACTTGCCGGGTAAGCAATACTTCGATCCGGCCCTGGAGGAAGTCGTGAGCCGCGGGGTTCCGCGAACTCGCGGCCTGAGCCTTCGCGCCGCCTCTCCTGCCGTAAAGGCGGGCCGGAAAGACCCGCGTGTTGTTGAATACAATCAGGTCATCCGGCCGGAGCAGGTCGGGGAAGTCACGAAACCGGCCATCACGAAGCCCTGCCGAGGAGCGGCTTACTCTGAGTAACCGGGAAGCGGCCCGGTCGGCGAGCGGTTCCTGGGCGATAAGTTCCGCGGGAAGCTGGTAATTGAATTCTGAGACTAGCACGCTGGCTGATTATAAATTCGCAGAGGTCGCAGGCTTATGGGCGCATCCAGCAACAAACGGATTGTGTTGGACCAAGCGTCTGCGATACCATACGCGAACCAACTCGGGTCCGCTTGCTCCCAGCAGCCCCTAAAGTAAAGTAAATGCCCAGCGAACGCCAACATCGACGCGAAATGGTTCTGTTCGGCCAGATGCTGCATCAACGCGGCTATGTCGCCGCCACCGACGGTAATCTCTCGGTGCGTCTTGACGAGAACCGAATTGTGGTCACTCCCACGGGCATGAGCAAGAGCATGCTGCGCACCTCGGACATGGTGGTCGTCGACCTGGAAGGCCGTCGGCTCACCGGTAACCGTAATGTGTCCAGCGAACTGGCCATGCACCTGCTGATTTACAACTTGCGCCCTGATGTGAAGGGCATCGTGCATGCGCATCCGCCCACAGCTACCGGCTTTGCCGCCGCCGGACTGGCGCTCAACCAGCCGCTGGTGTGCGAGGTCGTGATCGGGCTGGGCTCGATTCCGCTGGCAAAATACGGTACTCCGGGCACGCCCGAACTTTCCGACGCACTCGAGCCACTTGTCCCGCAGTACGATGCCATCCTGATGTCGAATCACGGAGTGGTGGCCTACGCCGACACTCTTCATCACGCTTACATGAAGATGGAGACGGTCGAGCATTTTGCACAAATCGCTCTCGTGACTCACCTGCTCGGACGACAACAGCCGTTGGAGGGAGAGGATCTCGAAAAGCTGAAACTGGCGCGAACCAAGTATCAGCAAGCACTTTCCGTGGTTCCCCTGCCTTGCGCTGTTGCCGGAGGCAACAATCACGGCCGCCCGCAGACAAATGTGAGTTCAATGTTGCTGGAGAACTCCGCCCGGCCCAAGAACAAGGATTTCCGCAGCCCGGTAAAAGCCAAGAGCTAGTTTTTGAGCGAGAGCTGAGAGCTATACTTCTGAGCTGACGGCTGAAAGCTGATAGCTGTTCTTCTCACTCTCCTCCAATGCGGAACCTCATCCCCGCGCGAAAGTTCGCTCCCAATGCCGGATAGCCTGTGACTTCCTCGTAGAAATGATCGAGCGCGTTTTCCACATTGCCGTAGATCATTACACGCGAGTTGACCTTGTACCAACCACCGATGTTCAAAAGAAAATATCCCGGGGTGTGAGTGATGCCGAAGCCGTCGAAGTCGGAGTCCGGGCGTGGGCCCAAGAAGCTGCCGCCCAGATTCGCACCCCAGCGCGGGCCGAGGTAGGTGAGCATCGTGGTGGCTGAGTGCCGGGGCCGGCGGAGAAGCGGGTCTCCCTGGGCATCGGGAGGAAAACTACCTGCGGGGGCAAGCAGAATCTGCGTCGAAGTGTAAGTGTAGGACGTGTTCCACGAGAGGTGCTTGGTCAATCGGCTTTGCAGTTCGACTTCCGCTCCGTGAGCGAGAGATTTTTGCAGATTGACGTACTGGCCCACAAAGGTAGTGGGATTGACGGTGACGAACTCGATTTGATCGTGAAATAGATTGTTGAAATAGTTGGCAACGAGGACGAACCGGTTCAGGAGGTTCTGCTGGAAGCCAGCTTCGAAAGCCCGGTTCCGCTCCGCTTTAAGGTTGAGATTTGGCAATTGGAACTCACTGCTAACGAAGGTTTCTTCAAATCGAGGCTCCTTGATTCCCGTGGCGTACGAGAAATTCAATCGGGTTCCGGAGAAAATGTGGCCGCCACGCAAAGCCTGAAATCCCACGGCCAGGCGGGGAACGCCGGTATTCCCGAAGGTAGTGTTATGAACGAAGCGTCCGCCCGCGATCACGGTGAGCCGCCCCAGGGTCAGCGCCTGCTGCGCATAGGCAGCCTGATTCAAACGCAGGCCGTGGCCGCCGCTGGCGAAATCCGCCGGTATTGGATCGTTGACCGATCCATTTTCATCCTCGAACTCATAACCGATGGTGGTGCACGCCCAACTGCGCTCGACATAATCGCCCTGGTAGTCGAAGCCGGCTCGGTTAATGTTGACCAGGGCCTCAAAAGGCGTGTTGATGGTGCCGAACGGAGTGTTTTCGGGAGAGATGCCACTGTCTGAATTGTTAGTCTTCAGGTTGTACTCGAAGCCGATGAAATGGTGCGTCCAGTTTGATCCGGTCTTCACCGTCAGGTCGAGACTCGCCAGCAGATTGTTCTGCCGCGCTCGTCCGCCGAGGTCGGGCGAAAGAACGTAAGTCGTGCCGCCGATATCAAACGCATTGGTTCCGTTGAAGTTCAATGCCCCAGGCACGCCGGTCGTGTTGTTGTCGTGACGTACGCGCAAACGCATCGAGATTTGCTGATTCACGCCAAAGCCCAAATTCGCGCCTTCCAAAGAGTTGGAGTAATCCGTATTCGGGCCGGAGCCGCTGGTATTGAACTGATTGCCGAAGACGTTGTAATCGAAGCGTCCGCGCGAGCCAGCGAGGGATGCGGAGCCGCTCTCCGTGCTGTAGTTACCGGCATCCGCGCCGAAGCGTAACTCGGGAACGGGCGTGTTTCCGGTGCGGGTCCAAACCTGGACCACGCTGCTCATCGCGTCCGAACCGTAGAGCGTACTCTGCGTCCCCCGCAGAAACTCCAGGCGATCAGCTTCGCCTAGGGAAAGCGTGCCGAAGTCGATGGTGCCGCCCGGCTCGGTTACGCTTACGCCGTCGACAATCACTTTGTTGTAGTTGGAATTGCCGCCGCGTACGAAGAGGGACGACAGCCCACCGCGCTGCCCTGCCGTATTCACCACCGCTCCGGGCAGAAAGCGAACTGCGTCATCGGCGGCCACGGGGTTCATCACTTGCAATTGCTCGCGGTTCAGAGTTGCCACATCGGCGCCGGCATCTTCGCCGGGGACAGGGGTTCGAGTGGCAGTCACAACCACGGTCTCCGAGGCCGTCGCCAGATGAAGCTGGACGGTGATGGAATCCGCGTTAGCAGAAAGCGCGGTGGTCTCAACGGCGAAGCCCGGAACCAGAACCCGAACCTGGTGAGGGCCGCTTCCAATTCCGCGAAAGACGGCGACTCCTTCCGCAGACGTAAGCTCAACTGCCGGGTGGGATTTCGTCTGACCTTCAAGCAACAATACTTGTGCGCCGGCGACGGCGGCAGATTGGGGATCGACCACTTTGATTTTCAGTTCGGCGGCGGAAGGCGCCGCCAGCAGGCAAATCACGCTCATAAAAACACGAAAGAACCGCATGCACTCCTCCTTTGTTTCGCGAAAGGGGTTGGTGTAGACGGTTCGCGCCAGTTTCCTGGCTTTGCGAGTTAGGACAGCTTGCACTGTCCGGTAAATACAAGCGGCCTTCCCAGGGTTACCCAGTGACCGATTGCGAAGTTTCCTCGCTTACAGTTGCGCGGCAGCGCGGGATTTTCACCCGCTTCCCTCCTCATCTCACTCGATGAGGACGCGCGAACCAAAGAGTTGAGAAAGAACAAAAGCCACTTCCGAGATCTGTAGCAGAATCAGGGAAGTGGCATTGTAACCCAATCGCGGCGATTCCTCTACTGCACGGTTACATCGACCGGAGCAGAAGGAATGCCGTTGGCGACAACCACCAAACTGCTGGCGCCTGTCTCCATGCCGGACGGCACATCGAAATTCGTAGACACGATTTTCCTGCCCGTCGCCACGCCCATGGTACTGTGATCGTGCGTGCGAGCGTAAAAAACGTGCTTGGTTGCATTGTTGGTGATGCGCACCAACGGATAGTTGCTGTTCATTTGAGCATCGTCCCCGTAAGCGGCACCGTGAGTCAGGCCGTTAAACTGGGTCCCCGATATTTTGTAGGTATCGCCACGAGTAACGTTGGTCGGGGCGGTTGTGATCGCTGGCGCCCATGACTTTTGGTACGTTCCTTTGGCGGTGTAGATCTCCGCATCCTTGGTAGCGTCATCCGCCAAGGTGTAGAAGACTTGGCCCGTAGGCAGCACAAGCAACCGGCCTACATAGGAGGTATTGACTTTTTGTTTCTTGTTGCCCGTGTGCTTCGGGTTGGGAACAGAATTGAACTTGGTTCCATCGAACTCATAGAACCTGACACCGGGATTAAACACCCCGGGGCTGGTCTCGCACAGAATGTTTCCATCCGGCAAGACGGCGGCCGGAGCGTCGGCCATATCATCGCCGTTCGGGAAATCCGGGCCAGCCGCCCATTTGCTTGTCTTCGTGTCGAAGATGGCGGTGTGGCCGGCTCCATTTCCGTTCGCTCCCATTGCGAAGACCTTCCCTTGCGGACGCAACAAGGCAGGCCCGGTTTCTAACCCAGCGTTCTCTGACAGATCCACAATCGCGCTACCAGCGCTGGTCCAGGTGTTGGTCTTGGGATTAAACATTTCCGTGTTCGGAGTGTCCTGTGTGTCGGCTAGCAGAACCCTGCCGTTGGGCAGCAATTCCATGCCCTCCTCTTCGTAGTCGTCAGCTTTTCCCGAACCTTTGAGCGTCCAGCCTAAGGTCTTCGGGTTGAAGAAAGCACTGGCAGTGGTCTCGTTCTGGCCGATCATGAGAACGCCGTTGGGCAGAACGATCGACGGAGAATCGCCGATTTCGGTCCAGCCGTCAGGCGGGTTCACGTTCGTCCATTTGTTCTTAACCGGATCGTAAATCGCGCCCAGCGGTGTTTCGGCGGGTGGGCAACCAGCGCCGTTGTATTCGCCGCCTTGGACCAGAACTCGCCCGTCCGGCAGCACCTGGGAGGCGAAATACAAAGGGCCGTAATCCGCTGGCATCGAGCCAATGTTGGACCATGTACCGTTCACGTAACTTCCGGTCTCATCCGGGGTGAGACGGTGCCAGTTCGGCGAGCAGATTTCGTGCACGATGACTGTGCCATCGGTGAGCAATAGGGCCGTATCGGTGAAAAATGTGGGTGGGGTTTTCAGGCTTTGCCACGTTTGGGCACCAGCAATACCAGACAAAACCAACCAGGCGACGAACACGATTCGCGACGTTCTGAGCACATTCATATTCTTCCTCCTCGCAGATTTTTCCTCTAACGGCGGGAAGGATGCGTGAGCCACAACACGTCGCCGCCACAGATGGGATGGGTAAAGCGAACAACCGATTCGCGGCAAAACTTTAGCCTGCGCCATGGTCAAAGTCAACGACAGTATTGTAAAAAGATTGTCTTTCCGCCCGGCGCATATTTGAACGGGCGGAACAGCTCCCAAACACAACAGCCACCGACTGTTGAATTCCCTCTTCTTCTTAAGGCGCAGACTTAAAGAGGAAGAGGAAATGTAATTGAAACTGCTTCGACCCGCTACTGCACCGTAACCGCAACCGGCTTCGAAGCAATCCCGTTGGCCACAACCACCAAACTGCTGGCGCCGGTTTCAGTGCTTGCGGACACATCGAAATGAGTTGACACCTTTTTTTTGCCGGTCGCCACGCCCATGGTACTGTGGTCGTGAGTTCGGGCGTAGAAAACATGGCCGCTGTTCGTGTTGGTAATCCGGACCAACGGGTAGCTGGTTGCCATTTGGGCATCGTCGCCGTAGGTGGCGCCCGCCGAGAGTCCGTTAAACTGTGTACCCGAGATGACGTAGCTGTCCCCTCGAGTCACGGTGGACGGAGCGGACGTGATGGTCGGCGCCCACTCGCTCTTGGCCTTTCCCTTAGCCGTGTAGATCTCGGCATCCATACTGACACCGTCGGCTACGGTGTAAAGAATCTGGCCAGTGGGAAGCACCAGCAAGCGTCCCACGTACGAGGTATTGATATTGCCAGTGTTTTTAGGCGACGGGACTGACTGGAACTTGCTGCCATCGAACTCATAGAAGCTGACGGGAGAGTTGAAAACACCCGGGCTGACTTCGCACAGCATGTTGCCGGTCGGCGTCAGTGCTGCTGGAGCATCGGCCATGTCGTTCCCGTTCGGAAAATCCGGCCCGGCTGCCCACTTGGCTGTAGCTACGTCATAAATGGCGGTATGTCCCGCGCCACCGCTGTTGGCTCCCATCGCGAAGACGTTGCCTTGAGGCCGCAATAGTTCAGGCCCAATCTCCAGTCCGGCATTGATTGAGAGATCCACGATCGTGCTCCCGGCAGTTACCCACTTCAGCGACTTGGGTATAAACCTTTCAGAGTTGGTTGTGTCCTGAGTGTCTACTGTAAGCACCGTCCCATCTGGCAGTAGCGCCCATCCTTCCTCGGAAAAGGCGTCCGTTTTGCCGGTGCCCTTGATGGCCCAACCCAAGGTCTTCTCATCGAAGAAAGCGCTAGCGGTGGTGATGTTCTGGCCCAGCATGAAAGTTTCCTCGGGCAGAACAATCCCTGGTGAATCACCGATGTCGGTCCAGCCGCTAGGAGGATTGACGTTGGTCCACTCGTTCTTTACCGGGTCGTAAATTGCACCGAGGGCCACTTCGCCCCCGCCGCAGCAATTGTATTCACCGCCCTCGACAATCACGCGTCCGCCTGCAAACACTGCCGAAGCAAAATACAGCGGTCCATAATTCGACGGCATCGAACCCAGCTGCGACCAGGTTCCATTCAGGTAGCTGCCCGTGTTATCGGGCGTCAGTTGCCACCAATTCGGGGAGAGGTATTCGTGCACCATGACCGTCCCGTCTGTGAGTTGGAGGGCCGTATCAGTCAGAAAGGTGGGTGGATTCTTTAAGGTTTGCCACTTTTGTGCGGTGGCGATACCAGGCACGGCCAGCCAAGCGGCGAGCGCAATTGCGAAGGTCTTGAGCACTTTCATAATTTTCTCCTCGCGGGTGATTTCACCAAAAGTTGACAGAGATGAAGGAACAACCACACGCCGCCATAAATTTGCTCTCCTGCGAGACGGCAATGCGGTCAAAACTGGCGACTTCTCGTTCGATCAAAACGGCCGGGGTGGAAACGCTCCGATGGACAGCAATCCCGGACTGTTGGGGTCAGAGACCGGTGATTTGGAAGTTTCCGTCAAGCTACACTTCCCGCCGGACGATTTCACTGCAATCTCGCCAATCGAAGATGGCGCGCCGAACTCCGCTACGTACACCGTCCCGCCGGTCCCCGTGGTATTTTCCAGCGCCAACGACCCCAGGTACGACCAACCCGTCACGTAGCCCTTCAGGTGGCCGGAGACGCAGCCCTTCGAAACTACTCCCGTGCTCGCGTCAAAAAATGCCGCCGTGACCCGATCCCCCTGCGTGTTGCTGACGTAGAGCAGCGTCTCGTCCGGGCTCAGCAGAATGTTACTGGCGCTGATGGCGTCGCCCAAATGATAGACCACTGTGGGCGTCAACTTGCCCGAAGAAATATCGGAAACTTCCACGATGGTCGAGGTCGCCGTATCGCCGAAGATGGCGTAGTGGCCATCTTTCGTGATGTCGATGCCGTTGGGATAAACGTTGCCACCGCGTGAGCCGGTGGAATTC
>DATNHO010000088.1:0-4316 GCA_035604895.1 Terriglobales bacterium | reverse complement strand
TGCCTCTCGTTCGTTAGAAAGCACATCGACAAAGGGACCCTCCTCGATATCGGAGCCAACGTCGGTCTGGTCACTCTTCTGTTGGCCGACAAGATTCAACATGCAATTCTCTTCGAGCCAAATCCAATCGCAGCCGCCCGCGCGCGAGAGAACATGGCACTCAACCAGTTCGGTTTTGAGGTCCATGCACTCGCTTTGTCGGATCAGGCTGGAGTTGTCGAGATCGAAAATGCGGGCGGTGTGGATTCGTGCAACCGGACGGTAGTCGGCTTCACCACCTCTCTTCCAACCATTTCTGTGCAGCGCGCAACCGTCGACAACTTTCTAGCCGCACACGCTGCTCTGCCGGCTCCAATTTCAGCAGTTAAGATCGACGTGGAAGGACACGAGAATTCTGTTTTGCGCGGGATGGCGGGGCTGCTTGAAACGCACCGTCCAAGACTGGTGATGTTCGAATACCTGCAGCGAACCAATCTCGTGGAAACCCTGGAGCTTTTTTCCCGGGTAGGCTATCGGGTTATGGAACTCAAGGCGGGAACGCCGACCTGGGCGACATTGCAGGTGTCGCCGCTACAGGACCTCTTCGCTTGTCCGGAAGAATTGGCCACTGAATTTATCCCAGCTTCGCGGTAGCCCACTACTTCAGATCAACCCGCAGGACGATGTTCACGATCTTTCGGTCATCGAATTGGCTCACCGTCTTGGTTTCGCTCTTTTGACCTTTGTACTGGGCATAGACTTCGTAGTCGATGTTCGGAGAAAGTTCCGGGAAGTGATACGCGCCGTCAGTGCTGATAATGTAACTCTTCACGGCATGAGTGCGCGTGTTGGAAAGGTAAACTACCGCGTCCGGTAGAGCATTATCGTGCTGATCGAGCACCTTCCCGGTCAGCATGCGCCCGGTGCTGGGCTTGTCTTTGTCCTTCGCATAAAGGCCAACCGCTGCAGTCAGGCTGAGCAGCACCACCAGAGCGCCAACTTCAAACTTTCTCATCTGGTTTCCTCCTCCAGCTTACCGGCAAGTTGTTCTGGGCGTATTGCTATTTTAGGTGCAATCCGGTGTCGACCCTCTCGTCTGCATCGACGTGGACTTTGACTTCTTCTCCTTGCAACGGATTACCATTCCGCGATTTGTAACCTTTGAGGTCAGCCCAGATCACATAATCCTGCTTGCCCGCGGGAACACGTTGGGCGAACTCGCCCTGGTGATCGGAATACAACTCCCAGCGCGCCTTTTTGTCCTCGACCCGCCGAATCTTGATTTTCACCGCGTACAGCGGCAGTGCGTCCGGGCCCCACACTGTACCGAAGATCACCGCGTAGGGTTTGTCGCGCTCGCTGGCGGAGGCGGAGTTTGCGGCAGCCGCGGCCGTCGGGCGAAGGCCAAGCATCGCCGGAAGACACAGCCCAAGAATCGCCGTTCGAAAAACAGCGCGCGAGCAAAATTCTAAGCGGCGGGGCCGCTGTGGGTTGGACTCAAGAAAGATCACTGTCCTCTGCTTCCTCCTCGTCGTCCTCCTCGTACTTCTCTTCATCGACAGGCTTCAGCTCAATGGGACTGACTGTGATGATCTCGAAGTCAGTACCGCACTCAGGGCAGGAAACAATCTCTCCCTCATCGACCTCATCTTCTACAATATCGAGGTTGGTTTCGCATTCCGGGCAATGAACCACAATGGCCTCCATTGGATTAGCACTCCTGATAATATTTAGTGTCTCTTGAGCCGAAGGTCAAGTCCTCGATTTCAGAGACGTGACGGATCGCTTCTCAAGCCCTTGGCTGGCGGCTATTCTAAGAAGGATCGTGAAACTCCAACGCTATGATGACGGAAATCGTGAGTTGGGATGCCGGCGTATCCTGGTGTGCGTCGGTTGTGTCTCGCTCCCCGAGCGGCAGTTGGGAACCTGCTAAAATGCGGAGATAGCGTGCTTCTATGTATCGCGGACGAACCCTCTCGCTGAGTTTCCCGCCCTTTACCAGAGCTGTGAAGTGGCTGGTCCTGGTGAATGCCGCAGTCTATCTGCTGCTCGAAATTCTCAAGGCTGTGGTCCCTGACTTGGGCGCAACGTTGACCCTTGCGCTCGCGCTGATTCCCGCTTATGTGATGCACGGCTGGATATTCCAACTGGTGACGTATTCGTTCGTGCACGCGGGCGTGCTGCATATTCTTTTCAACATGCTGGGATTGTGGATGTTCGGCGCTCAGCTGGAGTCCGACTGGGGACCGCGGCGCTTTCTTGAATTCTATTTCTTTTGCGTGATCGGAGCCGCGCTGACCACGATTGCAGTTTCCTACACCGGCGTGGGCGGCGTAGTACCGCAAACTCCGACGGTTGGTGCGTCCGGGGGAGTGCTCGGCATCCTGATGGCGTTCGGCATCCTCTACGGCGATCAGGAAATCATGTTGTTTCCAATTCCATTCAGCATTCGCGCGAAGTATTTCGTAGCTGGAGTCGCCTTTATCACTCTGGTCGAGGCGATCAGCGCGTCGGGGTCCGGGCGCGGCTCAAACGTCGCCTATATCGCTCACCTCGGCGGGCTGCTGTTCGGGTTCCTGTATGTCAAGTTTCTGCCCAAGCGCGGTCTCGCCTTCGGAACCACAGAACGCTATTTCGGCATACGGAATTCTTATTACCGCTGGAAGCGGCGCCGGGCGGCGCGCAAGTTTGAAGTATTCATGCGCAAACAGAATCGCGCCGTGAGTGGGACTTTCGACGAAAATGGCAACTACATACCCCCCGACGACGTGAACAAGAAAAATGGCGGATCGAAATCCGGCTGGGTAAACTAAGGAATACCACGTAGCCCAGTTTCGCAGCCTCACCCAAAGAACTTCCGAAACTCCGCCAGCACCTGTGCCGGCAATCCATCCGGCTTGGCCGCTCCCTTGAATCCAAGATCGTGCCCTGCTCCCTCGATTCGCAGCAACTGAGTCTTCGCCGGAATCAGACTTACGGCTGATTCCATCTCCTCCGGCAATCCGAAGGGATCGCGCGTTCCATGCACAAAAAGCGCGGGCGTCTGTAACTTGGGCAAGTGCTGGATGCGAAGTTGCTCGGGCTTTCGCGGCGGGTGCAACGGATAGGAGAGCAGCAGTAAACCGGTCACCAAACCGGGATCATCGGCGCAGAGCATCGTGGTCTGCCGGCCCCCATACGAGTGTCCGCCGAGAAACATCCGTCCTGAAACCATTTGACGAAGAACGGTGACGGCGTTCTTCAGGCCTTCACGGTCGCGCGCCGCGTCGCCGGGTCGAGGCGGACCGTAGGGACGCACTTGGCGATAAGGCAAGTCGCAGCGCAACACCGTGACGCCCGCCCCTGCAAAAACCTCCGCGAACGCAACCAACAGCGGAGCCCGCGAGTTCGATCCCGCGCCATGAGCCAGCACCAGCCCATCCCCAGTGGAAGTGGAAGGTCGATGAACGAATCCACGAACCTGCGGATCAAGCGATGTGTCGACGAAGGGATCGAGGCTGGGCGGCATGGTTCAGACTTACTCCGCTCGGTCAGTCAGGGCTTCTTCCAGGGTTTCGTACACTTTCACGGTGCGGATTTCGTGCGCGAGTTTGGCCCAGCAGCGCAATACTTCGGGATCTTCCAGCGCGGCTCGACGAGCCTCCTCAGATTTCCAGTAACGCAGCAAAATGTATTCGCCGCGCGATTTGGCATCGCGATAGAGCAAATCGCGGCTGTATCCACCCGCAGAAAGCGCCGCAATCAAAGCGCGCATGGTCGCCAGAGACGCTTCCTCCTGTCCAGGCTCGGGCTGGAAAATGGCAACTGAAGGTATTTCACGAAGTATTTCCTGGGACATGAGAACTATTGTCTCCGTTACGTCAAGCCCGGCTAGTCTTTTTGCGTGGCGCACGCGGGGCGCCTGCGTCTGCAGCCACCGAGTGAAGCCGCATGAAATTGGTTGAGCCCGACGCCATTTGCGTGCCGGCCACGACCCCCAGCACATCGCCCACCTTGATGCGGCCCATGCGCAGGAGTTCCCGCTCGGCGGTCGTAACCATATCTTCGGCGCTGCGTGCTGGCGCTGTATGCACCGGCTTCACGCCCCAGAAAAGATTCATCCGGTTACACACTGCCAACATCTGGCTGAAGGCATAAATCGCGGCTTTCGGACGATACTTCGAAATCATGCGGCCCGTATTCCCCGTCTCGGTGAATACCGCGATAGCTCCCATGCGCAGGTCTTCGGCGGCATGGGAGATGGCCTCACAAATCGCCTGCGCGACCGTGATCGAATATCTCTCGCGTCGTCGCCGGGGGAGCGTAAAATCCCCGGAATTGCCCTCCGCCTCAACCAC
>DATNHO010000087.1:0-3519 GCA_035604895.1 Terriglobales bacterium | reverse complement strand
ATTCAATCCCCATAGGGCCCGCGTCCGCCGCCGGGCGACTTCCTTCAAGTCGCTGTATCGAAACCGCGCCGGAGCACCCTGCCCGCACATCATTCTTCTGTCGATGCGCGCTTCCGATACAGCACTAGGACTTCTGGCCCGGAATAACTTCAGGATGCGCCCTACTTCACGGAGTAAGCCGGAGGCTTGCCCTTCGGAAGCACCTCAAAAACCAATATCCTGGCTTGCTGCGTGTCACTCAGATTTCGAAGCAAGCGATGAACGTGCATCGCAGGCTCATACCAATAATCACCGGTGTTGTACGTTTTCGGCTGGTCCGGGTCGACCTGATTTTCGACGCTGCCTTCGAGTACGTACGCGAATACGGGCCCCGAGTGCTTGTGCATCGGGAATGCGCCGTGCCGACCCGCAGGTGGGTTGGCCGGGATGTTGAGTATAAGCATACTTGCTTCGGCGTCGCCGATGTCGCCTATCGATTCCTGCATTAGAGTCGGTATCCCGCGCGGAGGGGCCGAGGGCGTGGGTTCCTGCGAATTCTGCCGGGGGGCTGGCGCATCGGCGCGAAGCGGCGCGACGGCCTCCGAGAGAAGAGCGACGAGCGAGGCGCCCAAGGCAGCGCTCATTTCACGACGCGTCATCATGGCTTTTTCTCCCTTTACGAGAAGCGCGAACCTCGGCTGTGATTAAGAGAATCCAACTTGCCGCGGCGGCTAGTGACCAGACGGGACTCCGTATACCTCCGTCTTGGGACGAAATTCCGACCACGCAAACCAGAATTCCGGCTCGAGAATGATCGGTTTCAACTGCGATCCTTTGAGCTTTCCCGAGAGGCAGAGACCGTACGCATTCCACGTGGAATGCGTTTCCAGATCGACGAGTCGGTCGGCTTCGGCGTCCGCAGCTTGGAATTTGAGTACCCTGTTGTTGAGTCTCGACTCGAAAGCCGTGGTCGTGTTGGACTCCCGCTGATGCACGATTACGATCGGGGCTTTCCCGACTCTGTCGTTGATGACGCGCGTTGTGTGCAGCGCGGACAGAGGAAATGCCTTCGCTTCATCGCCAATTTCAAGCCCCAGGATCATCTCGCGCGGAGCAAGGCGGTTGTCGTGGCCGAAAGCGCCAGGTGGTGCGGGCTTGCTCGAAACGGTAAGCTGCCATCCCTGGTTGATGAACTGATTCATCCCGGCCATCCGCTCCTCGTAGCCCGGAAGCGGCTTCAGCACGAGCGTGTCCGGGTGCTGCTTGCGCCACTCTCCCCACCGAGTGAGCAGAAAGGGATAAAGCTCGAGATGCGTACCTTTGAGCAGGCCGGATGTGGCCGTGGAGAGCGTTTGCTGCCACTTGCTGCCGGTTTCGCGATCTTTGAACACTTCGTTCGAGCCGACCATGCTGTCATAGTCAAAATGGAGCGCCATCCCCTTCGCTTCAGCCCTGATCACGAGGGCTGTGTTGCAGACCCCTCACCAGGTTACGGCGATGGGACCGTCCGGCATCTGGTCCTGCACGTCGCCATGCTGCGCGAGGTCGGCCGCCGGATACGCCTTGGTCACGCCACCGCTGGACACCCCAATCACGAGATCGGTGTCGCCCAGAAAAGATGCTCGGGACGCCGGCACGAATTCGGGATGATCGACCGTTGTATACGGCAACATCTTCGGCGCTCCATTCTGCGCAAAAGCTGCGGCGGACATAACGAAGCCAACCGCGAGCACCGCCGCCTTCCGAATCAATGACATTGTCGTGGTAATCTCCTGGAGCCGCATTTCCAACTGACGCTGACTCTTTACACAACTGACACGGTTATGAGAAGAGCCAAGATTGTTCCAAATGACCAAGCCAAGTTGAGCGCGGGACTCTCTGACCTCGTCCGCGTAAAACTTGATCGCCACAGCCGCACACCGTTTTACCGTCAGGTTTATGAGCGCATTTCTCAAGCGATCAGGGACGGGAGCCTTCATCCTGGCGAACGGCTTCCCTCCTCGCGCAGCCTCGCGAGCCACCTCGCCACATCGAGGGGAACGATCGATTTGGCTTACGGGCTTCTTTCGAGCGACGGGTACGTCATGGCGCGTGGCGCCGGCGGGACTGTAGTCGCTTTCGATGCCAGCCGCGAGGCGAAAGCCCGTCTTAAGCCAACGCGCACGCGCAAGCAAAGTTGGGACGAAAGCGCCGAAATCATTCCCGTGATGCCTTTCGTGATGGGGTTCCCGGCTTTCGACGCGTTTCCGCGGAAGCTTTGGTCGCGCCTTACGATCAGGCGAGCTCGGTCATTGCCTCTCCATCAGTTAAACGCCCCGCCGGCCGGATATCCGCCGCTTCGTGAGGCGATCCGGTCGTACCTGGCGGTGTCGCGCGGCGTCACATGTTCTATCGATCAGCTTTTCATTACCTCAGGATTTCAGAGTGCTCTCGGTCTCGTCACGCGTGCCCTTTTTCAACGTGGCGATCACGTTTGGATGGAAGATCCGGGCTACTTCATGGCGCGGCTGGCGTTTGAGGAAGCAGGAGCCAAACTGGTTGCTGTGCCGGTGGATGGACAGGGACTCAAGGTGGAGGCGGGCATCGCGAAATCACCGAACGCCCGCTTCGTGTTTGTAACGCCCTCACACCAGATGCCGCTTGGCGTGTCGCTGAGTTCCACGAGGCGCTTGGCCCTGCTTTCGTGGGCGGCGAAAGCCAGCGCTTGGGTCATCGAGGACGACTACGACAGCGAGTTCCGCTACGGCAGCCGTCCTTTGCCGGCATTGAAAAGCCTTGACGATGCCGACCGAGTCTTTTACGTCGGTACCTTCAGTAAAGTCTTATTCCCCGGCCTGCGGCTCGGATATCTGGTAGTTCCGGAATCGACAGTGGACCGAGTGAACCGGACCTGCCAGCTGCTCTATCGCGATCGGCCGATTTTCAATCAAGCGGTCGTTGGGGATTTCATCAGTGAGGGGCACTTCGCACGCCACATCAAACGCATGCGAGAATTGTACGCAGACCGCAGATCGGCGCTCGTGAGCGCGTTAGCCAATGTGTTTAACGGCCAAATCAGCATCGAATTGCAAGCCGGCGGTATGCACCTTCTTGCGCGTTTTCCCAGTGGTCAGAGCGATACACGACTAGCCGAACGCGCAATCGCGCATGGACTTGTCCCCGCCGCGCTTTCGAGGTTCAGGATCGAACACGACTGCGGCCAGGGATTATTGCTCAACTTTGCCAACATCCCTAGTGAGCAGGCCTTCGAGATGGCCCTGTCTCTCAAAAAGGCGATTGTCGCCGGATGATGGAAGCAAACTTTGTCCATATCCGACTGAGCATAGCCGGACAGGTGCCTATCGGTGGTCAGAAACGGGGTTCAAGGAAACCAAGCACAGAGCACCACATTTCCTCGAAGCGGACTTGAACGAAGCCGCCCGGCGGCGGACGCTACGCGTGAGGCGAACGGAGCAGTGGTTGCTTGATGGTTGAGATATGTTTTGGGTCACAAGGAGGTCCCTGTGACCCATCTACGAAAAATGATGCTGGAAGAACTCC
>DATNHO010000086.1:0-13150 GCA_035604895.1 Terriglobales bacterium | reverse complement strand
CTCGAGAATGTCCTGCGAAACGCCCTTGACCGAGGCCAACGTCCCCACCGGCATGAAGACTGGGGTTTCGACATCGCCATGAGGCGTAATCAGACGACCGGAACGGGCGGAGCCGGATTGAGCCTCGATTTCGAAGCGTATGGACACGTAGGGATTGTAGCAATGCACGAGAAGCCATTTTGCAATTGGCGTTCGGCCGGCAAACTATCATTGCTTGAAGTGGCAAAATAGCCACACATCCCTAATTGAAAGAGCTTCTACAAACCTTTACAACTCTTTTACAGGCTTTTGACAAGCCGTGGACGCGGGTTATGCGAAAGTGCGCTGCAGGAGATCTCATGAAGAACGCCAAGAAAAAGAAAGTCCCAGCGCCTTTTGTAATGGCTTCACTCTTCGCCCTGTCCTGCCTCGTTGTTCTAACTGCTACGGCCGCTCCTGCGGCAATGCAAGGGGACGAATTTCAGCCAACCCCTGCCGCTGGCACTGGAAATGTCATCGTCACTCCCAAGTTTGGTGGCGCCATCCTGGGCTACGATATCGAGCGCAGCGGTACTGAGGGTCTCCTGAGCGAGTACATAACCCTGTCCGGCGGAGACTTCTTTGTTGCTACGGAGACCTTCAGCCAGAAGACGGGCGCCATCCTTAAGGTCGTGGCAAAAGAAAACCAAACGCAGGACGACTACGTGACCCAGGGAATCTTCGGCAACATCGGACTCGACCTGTTCCAACACGCCGGCCAGAACCATTTCCTCACTATCAATCCCCTCGACGGGGGCAAGTTCACCGGCAAATGGACGCCTCCAATTAAGCCGAACTACCAGCTTTGGACGACGAGCGTCAGCCAAGGAACTCCGAACGTCGCGGCGTACCAATCGTCTTTCGACACCGGCCTGACCTACGTATTCAGCTCAAATATCGCGGACAATACCTTCGGGCGACAGATCTCGCTCAAGCCCATCATCAACGTTGACGAATTCTTTCACCCCCAGATTGCGTTGGATAGCGTCACTAATCAGGCGGTTCTGGCGGACTCACCGGGATGCCCGGAGCCGGACTGTGTATCCAGCATCGCTTTGGTCGATCTCAATACCGGTAAGATCAGCAAGTTCAGCGACAACTTAGGAGTCGGCACCGTCAACGGTCTTGCTGTCGACTCAGAAAAGGGTATCGCGTGTACCACTACTTTGAGTGACGGGGGTGTGGAGTTCTACGATCTGGCCAAGAAAACTGGCTTCGCAGTTCAAATCGCCAACTATGACGGAACGCCGCTTGATTCTGGCTTGGATGTCGAGTTCGATCCCATCCATCACGTTTTCCTGATCTCGCAGTGGAGCTCCAATGGCGGCAACGTGAACGACCCACAACCCCAGGTTTACGTCTACGACGAGGAAGGAAACCTGAAGGAGACAATCCCGGTCCAACGGCTCCCGATCAATCCGGTGTTGATCGCGTTGAACCCCGGCAAGCGAATTGGTTTTCTTCCCGTCATCGTGCAAGCGCAGGGTCTCGAGCTTCAATCCTTCACGTATTAGCCCCGAGCGAATTTTGGTGAAAGACCTTCACAGTCGGAAAGTGTCTAAGCCGCAAGGATGTCCGCGGGCTACACTTCCAGTTTCACGATTTCCGACGTCACTTTTCCGGCGGTCACGATCAGTCGCCCGACGCTCACCGGCAGCTTGAACCGTCTTGGTCCCGCGCTGCCGGGATTGAAGTAGAGCACACCATTCTTCAACTCCTGCTTGGGCATATGGCTGTGTCCGGATACGACCACTGCGAATTTCGCGGCTTCCGGCTTCAAGTCGAGTTCTTGAAGGCTATGCAGCACGTAGATGGACACTTCGCCGATCTCAAGCACATTCGTAGGCGGAATTTTCTGTGCCCAGGCACCGTGGTCAACGTTTCCGCGCACGGCGGTTACCGGGGCAATGGCGATCAATTTGTTCAGGATTTGAGGATCGCCGATGTCACCGGCGTGAATGATGTAGTCGGACCCTTGCAGGGCTCGGACGGCCTCAGGACGAAGCAGACCGTGGGTGTCTGAGATGACGCCGATGATCATCGGCTGATCCTAATGGCGGGCGGGGATGCCCGCCCTCGTTTGGTTTTAAAGGGTCGCAGTCTTCTCCGCGATCAGTTTCTTGATCTTCTCGACGAACTCCGTAGAGGGCAGGTCTTCGGTCTTCTCTTTTCCGCGAGTGCGGACGTTCACTTTTCCGGCTTCGACCTCTTTGTCGCCGACGACCAATAGGAACGGAACTTTCTGCATGGCGTGTTCGCGGATCTTGGCATTCATCTTTTCATTGCGGGCATCGACTACAACGCGCACGCCGGCAGCCTTTAGTTGATCCGCGACTTTGTTCGCATACTCGACATGGCGCTCGGCGATTGGAATCATCGTTGCCTGAACGGGCGACAACCACACCGGGAACGCGCCCGCGTAGTGCTCGATCAGCACGCCGAAAAAGCGCTCGATCGATCCAAACAGCGCGCGATGCACCATCACCGGCTGTTTGCGCGTGCCATCTTCCGCGACATATTCGAGGTTAAAGCGCTGCGGCAGATTGAAGTCGACCTGGACGGTCGAAAGCTGCCAAAGGCGTCCGATCGCATCCACCAGCTTGATGTCGATCTTCGGCCCATAAAACGCCCCTTCGCCGGGGATCACCTTGTATTCGATATTCCGCTGCTTGAGCGCATTTTCGAGCGAGCGGTTGGCCATGTTCCACTGATCTTCCGATCCCAGAAAATTCTTGCGGTCATTTTGATCCCAGGTGGAGAGCTCGGTCTGGTACTGGTCGAAACCGAAAACTTTCAGCAC
This sequence comes from Terriglobales bacterium, assembly GCA_035604895.1. Classification (GTDB taxonomy): domain Bacteria; phylum Acidobacteriota; class Terriglobia; order Terriglobales; family Acidobacteriaceae; genus JABDBE01. The sequence goes on along the minus strand of DATNHO010000086.1, from coordinate 10,332 downwards.
CTCGAGCGCAAAATCCAGGCAGCCCCCAATTTCGCTTTCGATTTGTTCCGGAGTGCAGAAGATGTGGGAATCATCCTGCGTGAAGCCACGCACCCGCAACAACCCATGCATCACGCCAGAACGCTCGTAGCGATACACCGTCCCCAACTCGCCTAGGCGCACCGGCAGGTCGCGATACGATTTCAACGAGTCCTTGTAGATCAGAATATGGCCCGGACAGTTCATGGGTTTGAGGCGATATTCCGCATCGTCGAGCTCCATGGAATCGAACATGTTCTGCGAGTAGTAGCCTTCGTGGCCGGAAACATGAAACAGTTGGCGTCGCACCACGTGCGGCGTGTAGACCAGCGAATACCCGCGCTTGATGTACTCGTTGCGCATCCAGTCTTCCATCTCTTTGCGGATGATGCCGCCCTTGGGATGCCAGAAGATCAGACCCGGTCCGGCGAGTTCCTGGATCGAAAACAAATCAAGCTGCTGTCCCAGCACGCGATGGTCGCGCTTCTTAGCCTCTTCCTGTTTGTTCAGGAAATCGTCGAGGTCTTTCTTTGAGAAAAACGAAGTCCCGTAAATGCGTTGCAGTTGCGGATTCTTCTCGTCGCCCAGCCAGTACGCGCCGGCAATGCTCAGCAGCTTAAAAGCCTTGATTTTGCCGGTCGAAGGCAAATGCGGTCCGCGGCAAAAGTCGGTGAATTTGCCGGTGCGATAGATGGAAATCTTCTCATCGGGCTTGGTGAATTGCTCGATGAAATGACACTTCATGAAATCGCCGTCTTTTTTGAATTCCTGAAGTCCCTGGTCGCGAGGCAGAAACTCACGCGCGTACGGAATGTTTTGCTGGACGAGCTCCTGCATCTTCTTTTCTATCTTCTGCAAATCTTCGGGAGTAAACGGCGTCGGACGATAAAAATCGTAGAAGAATCCGGTCTCGGTGGCGGGGCCGTGGCCGAGCTTGGTCTCCGGAAAAAGCTCGAGAACCGCCGCCGCAAGCAGGTGGGCGGATGAATGCCGATAGACTTCGAGCGCCTCGGGATCACGGTCCGTCAGGATGCGCAGGTCGGCGTCTTTTTCCAGCGGGCGGGTCAGATCGATCAGATCGCCATTGGTCTTCGCCACGAGGGCAGCGTCGGTTAATCGCTGGCCGATGGACTTGGCGACATCGAGCGCGGTACCGCCCTTGGGTAGATCTTTGACGCTCCCATCGGGGAGCTTGATATGAATGCTGTCTGCCATAGCATTTAAGTATAAAACACCTAGGGGTGGACGCCTCGTCCGCCTGCCGCGAACGCCGCTGATTCGGGCTCGCTTGGCTCGCTGCCGGAACGAGGCGTCCGGGCCTACGTGAGCTGTGCCATTGACCACCCTTCTGCTTTGAATTTAAGCTGGCCACTCACTTCTGGCAGATTTTTCCGTCTATCGCATTGAGCCTTATTCGAACCCACGTGGAAGGATTCCGATGAATCATAAGAAAAGCGCCGTGCTGCTGTTTGGATTTGTATCGATTCTTGGACTAGGAGCCACCGCCCAGATGCCCGTTCCCGGCGCATCCAGTTTGTTAGCTGGCACGCCCGAGTCGTACCTGGCATCCTGTCGCAGCGACTTGGGAGAAACCAAGAAGCAAATCGCCGAGATCAAAGCTAAGAAGTCGCCGCGCGATGCCATGGCGACGCTGCAGGCATTCGATACCAGCATCCTGATTGTGAGTGACGCCGCGGCCCGCTCCGGCCTTGCCGAGCAGGTGCATCCAGCCAAGCCGCTTCGCGAGGCTGCTCAGGTTTGTGAACAGGAAGCCAGCCAGTTGATTACGGAGATCTCGCTCGATAAAGACATGTACAACGTTCTCGCTTCGCTTGATGGTTCCAAGCTCGACCGCTCGGGAAGTTATTTCCTGCGAACAACGCTGCGCGACTACCATCGTTCCGGCGTCGATCGTGACGATGCCACCAGAGCGAAGATCCGGCAGCTTCAGGATGAGCTGGTAAAGATCGGTCAGGAGTTTGACCAGAATATTCCGGAAGACGTACGCACGCTGCAACTGGACCCTTCGCAATTAGACGGCCTTCCGGAAGACTTCAAGCAAGCTCACAAGCCCGACGCCTCCGGCAAAGTGACGCTCAAGACGGACAACACCGATTACATGCCCTTCCGCGAGTATGCCACCAACGATGCGGCTCAGAAGCGATACTATGAGCTTTACACTCACCGCGCTTATCCCAAGAACATCGAGGTGCTGTCACGCTTGCTGCAGAAGCGCTATGAACTGGCCACCACGTTGGGTTATCCCGATTGGGCGGCTTACGTGACCGAAGACAAGATGGTCGCGACCAAACAGAATGCGGCTGACTTCATCGAGAAGATTACAGCGGCATCGCAAGCTGGCGCGCAGCGAGATTACGACCAACTGCTCGCGTACAGGCGCAAACAGGAGCCGAACGCCACTACCGTTGACATTTGGAACTACCGCCACTTTCTGCACGAGGCAACAATCGAGAAGTATGGATACGACTCGCAGTCTGTGCGCCCCTATTTCGAATACTCGCGGGTGCTGCAAGGGATCCTCGACCTCACCAGCCACATGTATGGCATCACCTACAAGCGCGTAACCACCGCGCAGACATGGCAACCGGATGTTGCCGTTTATGATGTGTTCGACGGCAACAAGCTGCTGGGCCGGATTTATTTCGACATGTTCCCACGGGAAAACAAGTACAAGCACTATGCAACCTTCAGCCTAGCCACCGGCAAGGAAGGATTTCGCGTTCCGGAATATGTGCTGGTTTGCAATTTTCCCCAAGCCACGGACGGTCCGGGCCTGATGGAACGCGACGACGTGATTACTTTCTTCCACGAATACGGGCACTTGCTGCACGGAATTTTTCGAGGAAGCTCGAAGTGGCCGACCGGCGATCTGGAAAACGATTTCATCGAAGCACCCTCGCAGATGTTCGAGGAATGGCCGAAAGACCCAGCCATCCTGCAAACCTTCGCTCGCCATTACAAGACGAATGAGCCGATTCCCGCCGAGCTGGCCCAAAAAGCCAAAGCCGCCGATGAATTTGGCCGCGCTCTCAATGTGCGCATGCAGATGTTCTACGCCGCCATCAGCCTCAATTACTACAATCGCAACCCGCAAGGTCTGGATACCACCAAGCTGCTGGCGCAATTGCAGGAGCGTTATACGCCTTTCAAGTACGTTCCGGATACGCACATGCAAACCGCATTCGATCATCTGAACGGCTACTCGGCGGTTTACTACACTTATATGTGGTCTCTGGTGATTGCGAAGGACATGTTCACTGAGTTCACGGCGGACGGCTTGACCAATCCTGAGATTGCGAGAAAGTATCGCGACACGGTTCTCGGCCCAAGCGGGACCATGCCGGCCGCCGCCCTGGTCAGCGATTTTCTGGGCAGGCCGTACTCGTTCAAGGCTTACGAAGACTGGCTGAACGGCAACTAGGCTGACCATTCGCTACACTACGTCAGATGGCTGCGATAGCTGAAGTCGTCACCGCGAAACGCGTCCGCCTCGAGTCGATCGACATCGTTCGCGGCTTCATCATGATCCTGATGGCGCTCGATCATGTCCGCGACTTCTTCGGAGTGCCTGGCGCGAATCCCACAGACCTCAGTAGCACGACGGTCGCGCTATTCTTCACCCGCTGGATCACTCATTTTTGCGCGCCGACCTTCTTCCTGCTTACTGGGACGGGTGCGTATCTCTCGCTGCGAAAAAAGTCAAAGCGTGAATTGTCGACCTTCCTGTTCACGCGCGGTCTTTGGCTTATTTTCCTGGAAATAGTTGTGACCCGCGATCTGGGGTGGCAATTTAATTTCGACTACCACATCACCATGCTCATGGTTTTGTGGGCGCTGGGCTGGTCTATGATCGTACTCTCGGCACTGGTTTGGCTGCCGACCTCGCTGGTAGCGGCCTTTGGTCTGGTGATGGTCGTGAGCCACAATTTGTTGGACTCCATTCAGTCGTCCAATCCGCTCTGGACCATCCTGCATTCTCCCAATTTCATTCTGACCCGCCCGGAGCATTCCATCCGCGTCCCGTATTCGCTCATTCCCTGGGTTGGAGTCACCGCCGCGGGCTACAGCTTTGGACAAATTTATAGCTCGATATCGGGCGCAAAATCTGCGTGGGCACCCGATCGCCGGAGGGCTTTTCTGCTGCGTCTGGGCATGGGGCTGACAGCGGCTTTTATCGTACTTCGCGGCATCAACTTTTACGGCGATCCGGTTCGCTGGAGCACGCAGAAATCCGCGATCTTCACCGTCCTTTCATTTCTGAATACCAATAAATATCCGCCGTCGCTGCTGTTCCTTCTGATGACGCTCGGCCCAGCGATGCTCTTCCTCTGGGCCGTCGACGGCAGAACGCCGCGTTGGCTGCGGCCGGCACTCGTGTTCGGGAAAGTGCCGATGTTCTATTACCTTCTGCACATCCCGCTCATCCATCTGCTCGCGATCGCCGTATGCTACGCGCGCTACGGCCAAGTGCACTGGATGTTCGAGTCACCGAGCCCCGATAAATTTCCCGTCACGCCGCCACCGGGTTGGGGATTCTCCTTGCCGATTGTGTATCTGGTTTGGGCTGTCGTCGTTGTGGCGCTCTATCCGCTCTGCCGCTGGTTTGCGGGCGTGAGGCAGCGCCGCAGCGATGCCTGGCTTAGTTATTTCTGATCTCGTGATTACCAACCCACTTTCTGTCCCTTGTTCTGCTCGTCAAGCCACCTCTGCAGCGGCGCGAAGTAGTCCAACATTGCGGTCGCGTCCATCTGCCGCTGCCCAGTCAGAACTTCTAACTCATCCGGCCACGGTTTGCTTTGTCCCATTTCCAGCATCTTGTTGAATTTTGCGCCAGCTTCTTTCGAGCCGTAGAAGGTGCAGCGATTCAGTGGGCCGGTGTATCCCGACGCCTGACACAGCGCACGATAGAACTGGAATTGCAGAATACGGGCCAGGAAGTATCGGGTGTAAGGCACATTGGCGGGAACGTGATACTTGGCGCCAGGATCGAAATCCGCTTCGCTGCGCGGGTCCGGCGGAGCGACGCCTTGATATTTCAGGCGAAGATCCCACCAGGCTTTGTTGTAATCCGCGGGAGTGATTTCCCCGGAGAACACTTTCCATCGCCACTGGTCAATCATCAGACCGAAAGGCAGAAACGCCACTTTGTCTAAAGCCTGTTTCAGCAACAACGGAATATCGCTATCGGCTGAGGGCACTTTGTCGATCAGACCAATCGTTTTCAGATACTCGGGCGTGATCGCCAGTGCGATGGTGTCGCCAATGGCCTCGTGAAAGCCGTCATTGGCGCCACTCTCGAACAGGAATGGCTGGTTCTTATAAGCCCGTTGGTACATGTTGTGCCCAAGCTCGTGATGGATAGTGACGAAGTCGTCAGCGCGAATCTGAATGCACATCTTGACCCGCAGATCGTTCTGGTTGTCGATGTCCCACGCGCTGGCGTGGCAGACCACATCGCGATCGCGTGGTTTGGTCAAGAGCGAGCGCTGCCAAAACGTTTCCGGCAACGGAGCGAAACCCAGCGACTTGTAGAATCCTTCGCCGTAACGCACCATGCCTTTGGCATCGAGGTTCTGGGCTTGCAGCAAAGCGGTCAGGTCATAGCCGCCGCTCTTGTCGGACAGACCGAGGATAGGGAAGATATTGCCCCACTCCTGCGCCCATGGATTGCCGAGCAGGTGAGCTGGAATCGGACCATCCGGAGGTACAACTTGTGGCCCATACTTTTGCACTAAACGCGCGCGAACATAAGTGTGCAATGAAAGATAAAGCGGACGAACCTGCTGCCAAAGCCGCTCCAGTTCGGCGCTGAACTGCTCCGGAGTCATGTCGTAGCCCGCACGCCAAAGTGCGCCCGTGTCTTTGAATCCGAGTTCCTTAGCTCCCTGGTTCGAAAGCTGAACAAACCGCGCGTAGCGCTGGCGCATGGGAGCGCCGACTTTATGCCACCCCAACCAGACGTCTTTCAGTTCGTTGGGATCGCGGCTTTCTTCCATGATTTTTTCGATGGCGGTAATGTCGAGGCAGTCGTCCGCTTGGCGGCAGTATTTGCCTTTGCCGTAGTCGCCATCCAGCGAGGCGGCGATCTGGGTCATCTCTTTGCGCAAGGCGGGATCGTTCGGCGCGGGCGCAGTCAGCGATAGCCGCAGCAACATGAACTTGCGCGCGAGGTCAGGCGGGAGTGAAAGACCATCGAACCGCTTGGCTTGGTTTATTAATTCTGTGGTCGCCGCGGTGAGTTGATCCTGCGCATCCGCCGACAGCGCTTGCGTGTCGTCCGTGATGAAGTTTTCCTGTACCCAACTGGCTTGCGCCGTTTTGACGCCCAGGTCGTTGAGGCGTGCTTCAGCCTGTTTCATAAACTGCTCGGCTTCGGCTACGGTGGGTTTCGACGCAGCCTGAACCTGAATGAAGGACAAAAAAGACAAAAGAGATAACAGAACGCGGAATCTCATTCACATCCTCCGGTTGAGCATTATGAACGATGTGATGCAGAAATGTCAGGTCCAGTGAGGATTTCCGTGGGGGCGGACGAGGCGTCCGGGTCTACGTAGGTTCGCTAGTCCTGGGAACCGCCTTGGTAATACAGATCTTCCATCGCCTGATGCACCTGTCCTGAGAGAGCTTCCATTTCGCGCAACGAATATCCCTCAGTCGGAATCGGTTTGCCTACACGCATCTCGAGCGGACGCGACTTGATGTGATAGGTGTTCATGGGCAGGAGTTCAAAAGTTCCGATGAGCGCGACGGGCACGATATCAACCTGCGCCTTGATCGCCAGATAAAACGCTCCCGGCATGAACGGCTTGATTTCACCATCGGGTGTGCGGCCGCCCTCAGGAAAAATCACTAGCGGCATGCCAGCCTGCAGACTCTTCACCGCCGACCGGATGTGCGCGATCGATCGTGTCGGTTTCTGCTGATCGATGCACACCTGCCCGGACCGTCTCAAATGCCATCCGACAATGGGGTACGAAAGCAGTTCTTTCTTGAACAGAATCCGGAATTCGAACGGCAAATAAACGTAAAGCACCGGAATGTCCAGCGCCGAGGCGTGCGTCACCGCGTAAACATGTGCCTTCGAAGTGTCGATCTGCTCGAGCCCAGTGACCTTGACCGGGCAAAGGATCGTCTTCATGATCAGCCACGACCAGAAGCGCGCAAAGCCGTGCAGCATGCGACTCTTCTCGCCAAACAAAGAAACCGGGATGGACACGATACCGAGGATGACGGTAAAGAGCCAGATGAGCGGATCGAAAATAAGAAAGGAACGCAGGAGGCTGATCAAGCCGTGCTTCTTCGCTGGAGCGGCAGGCGTGATGTTGGCCTGCCGGGCGCGTTCGACCGTTGGAGCGGAAATCTTCGCAGAGAGCGGCGACCCGTTCTGCGCTTGTTCTCTGGCTGATGTGTGCACTTCCTGCATTTGACCCGCTAAACCCTGACTCCCAAAACCCGCATGGCCTCTCCTACAATGTATATCGAACCCGTTATAACTACTACGCCTTCCGAACCAGCCAGCGCACGGGCCCGAGCCAGCGCCGAACCCATGTCTATAGCATCTTCGATGTCGGTGGCAGTGCGCGCGGCTGCCTCTCGAATCTCATCCGGCGTAGCCGATCGCGGATTGTCGGCTCGCGTTGCGATGACCTGTAACGCGAGCGGGAACAGGATCTCCGCGATCTCGCCAATGGCTTTGTCACGCATCGCTCCAAAAATGAACGTAAGCGGGCGATCTTCATAACAGGCTGAAAGAGCAGAGCGCAACGCCCATGCCCCCGCGGGGTTGTGAGCGACATCGAAAACGTATTCGGGTGCCCCACCCTCAGATGGCACGACCTGGAAACGCCCAGGCCAACGGGTTTCGCGGATGCCACGCTCGATAGATTCCGGAGTAATTGCGAATCCCTGATGGCTCAGAACTTCTGCGGTCGCAATGGCCAGGGCGATGTTTCGCAGCTGATGCCGCCCAACCAAAGGCGTTTGCACGAAAATTTGCTCCCCCATGACCTGTAGCGGATAGCGTGACAGAAAGACCCCGGCTTTCGTCTTGCTTTTCTCGGCGTCCTCGGCGTGCGCGAAATACTGATCGCTGCCCGGAGAGACCGGAGGCACATACGGCACCGCGCTCACGCCTTGCGCTCCCAGTTCAAGAATCGTGTTTCCGATTACGTCATTTGCTTGCGGCTGTTGCGGCAAAGTTACGACGACTCCGCCGGGCCGGATGATTCCTGCCTTCTCGCGCGCAATTTCGGTGACCGTGTCGCCCAGGAACTTCTGATGATCAAGTGAGATGTCGGTGATCACGCTGACCCGTGGCTCGATCACATTGGTTGCGTCCAATCGTCCGCCCATGCCGACTTCCAACACCGCAATCTCGACTTTGTTTTGGGCGAAGTATTCAAATGCGATCGCGGTCAGCATCTCGAAGAAACTGGGATGCCACGGCAACTCGCCTTCTTCGACCAGACGCTCGGCTGTCCGATCCACGACATCGTGCAGCAAGGCGAAATCACCGTCGTTGATTTCGACACCATCGATGCGAATTCGCTCATTGATCCGCACCAGATGCGGAGAGGTGTACAGCCCGGTGCTCAGACCGGAGGCCTGCAGGATCGAGGCCAGCGTCGCCGCCGTCGATCCCTTGCCGTTGGTTCCGGCGATCAAGGCTCCAGGAAACCGTCGCTCAGGCTGATTCATTGCTCCCAGCAGCACCCGCATGTGTGCCAGGTCGAACTTGTGCGACGGGGTCTGCGTCAGTTCGTGACCCAGCGCATACATGCGCGCAACCGCGGTTTCGTAAGACAAGGGCAAGCTCTCAGCCTTCAGCGATCGGCTTTCAGATTACCAGTTTGCAGGTTGGGATTCAGGGTTTGCCACGATCCAACAGTTAACGTGGAAAGATGCGGTCTGAACGGCGTAAGACGCCGATTGGCGCGACCTCAGGCGGCGGCCATGAATTCCAGCGCGCGCCCGATATACGGTTTCAACTGCTTGCGGGGCACAACCGCATCGAGCATTCCGTGCTCGAGAAGAAATTCGCTGCGCTGAAAGCCCAGAGGCAGCTTCTGTCGAATGGTCTGCTCGATTACGCGCGGCCCAGCGAATCCGATCAAGGCGCCCGGTTCAGCGACGTTCAAATCGCCCAGCATGGCGAAAGAAGCGGTCACGCCTCCGGTGGTTGGATCGGTGAGCACCGAGATATACGGCACCTGGGCTTCGTCCAGTCGCGCTAGCGCCGCCGAGATTTTTGCCAGTTGCATCAGGCTGATGACGCCTTCCATCATGCGCGCTCCACCCGAAGCCGAGACAATGATGATGGGAACTTTGGATTGAGTGGCCTGCTCGATCGCCCGAGTGATCATTTCCCCTACGACCGCTCCCATGCTTCCGCCGATGAACGAATACTCCATGGCGCTTACAATCACCGGGCGCCCGTTCAGCTTGCCGCGCGCGTTGATGACGGCATCTTTTAGCCCAGTGTCGGCCTGCGCCTGTTGCAGTCGCGAGGAGTAGGTCTTCAGGTCAGCAAATTTCAGCGGGTCGGTCGAGACCAGGTTGGCGTCGAACATTTCGTATTGGTTGTCGTCCAAAAGCTGTGACAGACGTGTCCGGGCGTCGATGCGAAAATGCTTGTCGCACTTCGGACAAACATTCAGATTGTCTTCCAGATCCTTCTTCCAGATGATCTGACGGCAATGCTCACACTTTACCCACAAGCCCTCGGTGCGGACTTTCTTCTCGCCCGTAGCATCCAGTTCGCCGGATTGTCGTTTAAACCAAGTCATAGGAAAAATCGCTACTAGCTTTTAGCTCCTGGCTTGAAGCCAGCAGCCAGCAGCGCCGTTTTATCAATCAGTATTCGATCCCTCTCTGCGCCATCACGCCCTTCTCGTAAGCATGTTTCACCTGGCGCATTTCGGTGACGGTGTCGGCCAGTTCGACGATTGCCGGATGCGCGTTCCTGCCGGTCAAGATAACATGAACCATGTCCGGCTTGTTCTTCAGGCTCTCGGCGACCTTGGCCGGGTCGAGCATTCCGTAGCTGATGGCGTAGTTGATCTCATCCAGGATAACCAAATCCCAGGTGCCGGAGAGAATCGCCCGCTCGGCCTCCGCCCAGGCGTCTTCGACCATCTTCACGTCTTCCGCGTCGGGCTTCTCGCTTCCCACTTTCACGAAGCCGCGTCCCATCTGCTTCATGATGAACTTGTCTCCAAATGCCTGCACCGCATCGAGTTCGCCGTAGTGCCACGAGCCCTTGAGGAATTGCAGCATCAGCACTTTCATGCCCTG
>DATNHO010000085.1:0-28274 GCA_035604895.1 Terriglobales bacterium | reverse complement strand
TCCCCGCGCATGTGAACCGCCGCAGGCATTGAGCGCAGAAAGCTGGTGACATTCAGCAATCCGAGGACAATCAGCATCACACCGACCGACAACTCCATACTGAGGCCGATTCTGGTGGGAATGACGAGATTGAAAAGAATGATACCGGCCCCGACCACGAAGATTGTCAGCGTGTGCCCCACGCCCCAGAAGGCGCCGATCAGTGCCGCCCGCGAAAACCTGGGTTGGTTGGTGACGATCGTGGTGACGGCGATCACGTGGTCGGGATCGGTTGCATGGCGCATACCGAGAAAAAATCCTACCGCGAGAATGGAGAGAAAACTGATCATATGCGCCAAGACTACGATGCGCCGGGATTACACTGCCTGCGGTCGGATGCGACGCAGACGATCACTTCGCGCTCGGGACAGCAAGTTCACCTGGCCCGATCGTATTGCCTGCGCGATGGCTAGAATCCTTTCTTGCAGGCCCGATGGAGACCTTCACAAGTAGCACTTGGGGAAAGCGTGGGGCAGCTTTAGGCTTTAGGCTTTAGGCCGGCCCGTCTTCACCAGCCCTGCTTTCTTTCTCAACTTCGCGTAAACCTCAGGCAAGTTTTTCCTAAGCCACTTGTAACACTCCCGGCGCAGCAAGGTGTGTTTCCGGTTGTGTTGCCGCCTTCGCTCCTGGGTACGTTTCTGTTGGGCACTGAGTTGTTTTTTCATGCGTGGTCTCTCTTTCTTTTAAGAGGGTAACCTCAGTGGGCAAAGCCGAATCCACTCTCAGACTTACGGTGCGCCTGAACGCACACCCGGATACGAATCGCGAAAGTCTGGGCCACCCGCGCGAACTGGGGACATTCTGATTAGTATATTCAAAATGGACGGAGCGCGGGCGTGCAAAGTTCAAAGGCATCGTTTTGTGTTTGCGGCCAAAAAAATGCCGGCCAGTTTTTGCAATCTGGTCGGCGAGTCCTTCAAGTTGGTTATCCGTTTACATCATCCGCGACCGGCTCCGGCAGCCATGGCATAAGAGCGCGGCTGATCAGCGCTGTTACGCAGGCCTTGGAAGTAAGCCGTAAAAGAGCGTTGCACCAGAAACATCAGTGGCAGAATGAGCAGCGGGATGTACCAGGCGAAGGCATGCGCGGCCAGTTTAGCCAGGCCCGCGACGCCCGCAGCCAGAACGAAATATGGAAAAGTAAGTTGCAGGATCTTTCTCCAAATTCCGAACAGGCGGCCATTTTCCGTGAGAGCAATGATGGCTGCGACCGGGATGGTATTGACCAGCAGGTAGGCTAGTGCTCCCAGGGCGAGACCAAGCCCTGAATTTGGCACGGTAGCCTGCATGGCGAGCCACGCAGCCTCAGCTGCTATCAAAGTGACGCCCACATTAAACATGATTTTGGTCGGCTTCTGCTGACTGCTCTCCGACCAAAGGCATTGCGCTAAAGTTGAAGCGCCGGTAATCAGCAGCGCCTCTGCCAGGGTGAGCTCGCTAAGCGCGAGCAGGATGAATGGCAGGTTCACCGACATCGATCCGGTGAGCCGTGGCAGTGAGACTTTGAGCCGCGCTGCGAACAGGGCGACCAAGAAGGTCCCGGTGAACTGTCCGTAGGCCGGATGTCCCCAAGTCAGCGGCACCTGGAGGAGAATGCCCGCACCGAACAGAACCACGAGCCCGACAAGCATTTTGCTCTTTGTCGAGAGGGATGTCATGGTTAGTTTTCTCCGTCCTGGCCATCGCTGAAGGCCGCATCCGCAGTCGAGGTACCCCAGACTATGCTGGTGCCCCAGACAATGCTAAAGCCGGTGTCCACGGTATTGCCCCACACCACGGAGCTTCCCCAAACGATCGAATTCGCACTTAACACCGAGCTGCCCCAGATGATGGAGTTGCCCCACACTATCGAACTGCCCCAGATCACCGACGTGCCCCAAGTTACGGAGTTGGTGTTGACGATGGTCACGGTGTTGTTCGCGGGATTGTAATTTGCGGTCGGGGACAGAGCCACGCCGTTGGCAACATCGGTGTCGCCTAAGGCCGCGTCGATGTCGAGATATCCTGCACCGTAGGTGAAAAGATCGTACTGATTGTTGTAAGCATTATTGTAGACGTCGTAGGAAGTGGTATAGACCCCAAAACCTTTCCACGCCGTCTTCATAATGCGAGCCTTCACTGTATCCGGAGTGAGGGTGGGATCCTTTTGCAACATGAGGGCCACTGCGCCGCTTACTACGGGGGTCGCCATGCTGGTCCCGCTCAGCCGGAAATACTTGGTCGGGCAGTTGGTCGTCGGACAAGTTCCGGTCGGAGCGATCTCAAGATTCGGATAGGCGACATCGAGCGTGCTGTTCTTAACGATCAATGAACCGATACGGTTGCCGGGCGCGACAATGTCCGGTTTAACGATATGGTCGAGCAGCGTCGGTCCCTTCGAGCTGTAGCTGGCGATTGCATCGTCATTTCGCGTGGGAGTTCCCATGGTCCGGGTAGCGCCGACGGTGATGACCGCAGGATCGTTGCCCGGGGCGCCGATAGTGGCGAAACCGTGGGTGCCCATCGAATTGTCTCTGCCGTCGTTTCCAGCGGCCACAACGACTACAATGCCGGCGGCCCAGGCTTGTTCCACCGCCTGGCAGAGAGGATCGAGGGTGTAGCTTTCGAACACTGGTCGTCCCAGCGAAAGATTGATGACACCGATGTTGTATTTCGTCTTGAGCGCGATGGCTCGCTGAATGGCAGCGATCACCTGGCTGTCGGTGCCGGCGCCGTTTTGATCAAGCACGCGAAGGTTGATGATGTTAACGTTCGGCGCCATGCCCACAATTTGTTCCGCATAGCCTGTTCCCGCGCCCGATGCCGTACCGTTTCCACCGAGTATGCCGCTGACGTGAGTTCCGTGGCCGTAGGCGTCTACGGTGGAAGTGTTTCCGGTAACGAAGCTTTCACTGTGAACTACGCGAGTTCCGCTGGCAGTGTGAAAGTCGACGTGATCGGCGACGCCGCTGTCAATTACTGCAATCCCGACCCCAGTGCCGTCGAGCCCATACTGCTGGGTGGCGACGTCCGCTTCCACCGCCGGAATGAAGCTCTCGTAATTATTCCTGATACCGACGGTGCGATCCGGCGAAACGTAGACAACATCACTGTCTTTCTCCAGCTTGGCAAGTGCGGAGACCGGAATCTTAAAAGCGGCAGCCTTGATGCTGTGCAGTTTGGTCTTAAGCACGGCGCCACGGTCTGACATTCTCTGGTAGTGTGCAGCGGTTGGCGTGACGTTGAACTGCACGATCACATCGATCAGAGCATTGGGATTGTGACGGTCGATATCCTGGGCAATTTTTCCAGAATGCTGTGCCGTGCCGACAAACAGTTGCGACGGCGACGTGGCAAAACTCGCGGTTGCGAACAGAGCCGGAATTGCGAGACGCAGAAGCGCCTTCCGGATGCTCTTCCATTTCTGAGTCGATCGCTTTCGTGGCTTCATTGACGGATCACTCCAATTGCTCGAATAACGTGTCATGTGGTTAGCTACCCCAAACTGCTGACGCGACCAACGAGATCGCGTGATTGAAAACGCTTGGCGAAATACCTTGAACCAGTATGTAGGCTGACCCGGTCAGCAGCGCCAGCCATCCGATTTTGGTCTCCACTCGCAATTGAACGCTCCTCAAGTTGAATGTTCTCGGGGTTGTAGCTGCAGGCGGCATGCCAATGCCTGCGTTACGTAACATGCCTGCAATCAATGTTTTCGATCAATTTGTAGGATGCTTGCGCGGGGACAGATTGTCCCGAGGGCCGCACTTTAGGGCGCCTATGCGCATGAAAATGAGAGAGATGCCGCGGTTGGAACGCACGACGGGACAAGTTGTCCCCTCCCGAGGAGCGAAGCTGGAGGTAACGTGTTACAGCCGGGGCATCCAGCGGCGGACCGAGCTGCAGTAGACCTCATAGGTTGCGCCAAAAGTCGCGCGAAGATGCGGCTCTTCGTAGAAAATGACGAAAACGTGAGCTAGCAGGAGCCAGGGCAGTGCGAACAGCAGAATTGCGGGCGAGTGCTCGTAGAGTCCGAAGCCGAAAAGCACGATGGCGCCGCCAATGTACATGGGATTGCGCACGAGCTTGTAAGGACCAGCAGCAACGAATGCGCGCGGCGGATCGAAGGGCGCGGGCGTTCCATGGCCGCGGATGACAAACGTCGCAATGCAGGCGAATGCCAGGGTTCCGCCTGCGGCTAGCAGCGCGATGCCAAGCGTCCGCGTCCATTCGGGCAGCGCAGCGCCGAGTGGGCCATCGTAACGGCGATGCAGACTCAAGGCTACCCAGCCCCAAAGCAAAACGAAACCAGAACTGAAGAGCGCCGACCGCAGAGTGACAAAGAACGTTTTCATGGCTGTCGCCTCGGTGATAACTGGGGCGCCGGTCGTTCCGGCTTCCGCCCCTATTCACTCTTACTGTGGTTAGAGGCAATCGGTTTCATTTGGGTTCGACGTCCGTGACTTTGATCTGGAGACCACGTTCGAACCTCATCTTCAAAATCCTCGCAAGAACGACAAGAATGAAAGGAACCGCCGAGAAGACTAAGGAAGCGCTCTATCGGTTGCAGCGGAAGCTGTCGCGCACAGCGTCGATACTCTTCCAGATCCCCTCCGTGCGCGGTTGTTGGGACATTCCGAAAAATGCTGCGGTGTGAGTCGAACCTGGGCACACGGCGGTTACTACTTCCGAATTCAGTCTGACGATTTTGCCATGGGTGTCGTAAATACTCACTAGCCCTTTGAGGCTGCTGGCAGCCGCTTCGCCGAGGGTTTGCGAGCCCGCTGGATCGGCGCTGTAGTTTGCCGAAACCTTGGCGGGGTCGGGCTTGAAACCCTTGTTATGTCCGCGCTGTTCCGCCAGACCTCGAAAGTAAACCACCATATCGGACTCAAGCTGCTTTACGGTGATTGGAGCGGTCCCGTCCAGCCACCAGAAAAACAAGTACGAATGGTACTCTGGCGAGTCTGTGAAGTCGAAATCCGGGGAAAAGGCAACGTCTTCCGCGCCGTGATATGCGATCGATGGAGCCCACGGAAGCGGGAAGTTATAACGAGGATCGATGCGCCAGCTGCCGGGAATGCTGTAAGCGAATGGATCTGAAGCCGGATTTGTGTAAGGCGGATAAGGGGCACGGGGCATCGTCAATTCGTACTGGCTGCTATCCAAGCGGACAAACGAGAGGCGAACGGTACTGCCAACCGGTCCGCGGATAGCCTTACGATTAATTTCGTCCAATTCTCTCCCCATCACGAGTGCGCCATCGATCGCGAAAACGATGTCGCCCTTGTGCACGCCAGCTTTCGCACCAGGGAGCCCTTCGACTGCGTCTAGAACAACGAGTGGGCCATGCTTGTTGGGCTGCGTGTCGTCGTAGAGCTGCTCAAAACGGATGCCTATGGTTCCAAAATCATCATCAGCCGCGAGCGAAAGCGCCATGCCCAAAGCCAAAGCTACTGCAAGCGTCCACAAAGCTGTCCTCTTTATCATGCGCATCCTCATTCTTTGCCAAAGTAGCGCAAGGTTACAGGAACGGTCTTGCACAGTTGGAACCTGCGTTGAACTCTTCGAACTAGACCGAGCACGGTCGTGGTAAAGGCTGGCCAGTCTTTCATTCGTGGCGTAAAGACTCCATCGGATCGAGCTTGATCGCCCCTCGCATGGGTAGCCAGCAGGCCAGCATACCCGTGATCACCATGAGAACCGCGACGATGGCAAGTGCGGTCAGATCGTCTGGCCGGACCCCAAACAATAGAGTTTTCAGCGCCCTGCTTCCCACCAACCCGATCGCCGATCCAAGGGCCACGCCCGCCACGATCAGGCTCGAAGCTTCGGTGAATACCAGCCTAAACAGCTTTGAAGGCGTCGCCCCCAGTGCAGCCCGAATCGCTAACTCGAATCGGCGCTGCGCAAAAGAATAGGTAACACTGGCATAGAGGCCGGTCGTTGCCAACAGAAATGCGAACGCCGCGAACAGCGACACCATCACGGCACTGGTGCGGCTCAGGGTAGTGGAACTGGAAAGATATTCGTCCATGGTCTTGATTTCTGTGACCGCCTGTTCGGTATCCACTTGGTGAATCGCGGCCACGGCGGCAGTTGCCAGCGATTGCGGCTCGACCCTCGTTCGCAGCAGAAAAGTGAGCAGCCGCGACGGAAACTGAGAGTAGGTCAGGTAGATCTGCGGCGCATCCGGTTGTGCCGGCCCGAAGTCTTTGACATCCGACACCACTCCAACCACCGTGACACGTTCTCGATTTACCGCAGGTTTCCATGGTGCACCCGACGTGGGAAAGTGCAGAACGATCGATGCTCCCAGTACTTCTGCATGCGGCCAGTAGCGCCGCGCCATCTCCTCGTTGATGATCGCGACCGGTGCGCCGCGTTCGTCGTCGGCATCGGTGAATTGCCGGCCGAGACGGAGCGGCACCTGCATGGTGGCAAAATAATTTGGCATGACGACTCGATATTGAGTCACGAGCCGCGATTGATCGATGCTCGATTGGCCGAGACTCGATTGATCATGGCCAGGGATTTCAATCGTCGTGGCATCTCCCCATCCACTTAAAGGAGGGAAATTGACAGCCGAGGCCGAGGTCACTCCCGGCAAGGCGGACAATTCAAGAACAGCCTGCCGCTGAAAGTGCAGAAGCGCATCTGGAGTCGGGAAACGCCACTCCGGAAGCCAGAGCCGAAATGTGAGTACGTTGTTGGTATTCAAGCCCGGATCGTTGGCGAGCAACTTGGCTGCGCTGTTGCCCAGCAGCAGGGCGCAGAAGAGTAGCGCCGTGCTGAATCCTATTTCGGCAACCACAAGCGCGGAGCGCAGCTTGCGATGCGAGGAGACAGCAAGACCGACCGCGCGAAGCGAATCGAATGTATTCGATCGAAACGCATGAGCGAGCGGCGCCAGGCTTAAAACGACGGCAGTCAGCAGCACCAATCCCGCTGTGCAGGCGAAAACCTTCACGTCCAGGTGGATGAATTGAGCCCGTGGAATCTCCGCCAATCCA
Organism: Terriglobales bacterium; assembly: GCA_035604895.1. GTDB lineage: Bacteria > Acidobacteriota > Terriglobia > Terriglobales > Acidobacteriaceae > JABDBE01. The sequence goes on along the minus strand of DATNHO010000085.1, from coordinate 21,243 downwards.
GAACGCAGAGCGGTGTCTCGTAGCCGTCCCATACCCGCGATGGCCAGCAACATTCCTAGCGCTCCACCCATAGACGCAAGCACCAGGCCCTCGGCGAAGAAATGCAGCCCCAGGTGCGAATGTGACGCACCCAGCGCCACTCGAACAGCCACTTCACGCTGCCGCAATGCCGCTCGTGCCAGCATCAGATTTGCCACGTTGGCGCAGGCGATGGTCAGAAGGAAGCCCACAGCAGCCAGCAGAACCACTAGCGTAGGGCGAATACTCTCAACCTGACTGTCTCTGAGTCGAACCACCCGAATGCTTCGCTGCTCTCCAGTGGGATTCTCGCGTTCCAAGTCTCCCATGACCGCAGTCATCTCGGCCGCAGCCGATTGGGGCGATGTATCTGCCTTGAGCTTGCCAAAAACCAGAACGGAGTGGTCCATGCGGCTGCTGCCGGGCGTCATCACGAACGGCATCCAGATATCGTAGGAGCGAGTGGTGCCGAACAAATTGAAGTCCGGCCGCAGCACGCCAACGATGGTGTAGGTATTGTCATCAACTGTGATCGTCGTACCGATCACGCCGGGAGTGGACGCGTACCGGCGCTGCCACAATGCGTGGCTGATCACAACCACGTGCTCGTGCCCTGGGTTGTCATCTCCCGCCAAAAAGGTCCGGCCTAATTGAGGCTGCACGCCGAGAATCTCGAAGAACCCAGCCGAGGCGTGCACTCCCCAGACTTGTTCTGGACTGCCGTTTCCATGCAGCGTATAAAACCAGGTGCGCCATGCGGCTAAGTGCTCAAAGGAGTGGGTGCGCCGCGTCCATTCAAGATAGTCCGCTGGCGAAATGATGCCGCGGGTGGTGCCGCGAGTGAGTTGTGACTCCCAAAGGATTACGATGCGATCCTGATCCTTGAACGGCAGAGGCCTGGAGAGCACAGCGGAAATCACGCTTAGCACCAGAGTGTTGGCGCCGATTCCAAGGGCCAGAATCAGCGCAACGGAAAAACTAAAGCGAGGCGAGCGAAAAATACTTCGCAGGGCGTGTTTGAGCTCGTTGAACAAGTTCCCTGTCCGATTCCGGCAATCGCGGACATCTTACACCACAGACAAAGGGCAGCACCGCAGCGGCGCCGCGAGCCGGAGTTCTCAAGACCGGAGTGTTGCGAACTATCGGTGCGCCGTCCTGTACCGCGACGGAGTAAGCCCACATAGCTTGCGGAATGTTCTGGTAAGGTGTGCCTGGTCACAAAAGCCGGCTTCCGACGCGATCTCGGCCAGCGGTTTGTTCGAAGCTATGAGTTGAGAACAAACAAAATCAACCCTTCGGCGGCGAACGTACTCTCCGATGCTGCATCGATATGTCTGCCGGAACATTCGCGCCAGATATACAGGATGAAGACCGACGGCTTGGGCGACATCGCTGAGTGAGACTGTTTGTGAAAACGCGGCGTCCAGGAACTCGCGCGCCCGGCTGATTTTTCTCTGCGGCCCAGAGCTGCGCCACGCGGGCCGTTGCCGGCAAATCTCGCCGACGATTTCGAGCATCAACCCTTCAACCACCAGGGGTGAGACGCCGTCGCCGGAACGAAATTCGTTGTACAACCTCTTGGCCAACCAGGCGGGCTGCCCGCGAAACGCCTTCAGGCTGCCGGGCAACGCGCCGCACTCAAGCGCCCGTGAAACTAAGACCGGATGCAGTTCGATGATGAGACACCGTCCTCCGCACCCAAGAAAAACATTGGAGTGAGGTTCGTCCGGAGGTGTGAAGATCAGTTCGTCCGTTTTTCTTTCAACGTTCTCGCGCCCGAATTTCTCGGTAAGGCTGCCCGCAAGCAGAAGATAGAGCGACGCCATTCGATGCGCGTGGCTGGGAATCCTGTACCCTGGTGGGTGTGCGGTTTCGGTCCAATAGAGTCCCGCAACTTCGCCTTCGCGGACATGAAAGCGGGAAAAATCCTCCGGCGTCGGCTTTTCGCAGTCAATGGTTCGCGTCAACAGGCCGGGCACAAATCGCTCTCCGCACCTCGGACACTGGATACGCTCAAAGTCGATGGGCCGTACTTCAGCGGGCGAGACTAACCTCTTACACCTAGGACATGCGACACCGACCGGCCCTCGCTCGGGATCGACTTGGAACGAACTGGCCATGACTCGGCTGCCACGATCAAGCTTACCGCACCTGTGGAGTTTACTTTGCAAACGACTCGCCCAGAATTCATTTTTGTCCACCAAGAAAGGTCGCCGAAGCAGATAAACTTTCGTGGAAACTGGCCCAGCTGGAAAGTCGGCAGCAATAGGTTTCTGGCAGGCAACCTACGGATCGTACACTGGAGTGTGCATGCCTGCGTGCCGCGCCGCTTCCTGCATCTGCTCGAGTTTTCTTTTCTGCTCATCGAGCTGCTGTTGGATCTGCGCCGCACGCAGCAATTGACGCGCTGCATAGCGGTTGTATGGCCCCTCATACTGCGCGCTCCCGCCTCCAGCACGAACGGACGCATTGATCTCGTCGATGCGTGCCTGCAGATTCGTCATTCGATTTTCTTGCGCCAATATCTGCTTCTTCCATTGCGCAGCCGCACGCTGTTCTGACAAGCGTTGTTCCGCAGAGCGATGGTCCGTGGGCTTGTTGCCGGCCACCGCGCCCGCCACCGGCTGCGTCTCGGCCGCATCTTCATCCGCCTCCGGATCTTGCGAAAGGTCCTTGTTCGTGATCACCTTCGGCAGCACTCCCGAGGCATTGTCGGCGTTCCTTTTTTCCTGACTCTCGCGCGCAACGTCGCCCAGCGACTGCCCCAGGGCGGCCAGGCTCATTAGCTGCGCCATCACCAAAACCTTCAAGAATATTCGCCGCATAACCGTCTCCCATTGTGAGCAGAATTGTTGTTTCGATGGTAGCTCCACAGGCTTGAGTTTGTAGCAACCCGTGAAACCAGGCGCCAAACGAAAGTACCAGGCCACTGTGGCCAACCGGCCATCTCCCTGCTTTTTGTCTCGCGTGCTACCAGCCGTTTCGGGTTGTTCGCGATGGCAAGCTTTTCGCTCGGAGCGCGTCTGCAGCGGATCATGTACGCAGACATTGATATCAACTACTATGGCAAGTTAACGTCGCGCAAAAACATCGAAGATTGTGGAAGTGATTGGCAGAATCGAGGCGAGGAACCATGCAACATTCGGAGCCGCCTGTGGCTGATGGTGCGCAACCAGCCTCGCCAGCCGCTGGCTTCGAGACAGCCACCTCTTCGGACGGACTACATCGCCAACTAAGCCAGCGTCAGCTCAGCATGATCGCCATCGGTGGCGCAATCGGAGTCGGCCTGTTCCTTGGAAGCAGCGTAACCGTCCAACTGGCGGGGCCGGGAGTAATTCTCAGCTATCTGCTCGGAGCCGCGATCACGGTGGTCGTCGCCTACGCTTTAGCGGAAATGGCGGTCGTACATCCGGTAGCAGGATCGTTCGGCGTCTATGCCGAGCGTTACCTGAGCCCGTGGGCGGGGTTCTGCGTTCGCGCCACTTATGGTTTGATTCAGATCATCGCGGTTGGCGCCGAGGTCACCGCGGTTGCGATCTACATGTCGTTTTGGTTCCCGACAGTTCCAGGTTGGATCTGGGTAGCTTCCGCATCCTTAGGTTTGGTGATGATCAATTCCTTGCAAGTAGGCTGGTTTGGAGAATTCGAGTACTGGTTCGCATTGATCAAGGTTGTGGCGATCGTAATATTCGTAATCGTCGGTGCGCTCCTTATCTTCGGTCTGACCTCGGGCCGGGCAATCGGTTTCAGCAATCTGACCACGCATGGCGGTTTCCTGCCTCACGGTTGGACAGGTGTTTGGCTGGCTCTCACGCTGGTAATCACGAGCTACATGGGCGTCGAAGTAATTGCGGTCACGGCGGGTGAAGCGCAACATCCCGAAGAATCCGTGCCGACTGCCATGAGATCGATCCTGTTGCGGCTGGTTCTATTTTACGTGCTCGCCATCACCGTGATGCTGGCCATGTCGCCCTGGGATCAAATCGGGTCTACGGGAATTACCGCCAGTCCGTTTGTGCGTGTCTTCACGGCCGTGCGCGTACCTTACGCAGCCGCGGTAATGAACCTGGTTGTAATCACGGCGGCGTTGTCGAGTGCCAACACCAATTTGTACCTCACCACGCGAATGTTGTTTTCCTTGTCGCGCGGACGCTACGCTCCTGCGTGGATCGGACAACTCAGCGCAACGGGCGTGCCCCGCGCGGCTCTGGCGGTTTCAACCGGCGGCATGGTTGCCGCCATCTTTCTTGCGATTTACGCGCCTCAGCGAGCCTTCCTGCTTCTCTACGGCACCGCGGTGGCAGGAATGTTTTTCGTGTGGCTCGTGGTGCTCGCCACCCATCTGCGTTTTCGCAGCGCACTGGGACCGGAACGCGTTGCCGCACTTTCCTTGCGATTGCCGCTGCATCCGCTGCCAACTGTGCTCGGCCTGGTTTTTCTGCTGGGCATCGCGGGTAGTACATTCTTTGTTCGCGGCCTCGAGTACACGGTGCCGACTTTTGCTGTGTTTCTGGCAGTGATAACTCTGGCGTATCGGTTTCAGTCTCAGCGGCAAATGAAAGCAATCATCGAGAACAATATCCAATGACAGAATTTCCTATTAAAGACCTTCGCGCTTTGTTTCCTGCGCTGAACAATGGCGAAGACTTCATATTCTTCGACAACGCCGCCGGCGCCCAAATACCCCAATCCGTTTTGGAAGCGGTTACCTCACATCTGGTGAATTGCAACGTCCAGCGTGGCGGACCTTACCCCAAGAGCCAGCAAGTGGATGCCATGTTGGCGCGGGCACGGCAGAGCGTTTGCGAATTCGTCAATGGCTACCACGCGGACGAAATTGCCTTTGGCATGAACGCGACGTCTTTCATTCGACTGGTCAGCCTGGCCATCGGACAAATGCTCGCCGAGCGCAATGAAATTGTGGTCACGGAGATGGATCACGAGGCTAACGTCGCCACCTGGCTCGCGCTCGAACGAGAGGGCGCGCAATTTCGGTGGTGGCGTATGCGCGACGACGGGAATCTGCACGTCGCCGACCTTGTGCCCTTGCTTTCGTCCGCTACACGTCTGGTCGCCTGCACGGTCACATCCAATGCGACTGGATCCGTAGTGGATGTCGCGGAAGTGGCAAAGCATGCGCATAGCGCCGGCGCAGAAGTCTTTCTCGATTGTGTTCATTTTGCGCCTCACGGAGTGATCGATGTACAGGCGTTCGGCTGTGACTATCTCGTTTGTTCGGGCTATAAAGTCTTTTCGCCTCACATGGGCTTTCTTTGGGGAAGGCGCGAACTGCTCGAAAAACTGCCGACATTCCGGGAAGACTTCATTCCCAACCAGCCACCAGCAAAGCTCGAAGCAGGAACTTTCGTTTACGAAAACGTCGCGGGCATGGATGCCGCGGTCAATTATCTTGCAGCGTTGGGCGAACGCCTCGCCAGAGAAACTCCGACTGCGCCGCGCCGGGCTAATTTGGTTCGCGCTCTGGAGGCGATCCGCACCTACGAACAGTCGCTCTCGCTCGAAATGCTTCGCATACTAAGAGAAGCGGGAGCAGAAGTGTACGGTGTTCGCGATCCTAAACAAGTCAGCCAACGTGTGCCAACCTTCAGCTTCAACCTGGGCGGAATTCCTCCGGCAGTGGTGGCCACAGAAATGGCCAGAAACCGCATCGGCGTACGCGACGGACACATGTATTCGCCACGCCTAATAAAACGGCTCGGACTCAAGCAGGAAACCGGCGCAGTCCGCGCCTCCCTTGTGCACTACAACGCGGTGGAAGAGGTTCGCCGCTTCGGAGAGGTTCTGCACGGGATTGGCAAAAGCCACGGGCAGTGAGGAAAGAAAATCGCCAAAGCGACGATGAGACAAACGGTCGCCTTAGTTGCGCAGTCAACGGTAGGGCTCCTTATTGATCTTTCAGGAGAACGACTAACCGGAAGCTAGTGAGAGTCGCCTCCACGGAGCTTCTTGAGTACACTCTGCGCATCGCGACGAATCTCAGAGAGCGTGCGCTTCAATGTGAAGCGAGGTCATTCCGGACCACTCGTCCGTCCTTCATCACGAATCGAACTCGCTCCAGCTCGGTGATATCGGCGACTGGATCTCCGGCAACCGCCACGAGATCGGCAAATTTCCCCTGCTCAACCGCACCCACACGGTCCTGCCAGCCCAGCATTTCTGCGGCGTTGGTGGTGACTGCGCGAATGATGTCGAGCGACGGCATTCCCGCGTCATGCAAATTAGCAAATATCGTGGCGCTGGCTTGGCCGCGCGTTTTTCCGGGATAAAACCAACACATATCGGATCCAGCCGCGAACTTCACTCCCGACTTCAATACTCGCTGAGTGAAAGGGACCACCTTCCGCCGCCTTCGGTCATCGGAGGCGGCCAGCTCTGATTTCATCGCAGGGGACATCACTACGGTCGGCTCAGCAATCTTGGTAAAAAAACCGCCCCAAAAAGTTGGCGTTATGTCGAAGAAGATTCCCTTGTCGCGCATGGCCTTCAATTGCTCATCGGTTATATCGTTGCCATGCTCGATGGAGTCTGCGCCCCCATCAATCGCCGTCTGGATGCTGCCAGTGCTGATAGCGTGAACCGCGACCTTCAAGTGCTGACGGTGCGCCTCCTCAACCACCGCCTTCAATTCCGGGGTTGAGATGTCATCACCAACTGTGACCTTGATGAGGTCGACGTTATAGAAGACGTTCTGTCGCACCGCCTGCCGTGCTCGGTCGGGGCTGTCTATCGGCAGGAATTCTTGCTGCATGATCGCTTCGGCTATAGCGGGATTGAGGCCTTGGAGGTATGAACCCAGCGCCATCAGCTTACGGCCGGCGGCCAGAATTCTCGGACCGGGAACGTTGCCTGCATTGATCGCGTCCCGCAAGACAACATCGCCGTCAATTCCAGAGTGCCCCAGATTGCGCACCGTCGTGAAACCGCTTTCCAGATCTTCGCGTGCCAGCCTGGCCCCCCGCAGCACCCGCTCGCCGGGCGACTCGACGATTGCAAGCAATAGCCCCGGAGCAAAGTCACCGTTTGAATGGCGCGCGCTCTCGGCTTCCGGCGGCACAATCACGTCGAGAAGCAGGTGCGCATGACCGTCAATCAGCCCCGGCAAAAGGGTCGCGCTACCCAAGTCGATAGTCTTGACATTCGCCGGTACGTGCGCTTGCACTTGCGAACGCGAGCCAACTTCCTTGATCTTGCCGTTTTCGACCAGCACAGCCGCGGGCGAAAGCACATTGCCGGTTCGCGGGTCGAGCATCCGGCCGGCTTTTACTAAAGTTACGGATGATTGGGCGGCAACCTGACCGATGGAAAACAGAGCTAGGAATAGCGACAGCGTGAACCTTTTGGGCATAGGATTCGGTCCTTATGTGTTGCCACTTCCATCACAACATGACGTTCTCTGGTTGATAGTGCCTTTGCTACACTGCGAGTTCAGGCCTCGTGCAGCGCAACCAATGGGTCCACCTTCGTCGCGCGCCGGGCTGGAAGGTAGCTAGCCAACACAGCGACTACAAACAAAAGCAAAGGCACGGCCAGAAACACAGACGGATCGTGGGGGCGCACTCCGTAAAGCAAACTGGCCATCATCGACGCAGTCGATGCAGATAGGACCACGCCGGCAACGACTCCGACGGTAGCCAGCACGACACCTTTTTGTAAGAAAAGTTTCACAACGTTGGCGCGGCTGGCCCCCAGGGCCACGCGAATACCGATCTCGCGCGACCTTTGGCTGACCATATAGGCCAGCAAGCCATAAATTCCAATGGATGCCAGAAGCAGCGCCAGTCCCGCAAATCCACCTACAAGATTGGCGGAGAAGCGCCGTGAAGCCAGCGAACGATCGAGCACGTCGTTCATGGACGCAACATTGAATACCGGCAGGCCGGGATCAATGCTCTGAATCTCATGTCGAATCTGCGGATCGAGAACGGCTGCCGGCAAAGACGTCCGCAAAACAACGCTAAGCCCCCGGTTCGGGGTTTGATAGATCGAAACGTAGATGTGAGGAACGCCATCAATGTCGAGACCATCACTCTTGATGTCCTTAACAATACCCACGACGGTCATCCAAGGCTTGGTAGGGTCTTGTCCGAAGCGAACCCGGCGGCCCAGCGGATCGCGGGTCGGCCAATATTTTCGAGCTGTGGTTTCATCAATGATGGCCACCGGCGGTTTGCCGTCTTCGTCGCCCTCGGCGAAAGACCGGCCGCGCAGAAGCGGCGACTGCATCACCTTGAAGTAATCGGGGCTTACCCGAATTCTCTCGGCCCGAAGATCCTGGGAGGACTCGACCGGACGATCTTCAATGGCCAGCGCATCAGTCCCGCTGGGATCGTTGAGGATGTGATTGGTGGTCGGTAGATCTGAGGTGATGGCGGCGAGTTGCACTCCCGGAATTGCATTCATTCGCCGCAGCAACTCTCGATCAAAAGTAGCTTTGGGAGCAACGCCGTGGTAAGGATCTTCTTTCGGATCGTCCGGAATCGGCAGCCAAGTGTTGGCAGCAACGACCTGGGTCGGATTGAATCCCGGGTTTTCCTGTAGCAGATCACGGAGAGTACGCAGCAGCAAGCCGGCTCCCACCATCAGCACCACAGCGAATGCCAGTTCAGAGACGATGAGAACATCCCGCAAGCGGCCGGTCCTGGTGCTGTAGCCGGAGCCACGACCGCCTTCGCGAATCGCCGAAGACAGAGCCACCTTTGCCAGGTGAAGTGCCGGGGCGAGCCCAAAAAGCACGCCAGTAAGAATCGAAATCAGCAGCGCAAACCCCAGCACCACCCAATCGATTCTTACCTCGCTAAGCCGTGGAATGTTCGAAGGCACAAAGCGCAGAACAAAACTGAGGGTTACGGCCCCGGTAATAACTCCTGCCACCCCGCCGATCGCGGAAAGAAGCATTGACTCGGTCAACATCTGCCGCACCATGCGGCGGCTACTCGCTCCCAGCGCGGACCGCACCGCCATTTCCTGTTGTCGTCCCGAAGCGCGCGCTAACAGGAGATTGGCAATGTTCAACGACACAATGAAAACGATTAGGATGACTGCCCCCATCAAGACGAGCAGCATAGGTCGAACATTGCCCACCAAAGTTTCCTGCAACGGTTGAATCTCAATTGTCCACTGGGCCTCGGTCGGGTAATCAGAGGGAAAGTCGTGGCGCAATTGGGCCGCCATGGCTGTTAGGCGTGCCTGAGCCTGCGCCAGCGTCAGTCCAGGCTTGAGGCGCCCGATTGTTCCGGCGTTTAGCCCCCGGTTGCCACGTATCGGTTTGGGGAAAGGTTCGGCGCTGAGTCCGGCGGCAGACCATACTTGCACCTCACCGGAAACCGTCGGCCCAGGATGGCGGAATCCGGGCGGAAGAACACCAATAATCGTGCACGGATCGCTGTCGAATTGGATGGTGCGGCCGAGAACATTGGGATCGGCGCCAAACTCGTGGTGCCACAAAGCATCGCTGATCACGATGGCGGGTGAGAAACCGGGCGCGAAGTCCTGCGGCCCATACAGCCGTCCAATTTGGGGGGTCGCACCCAGCATCGGGAAGTAGCTGAAACCGGTGAGGACGAACTCGAGACGCTCCGGCTGTTTGGCGCCAGTAAGGTTCACGCTGCCGCCGGCGATGACGCTCACGTCCTCAAATACACCAGCGCGATCGCTGAGGTCATCCAGTTCGGGCTTGGAAAACGTAACGTCCCGCAATCCCAAACCTGGCTCGTTAAAGAAGATTCGCACTAAGCGGCCAGACTCGCGGTACGGGAGAGGGCGCAGCAGAACGGCATTCACAATACTGAAAATCGCCGTGTTGGCTCCAACTCCCAGAGCCAAACTCAGCACGGCCACCGCCGTGAAGCTTGGATTCTTGCGCAACAATCGGGCTCCGTATCGAATGTCCGAACCCAGTTCGCCCCACCAACGCACGCCAACCGAGGCGCGCATTTCGTCTTTGTGAGTCTCGATTCCGCCGAACTCAATCCGCGCCCGCCGCGTCGCTTCTTCCTGGGACAGACCTTTGCGAATCAGGTCCGCAGCGTAGCTCTCAATGTGAAAACGGACTTCCGCTTCCATTTCACTTTCAAGCCTCTGCCGCTTGGAGATCCATTTCGACCAGGAACGGAATCGAGCCAGAAGATTCATATCTGCCCCGGAGTGGTGCGCAGGATGCTCGCAATCAATAACGACATGCGATTCCACTTTTCGGTTTCCGATTGGAGCTGTCGCCGTCCGGCTCCGGTCAGGCTATAGAACTTCGCCTTGCGTTTGTTGTCCGATTCTCCCCACTCGCTGGCGATCCAGCCCTGATGCTCCAGCCGATACAGCGCCGGATATAACGAGCCCTGCTGAATTTCCAACCGATCACCGGAGATCTGCTGAATGCGCAACAGCACCCCGTAGCCATGCAGTGGGCCAAGCGAGACCGCTTTGAGGATCAGCATGTCCAGCGTTCCCTGCAGCAAATCAATCTGTTTGTCCACGGTTGGCTCTCCTTGCTCGTCTAGGAGAGACGCTAACAGAACTCTCCTAGTTGGTCAAGGAGAGGCTGCATGGACGCTATCCTAATCGGACCCCGATCGACTGCGCCGCCAATCAACGGCCGACCCCGCCAAAGCGAGCTGGTATAGTTATTTTTCAGCACTCCCAGCCCGGGTGGCGAAACTGGCAGACGCACGGGACTTAAAATCCCGGGTCTCGAAAGAGACGTACCGGTTCAATTCCGGTCCCGGGCACCACTCGACCGCACCCGGCGCGTACTGCTCGGCCACGGGGCGCTGGAAAGATCTGGCTCAATGCGCTGGTCTTCGGTATGCTCCTCACCCCGAGTTCTTGCTTTCTACCGTAACTCCGTCCATGAAGTGTCGCCCCGAAGGTGGGACGGTCACTTCGCTATGTGTCGTAGTGCACTGCGATGGCAGTCATTTATCACTGCATTCGTAGCACGATGGTGGTAAAGTTTGGCTCGGCCTGAGCTCCCGGCGTTCGAAGACCACTGAAGCCTCTCTGGGCCGAGGGCCCCCGCTTCGCACCCGTTGTTATCTCACGAAGAAAAGGAGCACTACCATGTTTGCCCGTATCCTCAATTTCGAAGTGAAACCGGAAAAGAAAGAAGAGTTCGTGAAGGTCATGAAGAACCAAGTGCAGCCCATCCTTAAGAAGCAGACCGGCTTCCTGGAGATTCTGCCCTTTTTCCCGGAGAAGATGAAAGAGGACAAGTGGTTTAACATCAGCCTGTGGACAAGCAAGCAGGATGCTGAGCGCTATGAGAGAGAGTGGTATCCCAAAGTGTTTGACATCCTGAAACCATTTCTGACCACGCCGGTGGTGACGAACTACTACAACCTCGAGACTACACTGTGCGAGCACTTCGTCGAGACGATGGCCGCCTGAGCCGCCGAACGTTGATGGGACGAACGATCATGCAACCCCCGGGGCAAATGCTCGGGGGTTGCTTTTTCCCAAATCTGCTACCTTTTCGCCACGAAAAGTTGTCAGCAGTTTTTGCTTGTGCCGCGTCCCTGCACGTCAGAGCGTGATAGTCGTCACTGTGCTGATGGCTCTAGGGGTCGGAGGAAATCTGACATTCTCCGAGTTGCCTTGATTTGGGTTTTGTGGGCCGACTTGCCTATGAGGCAGAACTCGGATCCTCGAACTGGCCTGAACAGGGAGACTCATTTCGCATCAACAGCACACGGGGAGAGGTATCCGACAGCGCTTCATCCCCATACTCCCTTCGGACTAGGGATGGGTTTCGTGTCGTGAGAATGATGTCACGATCACGCGTGCCCGCCGTCACGGTTTTCCGCTGGGAAAGATGCAAAAATTAGGCAGTGGAGAATAAGGGGCTTGGTATGCCCAGCGGGCCCAGTACGGATAATCCTGCCTTTCTCGAAGAAACAACCGTCCAGCCACTCGATGCCACACGTCGCGGCGAGGCCACCAGGGAAATCGACGCGTTCTTACGCTCTAGAATCGTCGGGCAGGACGCCGCCGTGGACGCGGTCCTTGAGCTCTACCAGGTATTTCTTGTGGGAATGTCTCCGCAGGACCGGCCGGTGGGGAACTTGCTGTTTCTGGGGCCGACCGGATCCGGCAAGACTTATGTCATCGAGGTTCTTGCCGAAGCGCTCTTCGGGAATCCCCACGCCTTCATCAAAGTGGATTGCGCAGAATTTCAAGAACATCACGAAATCGCCAAGTTGATCGGCTCGCCGCCCGGCTATATCGGCCACATGCATACCCAGCCGATCCTTACCCAGGAGGCCTTGACCCGCTGGCACACGGAAAAACTCAAACTCACGCTGCTGCTGTTCGATGAAGTCGAAAAAGCGTCGGAGTCGCTGTGGCAGCTTATGCTCGGAATACTGGACAAGGCCAGCCTGACGCTCGGTGACAACACGCACGTGGACCTTTCCCAGTGCCTCATTTTCCTGACCTCAAACCTAGGGGCATCAGAAATGAGTCGGCTCGCCGAGGGCGGTCTCGGTTTCGCCATACAGGCACCGATCGAGGACGCGCACCTCGACGAAAAAATCAAGCGCACCGCAACCGAGGCGGCGCGCAAGAAGTTCTCGCCTGAGTTCATGAACCGGCTGGACAAGGTTGTCGTTTTCAATACGCTTCGCCCGGACCAACTTGAGCACATTCTTGAGTTGGAATTAGCGAAGGTACAGCGGCGCATTGAGGGTGCCGTCGGGCAGAACCATTTCAAATTCCGTTGCACACCCGAGATCAAACAATGGCTGCTGCGGGAAGGCACGGACCCCAAGTACGGAGCGCGGCACTTGAAGCGGGTGATTGAGAAGAACATTGTTTATGGGTTAGCGAACCTGGTTGCCACTGGCCAGGTGAAGGCTGGTGACTGCGTCTCGATCAGCATCAAGGCTGACGGCGGTCTGACTTTCGTCAAAATCGCAGCTGCGGCCGGCGCGGAATCTGCTGCGGCTTAGGAGCGCGCCATGAAAAACATTCTCGTCGTCGATGACAATGAAATGCTCTGTCGCCTAGCGTGTGACATCTTGCGTACGGAAGGGTACAGAGCAGTTCCTGCCTCGAATGCGGCCGAAGCGCTACGGGCCTTGGAAGAGGAGGAATTCGACCTTCTGGTCACGGACTCTCAGATGCCGGGCATGAGCGGTCTCGAGCTAGCTCGCGCCGCCCGAGACCGCAACCCTCATTTTCCCGTCATTGTTATGACTGCGTTTGAACCTGTAGACTGCGAGCACGTAACCCTCTGGCTTCCCAAGCAGTACCTCTTTCCCAACCTGCTGGAGAAGATTCGCTACTGCCTTACAGGAGCCGAGCAGGAAAGCGAAACGACGCATCGTTAGGCGGGCTGGACCGAACTTCGGGTCGTGAAGCCGATTCGTTTGGCCAAGCCGCAGCTTGGCCCTTTCCGGGCTATCGCCAGCCCGTAGACCTGCATCGACAAGATTAACGACAGATCGTTGCCCTGATGTATTTAGCTCTTGCTGGAGGTCACGGCAAAGAACGCGGTCGCCTCTTGCTCCACATTCTTGCTGCCACAGCTTGGGCAAGAAATTGCTACCCTTTCGTGCTCTGTCAGAGTAATGATCTTTTCAAACGTCTTATTGCAGTCTTTGCAGATGTAGTCGTAAACGGGCATGATCAACCTCCTGTGTATCCTGCTTGGACAAATCGCTGTCCTTCCTTCAACTCGAATGCGATGACCATAATCACTCCTTGCAGGCAGACTTCTGCTTCTTTATTTCCGATCTTTTATTCTCCGCTCGTATTCTCCGCTCGCAACTGATTATCTTCAGTGATCACAATCACTAATGCGTGCATCAGCTACTTCTCTATTGCGCATGGCTTGGTACGGATGATCCTCGCTGCTGAAAAACGCAATCACGCAAGCCAATTCGAATTGTCACTGACAACTGAGAAAAAGTGTGACGCGGGTCACGGCGCGACTTGCGACAAGGAGCGAAAATACAAGAGTCGCCTTGATCTGCTCACGGTTGTTGGAATTTGAGTCTGATCCATTCCAAAGTTCTGAGCTCTCTTTCCTGCAGCTCGATAAGGCGCGCGCGAGTTCGAGATGAAAGGAGACACCGATGAAAATATCCAGCTTGTTTTATGGAATGGGTTTCGCCGTAGTGGTTGGCGTCGTCTTGCTATTGATCATGGGAGTCAGCTTCCATCGCCCAATCTCGGCTCAAGGGGCAGCTCTTTACAACGCCTCCGACGAAGTGGTGGTGGGAGGCCTCGTACAGGAAGTTCAGGAATTCGACTGCCCGGTGAGCGAAGGAGAGTTCGCCAGTCACTTGATGCTCAAGACCAGGGATGGAGTGTTACAAGTGCACCTCGCTCCTGTGCGGATCATGGCAGGCCAAAAACTGAGCTTCGCTCCGGGTGACCAGATTGAAGTGGTCGGCTCCAGGATAAAACTGAATGGACAAAGAGGCGTGATTGCACGCGAGATCAGTCGCGGTGGTGAGACCTTCATCTTCCGCGATCGCGAAGGCAGGCTCGTGTTGGTACAGTAAGTAGCGAGGGAAGCCGTATTGACTGCGTGCGAATCGCTGAATCGTACGAACTGGCGTTCCGATGATCCTGCGCCCTTGAGCTGTCCCTGGTTCTGTGGGGATGACGAAAGAAACAGTGCCTTCGACCGATCTCTGGGCACAGACACGGTGGGCTTTGCAGGCAGAGCAAAACGGACGAAAAGGAAAGGGCTGCAACATTGGTTACGCTCTGGCCGCTAACTCTTACGAGAGAGCCAACAGCGTGGACGCGTGCACCGTCGCAGCCCTTGATGCGATCACCGCTTTCGCGGTTCCAAACCCCAGCTACTCCTCGCGAGCAGTTGGTTTTTTCGGGTTTGGTGGCTCAACGAGTTACCTCGTCAAGCGAATCACCCAGCCTACTTCGGGTGGTCAATGTTATTTGGACCAACCTTTTCAGCCGTCGACGATTCACAAAATAAGCTTCCCCAGTCAGGAATGCAGTGACGTAGCTCACCAATCTTCCAAACATCTGTTGATATATTGTGGAATTTACCTTTCCAGCAAGATAGTTCCTCGGATCGTTGACGGAATTGTGGCAAAATGCGAAGGGTTCAAATCGGAGACATAATCTAGTGGAGCTCTACCGCTGGTTCCCGCCCGAAGCTGTGAAAATTCTACTGGTTCTATTCCTGTCCTTTCTGATCGGCTTGGAGCGCGAGGAGCACAAGGCTGCGGTAGCGCACTATGCATTCGGAGGCGTGCGCACATTTCCGCTGATTGGATTGATTGGCTACTCCATCGCACTGCTGTCCGGCACGCAGCTACTGCCGGTGACGATCGGCTTCCTGGTGATTGGCGGCTTTCTCTCGCTGTCCTATTGGCACAAACTTTCTTCTTCCGAGGCTGCCGGTGTTACCTCGGAGATGTCCGGCCTTGCCACGTACCTGGTGGGCGCGCTGGTGTACTACGAACATTTTTGGATCGCCACGACCTTGAGCGTGGCCAGCTTGTTGTTGCTCGAGCTGAAGACAGGTCTCGAAAAGCTCGCCAACCGTGCAGCGCCGGTAGAAATTCTCACGCTCGCAAAGTTTCTGCTGCTAACGACAGTGATTCTACCCATACTGCCCAACCGGGAGTTTGGGCCGTTTCACATCAATCCCTTTAAGACTTGGCTGGTGGTGGCCGCCGTTAGCACGATTTCCTATGGCAGTTACATCCTGCAGAAGCTCACCAAGGAACACGGTGGCGTAGTGCTTGCAGCCTTGTTGGGTGGGGCATACTCATCAACCTTGACCACCGTGGTTATGGCGCGAAGAGCGGCTCATGAGCAGCACCCTCACCTTTTCGCGGGCGGGATCTTGATCGCATCGGGCGTCATGTACGTCCGTCTAGCCGCTCTCCTGGCTCTTTTCAATCGTCAGATCCTGTCCCTGCTCGTGCTCCCCTTTCTTGTACTTTCGGCTCTAGCGATCGCCATCGGATGGATTTGGTCGCGGCGGCCAGATGTAAGGGCAGATCAGGTAAAGCGGGAGTTCGAGCCGAACAATCCGCTCGAGTTGCTTGCAGCTTTTCTCTTTGCGCTTTTGTTCCTGGCAATGCTGGTGGCCACGCAGTTGGCCGTCACTTACCTCGGAAGAGCAGGGGTCAACATACTTGCCGCGATCATGGGGGTAACCGACGTAGATCCTTTTATCATGGGCATGACCCAAGCCGCGGGCTCGCTGACCCCTTTGAAGGTTGCGGCGGCGGCGGTTCTGATTGCCGCGGCCAGCAACAATCTCATGAAGGGGGTTTACGCCTTCAGCTTGGCGGATCGAAAGACAGGCACTCAGAGCCTCTTTCTCTTGACAGCTTTTGCTGCACTCGGACTTGTTCCCTTGCTTTGGTTCTAACTTCTCGCGCGAGACCTCGCCGAAACTTCAGGCTGAACCCGATCGAACGGCGCAGGACAATCTCTTGCCCATCGCTTTGGACGTCTCCGATAACTTCCAGTTGGTTGACGATTCGCTCAGAACCTCGTTTTCGTTCCACGCCGCTTCGCCTATCGCGTGGATTCTTGCGAACCTGGCAAGGCAGGGTCCTCAACATATCCCCCAGCCCGGAAGATGTTGGTCTTTGGGTCGTTCGCACGTAATAGTTTTGTAATGTGTATCCGACATCACCGCGAAGAACACCGCCGAGGGGTAGGCTCGATACATAAATCATATGGAGACTCATCCCAAGGCAAGTGGCGCTCGCATCCTGCTCAGTTCGGTGTTCGGGCCGTATGCGCAAGACGATGAATTTGGCAGCCGCTCCATCAATCCCATGGAGCTCTATCACAACCAGGTCACGCGCGCACAAGGCAGCTTCTCGCTGCGCATGTTTCATCGCTCCTGGGGAATCATGATGATTCAGGAGAATATTTCGGCGCCCTGCAGCGTGCTGGATTTTCCCACGCGGGAAGCCTTTGCTCGTGAGCTAACCAAGAACCACTACGACATCGTTGGTATCTCTTCGATCATTGTGAATGTTCTGAAGGTTCGGGAGATGTGCCGCATTGTGCGAGAACTGTCACCGAATTCAGTGATTGTGGTGGGCGGACACGTAGCTGCCATTCCCGGCCTGGAAGCGATGATCGACGCTGACCACATCGTGCGCGGAGAAGGTATTTCCTGGATGCGCCGGTACTTGGGAGAGAACGAGGGTGCGCCCATCCGCCATCCTGCCATTGTTTCCGGTCTGCAGACCCGCATTCTGGGAGTGCGCTTGCCGCAGCGCAAGGGCGGAACGGCGGCAACCATCATCCCGTCGGTGGGGTGTCCCATGGGTTGCAACTTCTGTACCACCTCGGCTTTTTTTGGCGGTAAAGGAAAGTTCGTAAACTTCTACGAGACCGGCGATGAACTGTTTGATGTAATGTGCGGGATCGAAGCTGAGCTCAAAGTCAATTCCTTCTTCATGATGGACGAGAACTTCCTGTTGAACCGAACGCGTGCCATGCGCTTGCTGGAGCGCATGAAGCAGGCCGGCAAGAGCTGGGAGCTTGCGGTCTTTTCTTCCGCCAATGCGATTCGCAAATACACCATGCTGGAACTGGTCGAGCTCGGCGTTTCCTGGGTATGGATGGGATTGGAATCTCCCCAGTCCAGCTATAACAAGCTGCAGGGCACGGACATCGGGCGACTCACGCGCGAGCTTCGCGAACACGGCATACGGGTGCAGGGCTCGACCATTATCGGACTGGAGCACCACACGCCCGACAACATCGTCGGGGAAATCGAATCGGCGGTTGACTACCAGACCGATTTCCACCAGTTCATGCTCTACACGCCGGTTCCGGGCACGCCGCTTTACCAGGAAATGGCCGATCAGGGTCGTCTGCTCACCGATGTTGACTTCGCCGATGTGCACGGGCAATACAAATTTAATTTCCGGCACCGCGCCATCTCTCGCGAGGATTCAAAGCGATTCTTGGACTGGGCCTTCTGGCGCGATTTCGAGCGCAATGGGCCAAGCCTCTATCGCATGTGCAAGACCATGCTGCTGGGGTGGCAACGCTATAAGGACTACCCGGACCCGCGCGTCCGTGAGCGCTTTGGGCGAGAAGCGAAAAAGCTCAGCAGCGCTTACAATGCGGCGCTTTGGGCGATGGAGCGGGAGTTCAAGAAAGTCAATCGGGGCGTGAGTGAGCAGATTCACAAACTGCGTCGCGAAGTGGAGAAAGAGTTCCCGGTCATCGCCCGCCTCACAGCCGCATCGCTGGGCCCTATCTTGTTGTGGTCCGCACGCCGAGAGGGGAGTCGGCTGGCGTCAGGACAGACTTATGAACCCCCTACCCTTGTCGACCGCCGCAATTGGGTCTCAGCTTCGTAGCGCTCTGGCCTCGTGGCGCTGGCCTTCGCTAAAGGACGATAACGGGGAAATCCGGAAGTAAGTGCTGCCCGTGCCTATGAAATCTTTGAGCGTCGCGGAAGAGTTCCCGGCCACGATGTCGACGATTGGAGCGAAGCCGAATCTGAAATTCGTTGGGAACTGCACTGAAATAACTATGGGTCGAGCCCGCCCCGATTCAAAGGAAAAAATTAAGCCTTGTTGAATCGGTGGCCGAGGTTTGTCGGTGACATGCATCACGCCTGAATGTGAGATTTTGAGCCGATAACGACTGGACAGTTATGAAACAGCGCAGCCCCTCTCGTCCAGAAGTACAAAAGACGCCGTCCCTGTTGTAGCTTTCTGCACGGGATGGGAACATCAGACTGTGATGTTCATCGCGGCAATCCGTGTAGACGCGCAGTATAATGAGAATGCGCGGGACGTGTCGGCGCTCCTCTCGGATACGCTGCGGAAAGCCGTGACGAGAGTCGGCAGCTTTTCCTAGTCTCGTCGGCAAGCCCTGCACATTTATTTATCCATGCTTCGGAACCCTTGAACAGGGGGCCAATCATGACACGCGTGGCAGCGGCAAAGAAACTCAGTCAATTCGATCCCGAGACATTCCTTTCGATCATCAACGGCGGCAGGAAAATCTTAGTTTTTCCCAGAAAGCACACAATCTTTGCTCAGGGTGATACCTCCGATGCTGTTTTTTATATACAGAAAGGAAAAGTGAAACTCACCGTTGTGTCGAAGAGCGGGAAGGAAGCCACAATCTGCATTCTGAAAGAGGGCGATTTCCTCGGAGAAGGTTGCCTCAGGGCAGCGTCTCCGCATGTGCTCCGCAATCGCAATGACCGATTGCTGCGTAATGCGAATCGACAAGAACACCATGATGAATATGCTTCATGAGGAACACGCGATGTCCGATATTTTCGTGTCATATTTGCTGACACGGAACATCCACTACGAAGAGGATTTGGTTGACCAACTTTTCAATTCCAGTGAAAAAAGACTGGCCCGGTTGTTGCTAATGCTGGCTCACTTCGGCAAGGAACAGGAGACCAAAACTGTAATCCCCAAGATGAGTCAGGAGACCCTCGCAGAGATGATAGGCACAACCCGTTCAAGGGTCAGCTTTTTCATGAACAGGTTCAGGAGGTTGGGCTTCGTTGACTATGGCGATGGCAGGAGCGCGTTGCAAGTTCACAGTTCACTCCTAAATGCCATTCTTTACGATTGACCCTGTGACCATTCAGAGGAGGTGTGGTCATGGCCCCTCTCACTGTGCTGTGCATCGACGACCGTCCACAGGTATTGGAGCTTCGCAAAGCAATTCTGGAATCTCATGGCTACTGCGTCAAGATCGCATCAGGCGGCTACACCGCGATGAAGATGTTGGAGGAAACGTCGGTGGCGGCGGTAATACTGGATTACAAACAGGAAGGGATGGACGCGGAAGCCATGGCCTGCCATGTCAAGCAACGGTTTCCCAACTTGCCGATCATCCTGCTTTCCGCGTACTACGAAATGCCCGAGCGAATCCTGTGGTTGGTGGATGAATACGTGATGAAGAGTGAACTGCCGGAAGGGTTGGTGCGGATCATCGAACAAGTGACGCACCGCCCGCGTCGCGGGGAAGCAGCGTGACTGTTGCAAGATCGCCGTTACACTCCTTGAACCCAGATCGGTCAATTTTCAAAGAGTGTATTGGCCTAGTTAAAGCAGTTACTTCCGAGTAGCCCGTAATCCGCCTAGAATCGATGCCAAGTGCGAAATCAATTCCTGCCAGCCGACTTCCTGGCACCGATCTGACGTGCTGATCGGATGCCCGCTTCCGAATCTTGGTCTACTGCCCCTTGAGATCGTGTCTCGCTCGATTGCTTCCCATTGGCCAACCAACAGGAGGATATGCGTGCAAAGAGTACGGGTCTTTAGACGCTGAGAACTGGAATCGGCACCGCGCAAATGATTGGATAACCATGGAGCCGCAGATTGCCGCCGTAAGGGTAGCATCCGGTAATCAGCAAGTCTGCTGTCGTCTGCCTCGCAGCCTCGCTCAACACCAATGGCACGTCACCACTGCCGATTAATATGTCCGCTTTGATGCCTATGCCTTGCTGGAGCTTTGCGATACGTTGGGAAGCGTCGCCGACAAGCTCCTTTTTCCATTCTTGATTGACGTAACTGCCACCAGGTCCCCAAAGCTTCACCGAGGGTGTGATATGGACGAGCGTAAGACGTGCGCCAAATTCGGTAGCGAATAGAGCAGCCCAGGATACAGCTTCCCGACTCCGTGGACCCAAATCCACCGCGCACAAAACACTGTGAATCGCAAACTCCAGCCCAGACTGACCCTGCTTGCTCCCATATACGACGGTCTGCGTTCGATGTGTCTTGCCCACGTCCACGCCGTCATGCAGAAACAGCGGGTTGTAGGCTTTTGCTGGACGCACGGATTCACCCACGTGGGCGTCGGTCCAGACCGGGCAGTCGCTCCCGCGTAGTACTTTCCCTGTCACAGAGCCCAGAAGAAACTGATCGAACATCGCGCCATGGGAAGGCATCATGATCAAGTCGGCTTTTTCCACTTGAGCCGTCTCCAAGATTGCTTGGGCCGGCTTGCCTTTGCGCAGTAGACATCGGACGGGGAGTCCTTCGAGAGCCCGCGAGAGAGATGGATCCTGCATTTTCTGGGCTTCTCCAATGATTTCCGCGAGCATATCCCAACCCGCAAACTCGGGTCCGTCCTCCGGCACACCGGCGGCATGGCTTTGCACCGTCACGACGTGCAACATCACGATCTCAGAATGCAAATGCTGGGCCAATGTCGCAGCCTGATGAATCACGTGCAGCGAGGTATGCGGGAAATCAACCGGCAGAAGAATCT
>DATNHO010000084.1:0-17963 GCA_035604895.1 Terriglobales bacterium | reverse complement strand
GCGTATCGCGGAGGCGGAGCGAAAGCGGCCGCGGAACTCGGCGCGGTTGCTTCGCTGGTGCGGTCGGTCGGCAATGCGGATTATCGTCTCCCGCATACTGGAGCGAGCACGTCCGCGGGGATTCCAGCCGGAGCCGTTACCAGCGAAGACGCTGGCTTGATCGCGCGACTTGCAGCTCAAGGTAAGGTTCGCATGCGGCTCACGCTGACTGCTCAGACTGGGCCAGAGGTTTTGAGTTACAACGTGGTCGCCGACCTTAAGGGTTCGGAGCATCCTGAGCAGGTGGTCATCGTTTCCGGGCATTTGGATTCCTGGGATCTCGGAACCGGCGCGATCGATGACGGTGCGGGAGTCGCGATTGCTATGGAAACTGCGGAGTTGGCGCAGCGGCTGCATCTGCATCCCAAACGCACGATCCGCGTGATTGCCTGGATGGATGAAGAAAACGGCGGGCGCGGTCACGACGCTTACGCCAGGGATCATGCAGCAGAACTTCCGAATCACGTGGCCGCCATCGAGAGCGACAACGGCGCGGCGCACCCTCTGGGTTTTTATGCCCGCATCAATCCCAAAGCTTTGCCGCTGTTGAAGCCGGTGCAGGATGTCCTGCAGTCGTTCGGAGCGAACCTGATCGAGTTGACAGAGCGCAGTCCGGGTTCCGACATCGCGCCGCTGGCGAAAGCTGGCGTGCCCGCGCTGGGAATTTTTCAGGACGCGCGTACGTATTTCAATTACCACCACACTGCCGCCGACACCTTGGACAAGATCGTCCCACAAGAGCTGCGCGAGAACGCGGCAGCCATGGCGGTCATGGGATGGGCGCTGGCGAACTTGCCGGAGCCCTTGCCGCGCTGAACTAGTCGCTCCCAGGTTTCGCAAAACCGGCGAGACCTGGGGCACCTGCACTCACGATCTTTTCCACATCCACGGTATTTAAGACACTACCGAATCCCCGAGGCTAGTTGACGCATCTCAATTTAGGCGCATATCATCTTCGTTTGGCCTTATGGGCGCAAACGAGCTAGGAAGGGCCATCAGCGGTGCAGTTATTATCCATGGATAAAAAGAAACTGGAATCATTCAAGAAGAGGCTGGAGACGCGGCAACATGAGTTGCGGCGCATGGTCTCGCGCACGGAGCAGGACGGGCGTACGGTCGATGAGGACTCGGCGCAGGATATTGCCGACCGCGCCGCCAGCTCCTACACGAAAGAATTTCTCTTTCACCAGAGCAACAACGACCGCCAACTGCTGCAGATGGTCGAGGGTGCTTTGTCGCGCATCCGGGAAGGCAGCTTTGGCGAATGTATTTCCTGCGGTAAAGAGATCAACGCCAAACGGCTCGAAGCCGTGCCTTGGACTCGTCATTGCATCGAGTGCCAGGAGAAGGCGGAGCAGGGATTGCTGGAAGAGTCTCAGAAGTAGGCGTCCGCGGAGTGACGGCGCATCGGTCGAATGAGTTTTAAGTACTGCGCGCGAGATCCCTCGCCCCGCTGGGAGAAAGCGCGGGGTTTCAGGATGACGCCGTCATTAAGACAAGCCAAAGCCTTTGACGCTCCTGAATTTTGCCTGTTAGACTGAGTGATTGTCAGTCCCACGCTGACATATTCAGAAGGGAAGTCCGTGCGCGCAGAAACCCGTCATCAAATGAAGCAGGACC
This sequence comes from Terriglobales bacterium, assembly GCA_035604895.1. Taxonomy (GTDB): domain Bacteria; phylum Acidobacteriota; class Terriglobia; order Terriglobales; family Acidobacteriaceae; genus JABDBE01. The sequence goes on along the minus strand of DATNHO010000084.1, from coordinate 16,304 downwards.
GGTTCAGCCGAGTCACCATCGACGCGGCGGAGAGAACCGCTCACTGGTCGGTTGAGCACAAGAGCAAATTGATTATTGCGGCGGTTGTGGTCGCGGTGGCGGCGGCGGCGGTCGTCGGGGGCTGGTATTACCTGGGTCAGCAGGATCAAAAGGCCAGTCTGGAGATGAGCCAGGCAGTGCGAACCCTGGATACGCCTGTGCGTCCTCCTAACATGCCGGCACAGCCGGACGCGCCGAGTTTTGCGAGTTCCGCAGAGCGGGCTACCGCGGCACACAAGCAGTTTCAGGCCATCGTCGACAAGTACCCTCATACCCACGCGGCTGAGTTCGCCCACTATTTTGTCGGCCTGACGGCGGCCGATCTCGGGGACAATGCCTCGGCTGAGCGGGAACTCCAGAAGGTAATTTCGTCGGCTGGCAGCGACGTTGCGGCGTTGGCCAGGATGGCGCTGGCTTCCGTTTACCGCAACACAGGCCGCGATAAGCAAGCGATTGATCTCTACAAACAGCTGGCGGCGAAGCCTACCAGCACGGTGGGTAAGGTGGCGGCTCAAATTGAACTTGCCGCTACGTATCGGACGGACAATCAGCCGCTCGAAGCCAAACGAATCTACGAAACCATCCAGAAAGAAAATCCTGCCAGCGAAGCCGCGCAGATGGCCTCGGCAAAACTGCAAGAGTTGAAGTAGGAGACTGTTCGCTCTCAGTTTTCGGACCACGCATCGGTTCCGGCCAATGGTCATGGTATAATGACCATGGTCGTTTGGAGTGGTCATGAAGACAATGCCGGCGGGACAGTTCAAAGCGCGATGCCTGAAAGTCATGGACGATGTGCAATCCACTCGTGAGCCAGTGGTGATCACGAAAAAGGGCCGTCCGGTGGCGAAGCTCGTGCCGGCGGAAGAAGCTTCGGATGAGTTTCTGGGCAAGCTTTCCGGTACGATGAAGATCGTGGGTGACATCACGCAGCCTATAGAAGACCCCGAGACTTGGGACGCTCTGCGGTGATCTTGTTAGACACGCACGTAGTGGTTTGGGCGGCGATCGAACCTAAGCGCCTTTCACGAGCAGCTAACTCCGCGCTGCTGCGGGCCCGCCGGGGCGATGGATTAGCAATGGCCTCTATCAGCCTGTGGGAGATGGCCTCGCTATTCGCACGACGCCGAATCGAAACCTACGGAACCATAGAGGCATCGATGCGTCAGGTCTTAGAGACCGTTGGCATTATCGTGAAACCCATCACGCAAGAGATCGCAGCCCTTGCCACACAGTTTCCGGAGAGTTATCCGCGCGATCCAGCCGATCGGCTCATCGGCGCAACCGCCCGTGCAGAAGGATTGGTTCTGGTCACACACGATGAAAAGATACGAAGCAGTCCACTGCTGAAAACAATCTGGTAAGTCCTTGGGGACGGCGCCCTCCGCACCACAGCTCCCGGGCCACAGTGCCTCATTTCCCTTTTCCTCGCTGGTTGAGTACGATGCTGTCCATATCCTGAAGCGCTACGAACATGGCAGTCATTACTCTGCGTATCAACGGCAGTGAGCGCAAGGCAGAAGTCGCGCCGGAGACTCCTTTGCTCTGGGTACTTCGCGACACCTTGGGATTGACGGGCACGAAATTTGGCTGTGGCGCTGGCCTGTGCGGCGCGTGCACGGTCCACATGGATGGAGCGCCTGTGCGTTCCTGTTCCACGCCGGTCTCGCAAGCTGCAACGAAGAACATCATTACCATTGAGGGATTATCCGCGAGCGGGCTGCATCCTTTGCAGGAGGCGTGGATCGCGGAGCAGGTTCCTCAGTGCGGCTATTGCCAGACCGGCCAGATCATGACTGCCGCGGCTTTGCTGGCAAAGACTCCTCAACCCTCTGATGAGCAAATTACCCAGGCGATGTTCGGCAACCTGTGCCGCTGCGGAACCTACGACCGGATTCGGCGCGCGATCCATCGGGCGGCGGCAGCCACGGGAGGTGGACGATGAGTCCGCTCTCGCGCCGCGAATTTCTTACGGCCGGCGTGGCGGCTGGCGCTGGACTTGTTATTGGATTTTATTTGCCCCACGGGAGTTCGCGTGGGACATTCGCACCCAACGCTTATCTGAAGGTTGCGCCGAACGGAAAGATCACTGTTGTGGTTGCGCGTTCGGAGATGGGACAGGGCGTGCGCACGTCGCTCCCAATGATTCTGGCGGAAGAACTTGAGGCGGACTGGAAACAGATCACAATCGAACAGGCAGGCGCGAGCACGCTCTATGGCGATCAGACAACGGGTGGCAGCGCCAGCGTGCGTACGACCTGGGATCCCATGCGGAAGGCTGGTGCGGCTGCCCGCGAAATGCTGATCAGCGCCGCTGCGTTGGAGTGGGGCGTTCCACGATCGGGCTGCAAGGCGAAGAAAAGCTTCGTGATTCACGATGCGTCCAGTCGGCGCCTGGCCTACGGGCGGTTGGTGGCCAGGGCTGCTAGGCTGCCGATCCCGACCGATGTGCCGTTGAAGCAAGCCCAGGATTACAAAATCGTCGGCAAGCCGCTTTTGCGGATCGATGTGCCTTCCAAGGTCGACGGCACGGCTGAGTTTGGCATTGATTTTCGTCTTCCTGGGATGAAGTACGCCGTGCTGGCGCGTTGTCCTGTGATTGGAGGCAAGGTCGCGAGTTTCGATGACAGGGAAACCAAAAAAATCTCCGGCGTCGGCTACGTGGGAAAGATCGGCGATTCGGCCGTAGCGGTTGTGGCTGACAGCGTTTGGAGTGCGATGGAAGGCCGGCGCAATCTGAATGTGCAATGGGACGAAGGGCCGAACAAGGATCTGAATTCGGCCGCGATCTTCGACTCGTTGAAGAAATCTGCTGCCAACAAGGCTGTGACTCTGTACTCCGCCGGAGATGTGTCGAAAGCGTCTGGACGCCGGATCGAAGCGGAATATCAGCTTCCTCTGATGGCGCATGCTGCGATGGAACCCGGCAATTGCACGGCGCAATTCCGCGGATCGAAGTGCGAACTCTGGGCTCCAACGCAGGTACCTCAGGACGTTCGCGACTCGGTAGCGCAGGCGATCGGGCTGGATCCCGATTGGGTGAAGGTCAATGTCACATTGATGGGCGGCGGATTTGGCCGACGGCTGGAGCACGACTATGGAGTCGAGGCAGCGCTGGTGTCGAAGGCGGCGAATGTTCCGGTGAAAGTGCTCTGGACGCGGGAAGACGATATGCGGAATTCGACCTATCGTCCGGCGAGCTTCCACAAACTAAGCGCGGTGCTGGATGGACAAGGCTGGCCGGTGGCGTTCACCCATCGCATCGTCGCGCCCTCGATCAGTGGACAAAAGGGAATGCCGACACCCAACGGAGTTGATCCCGATCTACCCGATGAAGCCGCGCTCATCTATTCTTTTCCCGCAGCGTTGCTGGAATACGTGATGACTGAGACGCCCGTCCCCCTCGGCTGGATGCGCTCGGTGTATGCGCTGCAGGCCGGGTTTGCCAGCGAATCCTTTATCGATGAACTCGCAGCGGTCGCGAAAAAAGATCCATTCGAATATCGAATGCACTTGCTGTCGAAAGATGAGGACATCAAGTATTTCGATACCGTCTGGCATACGGCGAGAATGCGGGGCGTGTTGCAGTTAGCCGCGGAAAAAGCAGGCTGGGGAAAGGCGCTGCCCGCTGGCCACTATCAGGGGATTGCCTGTTTCGGCTGCTTCAGCACCTATATGGCGGAGGTGGTGGAGATCTCGATGGAGAATGACCAGCCGCGCGTACACCGTGTCGTCGCCGCGATGGATTGTGGTCAAGTCGTGAACCCCAGCATTCTCGAACAGCAAATCAAGGGCGGAGTGATTTACGCGCTGACGAACGCTTTGCGCGCGCAGATCACGATTTACAAAGGGCGCGTGGTGCAGGGCAACTTCGACGACTATGCTCCCGTTCGCATGAACGAGGCTCCGCTGGTGGAAGCGTATTCGGTTCCGAGCACTGAGGTGCCAACTGGTGCCGGCGAGCCTCCAGTGCCTCCACTGGCGCCTGCTTTGTGCAATGCGATTTTCGCTGCGACCAGGAAGCGCATGCGGGCGTTGCCGATCCTGAGCTGATGCTTCGGAATCGAACTCTCATCACTGAGACGCGTTCCCGCCTACTGCCTCAGAAATGACATACAAGATCAAAATTCCCAGTTCCGGTTCGATGGGATGCCTGTAGCGTGGATGAGGAAAGACGAAGTAATACACCAGCGGATAAAAGACAACCAGCCAAAAGAAGAGCCATGCGCCCGGCCTGTGCTGGCGTAGCGCCCGTCCCAGTCCCCAGAAAGCCAACACTGAAGAAGCAAGGAATAGAGACTTCCTGAAGAATGCCGAGACAGGATTCTCCCCTGCTTTCGGAAGCCCAGCCCAGTAGTAGATAAAACGTTTCACACTGAGGGCGGCAAACCGCGCGTAGTCCTCGCGAATGTAGGCCACCGCTTCTCGTTTACGTTCGGCTACGTAAGCAAGTTCGCCCAGGTCGCGATAGCGCCGCATCTCGAGAACATTCTTGGTGGGGTGGAGATAATCCATCCAGGTGCCGTCGGCACCGGGGCCGTTGCCCAGTCGCAGTTCAGCGCCAAAGTTCGAGCGGATGAAAACAAATTTCCCAAATACACCGTGGTTGCGCACCAGCCATGGTGTTGCGCAAGCAGCAAAAATGACGGATGCCAGAACTACTCCAGCGAGCGAACGTTTGCCGAGTCTCGCGCGCTGATACCAAACCCACAACCCGGAAACTGGCAGAAAAGACAGCAGAGCGGTGTTGGTTAGCGCGGCCACGCCCCACAGCAGGCCAAACTGTAGCCACGGCTTCATTCCGTCCCGCTCGGCCATTTCAAGCGCAAGCAAGAAAATGATGGCCAGCAAAAGTGCCGCAAGGCTGGTCTCCCACACCCAGCGGGTGCACCAGAAAATCACGGACGGCAGCAGAGCCCACGTCCAGGACGTCCACACGGCAACTCTTTCGTCGAAGCATCTTTTCGCGATTAGAAAAATGGGAATGCAGGTGAGAGCGGAGAAAATACTGTTGAGACTCAGCAGTACGAGAGCCGAGGTGCGGCTGTAAATTCCAAACAAGCGAAAAACGCAAGCGATCAGAAAAGGATAAAGCGGGGGTTCCCATGCGGTAGGACCGGTCGTGTCATTGAAGGGACTACTAAATCCCTGGCCTTCGGCAAGCGAGCGCCCGATGCGTCCCATTTCAAAGCCAAAATCGAAATCTTTTTCGCTAGCTTGAACTGCAAGGCCTTTTTTATCGGAGCGGAATCTATAGGTATGTCCAATGACGATGTAGCCGAAGCGCACCGCGAAAGCGATAATCACTATCCAGAAAAAAGAGGTGCGCGCGTTTGCCCACCAACGCCGACGGGCGCTCAATAGTGCCGGCATTGGAGTCGTTGCAGCATCCATCGTTCTTAGGTTACCGCGAGCGAGCGTTCTAGCGCGGCCACAGCCAGCCGAAGGTCCCGGCGGTCAGCAAGCCGTAAACCAGCCCGTCGACAACCTCCTTGATGGTCATCGACCAAGGCTGGCCTTTCCAAATGCCGTCGCTCACGTGGCCCAAACCGTAGGCGAGGAAGGCCGCGGTCCCGACAACACGGAACACCACCAGATAGTTCGCTCCGAACGGAACCGTATGCGCGGTGAGATAGGCGACGAAGAAACCGATCAACAGGCAATAAACGAACCATTGCATCAGAAACTTCGGCATGGCAGGCGGCCCGCTGGGCATGACGGTCATAAACCCGACCGGCCCCTGCTTGTACCTTTCGATTGCCGCGGGCGACTTCATGTCCTTGTGTGTGTGGTAGGGGAAAACGTAGAAGCCCCGTTTCAGGTTGGCAGGCCGCAGCAAGGCGAGGAACTTGTCCTCGTCGGGGATCTGGTGGCAGTCGCTCTGATGGTATTTCAGCACGACGTGCATGATCGAGCTAGCGACAAAGACGATGACTGCCGACAGAACGATAGGCAGCCAAAGAGCGGCGAGAGAAACCATGAACAGCCTCCTCGATCGCGAAAGGTGAATGTCGGAATTCGCAGGCGACGTTACGCTGCTGCGCAGCGGAAGTCAAGCAAGACTGTTGCTGGTAGCGTCTGCTTGACACTCCGCTCCTGCGGCCTTTATCCTTAACTTTCGCTCCCTGGAGAAGTTACGCCTCTGAGCGTGCTTCCGCGTTCCTTCGCGGTGTCGGTTAGGGGTGCGGGGGACCTCGATGCTCATCGAAATCAAAGAGTTAGAACTCCATCCGATCGATTTTGAGGAGGAGTATCGCCCCGGCGTGCTGGATTTAGGGCCGGATCTTCGGCAGAGCACTCCGCTGCACGCTGGTGGACGTGCCCAACTGATCGAGGAGCACCACGGAAAGCATCAGCGGATCAAGGACATACGGCTCAGCGGAGAACTCTCGACAAAACTTGAGTTGCCTTGCGCCCGTTGCCTGGAGCCGGTGATTCAGGATGTAAGGCGCAACTTTGATCTGTTGTACCGGCCGCTCGGGGTCGATAGTGGCCGGGAGGAAATGTCGGTGACCGGCGCCGAGGCCGAGATCAGCTATTATCAGGGTGAGGGTTTGCTGCTGGAAGACGCGGTGCGGGAGCAGGTCCTGTTAGCCGTTCCCTTGAAAGTTATTTGCCGCGAGGATTGCAAGGGTCTTTGTCCGCATTGCGGCGCGAATCTGAACTTGGAGCAGTGTTCTTGCTCTGAGCCGATGGAAGATCCGCGGTGGACCGCGCTCAAAGATCTGCGCAGCAAGTTGGAAGACTGATCTTTATCGTTTAGTCTTTATCGCTATCGAAAGCGCACGAGCGAGGACGCTCGCGCCACATTAGTCCAAAGGAATCTAAATGCCAAATCCAAAACGGCGACACTCCAAAGCGCGCACCGGAAGCCGGCGCGCCCATGATTCTCTCAAGAGTCATGCACTCTCTGAATGTCCGAATTGCCACGAGCGCAAGATGCCGCATCGGGCTTGCCCCAAGTGCGGCTACTACAAAGGCCGCGAAGTTCTGGAAGTCAAGGAAGCCAGCTAGCGCCGCCGCCCCATGCCAAGCGTCATAGCCTTGGACGCGATGGGCTCGGACCGCAGGCCGAAGCCTGAGATCGAAGGCGCGATCCAGGCGACACGGCATTACGATGTCCACGTTCTCCTAGTGGGTCCGGAACCGGCTCTCCGGGCCGAGCTGGCGCGTTATCCCTCCGCAGCCGGACTTCCCATTGACGTCGTGCATGCCAGCGAAGTCATCCACATGGAAGACAAAGCGGTGCAGGCTGTGCGCGCCAAGCGGGATTCTTCCATGCGGGTTGGCCTGCGCCTGGTGCGCGACCGCCGCGCCTCGGGCTTCATCACGGCGGGCAACACTGGAGCCGCGATGGCTACGGCGAAGATGGTGCTGGGCGCGATCCCCGGCGTGGATCGGCCCGCCCTGGCCGCCATATTTCCCACCGCGATTGGCACCGTCGCCAGCCTTTTGGATGTCGGCGCTAATGTCGACAGCAAGGCGCACAATCTCGAGCAATTCGCCGTCATGGGGGAAATTTATTTTCGCACCATGTTTGGGACCAAGCGTCCGCGCGTTGGCTTGCTCTCCATCGGCGAGGAAGAAACCAAGGGAAACGAACTGACGCGGGAAGCGTTTCAACTTCTGAAAAAACTTCCCCTGAATTTCGTCGGCAACGTGGAAGGCCGCGATCTGTATAACGGCAAAGTGGACGTAATTGTCGCCGACGGATTTGTCGGCAATGTCGCGCTGAAGATTTCAGAAGGCGTGGCCAATCTGGTTCGATCGACGCTGAAGGAATCACTGAAAGCCACCATCACGCGTCAGGTGGGGTATTTGCTTTCGCGCAGCGCGTTTGCTGATTTCAAGAAGCGTCTTGACCACACCGAATATGGCGGCGCGCCGTTGCTTGGCGTTAGGGGCGTTTGCTTTATTACCCACGGATCGTCGAATTCCAATGCGATCAAGAACGCGATCCGCGTCGCGGCGGAGTTTGCCGAGCATCCGATTAACGTGGAGATTGAAAGAACGTTGACCGGGATTAGAGCGGCGAGGTCGGCTCGCGCTGGTACAAAAGACGTTGCCAGCAGCGTCTCTACAGTCGTCTCATGACTATGACAACTGCTTCACAAATTCTCACAGGTAGTCCCATCGCGTTTCTTTTTCCCGGCCAGGGGTCGCAAGCCGTCGGCATGGGCAAAGAACTCGCCGAAAACTATTCGATTGCGCGTCAGACATTTGAAGAAGCTGACGAAGCCCTTGGCTACAAGCTCTCACAACTTTGCATTGAAGGTCCCGAGGATCAACTTCGCCTGACTGAGATCACGCAGCCGGCGATCCTAACTGCGTCCGTCGCGGCTTGGCGCGTTGTGAACGCAAATGGCCTCAAGCCTCGTTTTGTCGCGGGACATAGCCTGGGAGAATACTCGGCGCACGTTGCGGCGGGAACGTTGAGCTTCGCCGATGCGGTGCGCACCGTACGGCATCGCGGTAAATACATGCAGGATGCAGTTCCCATTGGTGTTGGCACGATGGCGGCGATTCTCGGCATGGAATTCCAGAAAGTCGCCGCAGTTTGCCGCGACGCCGCGCAGGGTGAGGTTTGCGAACCCGCCAATATCAATTCGCCGGAGCAGATTGTTATTTCTGGTCACACAGCAGCAGTGGAGCGTGCTACCAAGCTGGCCGACGATCGCGGTGCCAAACGCGCCAAGGTCCTGCCAGTCAGCGCCCCATTTCATTGCTCCCTGATGAAGCCGGCGCAGGATCGGCTGGCCGCAGATCTGTCCGCCGTCACCTTCAATAATCCTGCAATCCGAGTCGTCTGCAACGCCGACGCCGCATTGCTTGAACACGCAGAGCCCAGCCGCGATGCGCTGATCCGCCAAGTTACAAGCGCCGTCAAATGGGAGCAGTCAATGCGTGTGCTCATCGCCCAGGGCGTGCAGACTTTCATGGAGGTGGGTCCGGGGAAAGTGCTTTGCGGCTTGATGCGTCAGATCGACCGCTCTAAAACCTGCCTCAACGTGGCGGACGAAGCATCGCTGCAGAAGACGCTGGAACAGCTTGTGGTCAAGGCTTAGGCAGGCGTCGCTACCTGCCGCGAATCACTCCGTGACCCAGGTCCACCAGTTGCCGCACTCTATTTCGCTGGGGGAGAACGATAACGTCTTGCCGGCTTTTTCCACCCACACGTACGCGTGCTCGGCGCGAGAATTTATCGTGACCTGAATGATGACGCCGCTTCCTCCGCTTGGGCTGAGAGAACAATCCACCGAATACGACTTCACTTGACCCCATTCTCCTCCCGGGCCCCAGTCACGATAAAAGTCGTTGAACTCGTACTTGGAATATTGGCTCGGATGTTGCTTCCAGTTGGAATCGCGGAACCACACTGCATAAGCGCCTTCGTAATTCTGACTTTGCAGCGCCGCAAAGAAGTTGCTCGCCGCTTTCCGCTCGGGGTAGTTGCGATAGTGATAAAGCACCCACGCCGCAACGAGAACAAAAATGACAACAACGACGATACGCCTCCGGCGACGACGGTCGCGCGCAGGATCGTATTGTTCGGCGTCCATCAGTGTCATAGCTTGTATAAGCATAACGGAAACCGGCGAAGAACAAAAAGTTACCGGGCATTCGAATTGAGAAATTGAATAATCGGGTAATTGTGTGATTTAAGGGAGCGGCGGCAGAGAGTCTTTCAATTTCCAACTTACGCAATTCAAAAATTACCCAATCCTCACAGGGTACGCTTGAACAACGGCGTGGCTATGCTCAGGGTGATGACTGCAAAAATAGAGAGATAAAGCATGTCCGGCCAGATGGCGGCTATTCCCGTTTCCTTGAGCAGTATCGACTTGAAGCCGTGTACCGCAAAGGTGAATGGGTCCACAGCCGCAATGCCTCGCAACCACTTCGGAAACGCCTGGATCGGATAGATCGCGCCGCTAGGGAAAAAAAGAAGTGTATTGAGAATTCCAAAGATCGCCCGAGGCACGAGGGGATCTTCAACGCGAACCATAAGCAGGAACATCATGGTATTGAATGCGACTGAGGTAAGCACAATCAGGATCAGCAATTGGACAGCGGTGGCCGGGTTGAAAACCGTTCCTACACCCGCCAGTAGCGATCCAATCACCGTGATTACCACTCCGGTCATCACCGCCTTGATGGCCCCGGCAGCGTTCAGGCCAAACACCAATTCGGTCTTGGTGATGGGCGTAACCAAATATCCTTCGTGCACACCTCGGGCTTTGTCGTCGATATAAAGCATGCCTCCACCGATCATCACGGAGACGAACATTGCCAGCGTGATCGAGCCCGGCAACAGATACTTCATATACTCGATGTAAGGGTAAAGCTCCACAATCTGCAGCACGGTCTGCTGCAAGATGCGAGGTTCGACCGCAGGCTGATTAAGCGCAGTCGTGATGCTGGTGAGTTCGTCTTCAAGGGTCGAACTCATGAAGTTGTCGCTGTTGTCGACCACGAGGGCAATCCGCGGTTGATCCTGTTCATACACCCGCCGCGAGTATTGTGGCGGAATAATGACTGCGCCCTCGATCTTGCCGTTGCGCACGTCGTCCATGGCCGTTTTCGGGTCGTTGTAATAAATTGGCTCGAACGTCCGCATGTTGGAACGGACAGAATCGAAAGCCTCGCGGATCTTAAGCGCTTGCGTGCCGCCATCCTGATCGACCAGGCCCAGTTTCGCGTCACGAATCTTTCCGCCAAAGGCGTTGCCCAGCACAATGAGCTGCACCAGCGGAAAAATCATCGACGCCATCATCAGCGCGGGAGAACGAAAGAATTTCCGCATTTCACGTTCGACAATTGCCAAAATATGATTCATGGCTGCAATCCTGGCCTTTGCGGCATGGTGAAGGCGTGCGCTTTCACCAGTTCGTCGCGCAACTGCCGCCCCGTGTAATGGACGAACACGTCGTCCAGCGAAGTGTTCTGCACGGAGAGTGATCGAACTCGAACGCCAGCCTTCACCGCCGCCTCCACCAGTTCAGTTGTGGTGCGCGATCCGTCTGCGGTCAGCACACGGTACATGCCCGCGCCCTCGTGCTGCACGGAAGTGACCTCAACTAGTTTCTTCAATCGATCTTCCCAATCCGCGGGCGCGTTCTCGAACTGCGCTTCAATCACATTCGATCCGGGCACGCTCGCTTTCAACGCCGGCGGCGTATCGAGCGCCACGAGCTTGCCGTGATCCACAATGGCAATGCGGTCGCACAGGCGATCAGCTTCGTCCATATAGTGAGTTGTGATCAAAATGGTGAGCTGCCGATGGCTTTTGATATTGGTCAACATCTCCCAGACGGCCACGCGAGAGACGGGATCAAGGCCGGTAGTCGGCTCGTCGAGAAAGAAAATCCGTGGACTGTGTACCAGGCCGCGGGCAATTTCGAGCCGGCGTCTCATTCCGCCAGACAAGGTCTTGGTTTGCGCCGAACGCCACTTCGTCAGGTCCACCAGTTCTAGCAACTCGTCAATCGCGGCCTTGCGCTTTTTTGCGGGAACGTCGTAGAGCTTGGCGTAGATATTGAGGTTTTCCTCGATGGTCAGGTCCAGATCGCTAGTCAGAGCTTGCGGAATTACTCCAATCGCCCGGCGAGCTGAATCTGGATCCTTTTGCACATCGTGACCAGCCACGCGCGCGGTTCCCGCAGTGATGGGAATGAGCGTCGTCATCATCCGTATCAGCGTGGATTTGCCCGCGCCGTTCGGTCCCAGCAAGCCGAAAATCTCTTCCTCCTTCACATTGAAAGACACGTCATCGACAGCGGTGAAATCGCCGTATTTCTTGACAATGTGTTGCACTTCGACGGCATTAGAGATAGCGGGATCGCCAGCTGCCCCGTGCCCGTTGCCGCGATCGCTGATCATGGCTGTTGTTCCGCCGAAACGTTTTCTCGCGAAGTGCCCTTGAGCTGTTCCGGCGAGACCAATACTTCCGCTGTCATGCCCGGAACGTATGCACCTTTTGGGTTGTCGAGCCGGACCTTGAGCACGATGGTGCGGATGTCACGCTTGCGCCGGCCGACATCGCGTTGAGTCGCAAAGTCTGCTTCCGCCGACTTGAAAAATACTCTGCCCGAAGTAATCGTGCCGCCAGGCATGCGAACCCGCAAAGTGTCCCCCAAACCAATATGATCGGCGTCGGTCTCAGGAATCGCGGCGCGCACCCACGTGTCGCCGAGATCGACAATGGTCACGATCGCCTGCCCGCCGTTCAACACTTCACCCTCCCGGGCGGCTCGCACTGAAACGGTGCCAGTCACCGGCGCATAAATCTTGGTGTACCCGAGACGTACCTCAGCTTCCTTCAGCATGCTTTCTGCATTTGCGACTTGCGCGCGTGTCGATTCAACCGTACTTTGGGCAGCATGAGCCTGATGGGTATTGGCAACGGCCGTATTCAGGTCGGCCTCAGCAGCGCTCACCTGATTCTTCAACGACTGCACCAGCGCCTTTTGCGCAGCCAGATTAGTCTCTGCCTGCACTCGGTCCTGATCAGAAGCAACGCCCTCTTTCGCGAGTTCAATCATTCGGCGGCTATCGCTATCGGTGCGCTCAAGAGTGGCTTCCGCCTGAAGCAACTGCGCCCGCGTGGACTGGAGCCGCGCCTGCGCATTGACCACACTGCTCGACGTCGATCCCTGCGTTGCCTGCAAAGTCGACTGGGTTTCGGCGACCTTGCTTTTCAAACTGTCGATGGTAGCCGCGGCCGCGCGTTCTTCCGCCTCGAGCTCCGATGGATCAAGCACCGCGATCAGATCGCCTTGTTTCACCTGCGTTCCCTCGTCGACGAGAAGCTTTGCCAATCGCCCCCCAAGCTGCGGGCTCACGATCACCTGGTTGGAATCGACTGTGCCGATCAGAATCAGATCCCGGTTGCGCGGCGTGGACAACAGGTAGTAGGTCAGCGATATGCTGAAGATCACGCCCAGAACGATTAGGAATTTATTGCGTACACTCACTTTCGTGCTCCTCGGTACTTTCCGTTGGGACGCAAGAACAGCGCAGCTGAAATAAAGTCCAGTACTGCCGCTCGACGCGCGGCAACCAGTGCCGGAGACAGTGGGTCTTTCCCAGTCATAAGGCGCATGACCGGCGCGCTGGTGAAATAGAAAACAATGATTGCAATCATGGAAGGAACGAAATGCAGGGGATCCACTTGCCGGAATTCGCCCCTCTTCTGCCCCGTCTTGAGGACGTCTGCTACGCGGCCAAATAGCGGGCGGAAATAGCGCGCGACGATTCCCTCAAGATGCTTCGGGCTGCCCCGGCCCGCACCCATCATTTCGCCTTGTACAATTCGCGGGTAAAGAGGATGGCTCGCCACGTAATCGAAGTGCGCGCCTGCATAGGCAAGAATCTTTTCGCGCGGCGGGAGATCGAGTGACAAGACTTCCCCAACGGAGGCAATCAGGCCTCCGAACACTTGATCGAGCACTGCCCCGTACAACGCCTCCTTGTCCTTGAAATAGTAATAAAGGAGAGCTTTGTTTACCTTGGCGGTGCGAGCGATAGCGTCCGTTCTCGCCCCAGCGACGCCTTCGCGAGCGAACTCCCGCACCGCAGCCTGCAAAATGGCGGCTCGGCTTTGCTCAGGACGCCCTCGAGACCCCAGACGCGGCTTAAAAGTGACGGTTTTCATTAATTGTTATTAATTAACTGGTTAGTTAGATAGTAACAAGAACAGCCAAACAACGCAAGTACACTAAAGTGTGTGGGTAGAAGTTTACATTGGGGATCGCATTCTGCAACCGGTGCCCGTCCGTCAGGCCTAATCCGCCACTCGCAAAACGGTACCCTTGCCCCTCTCGATACCGTGGCCGGCAATTTCGCGTAGCGATGCCTCGACCGCGTTTCGCGATGCGAAATGGGTAAGCAGTCGAACCTGGTGCCTCCCGGAATCGCTCTTCGCCCACACCGCCGCGGCCCGGGCCACTCCAACCCGGTTTCGCTCCAGAATAGTTGTGATCAGCCCGATGTCGCTGGGGCTGGCCACGACGAAGCGAAGATAGTGTCGGCTGTCGCAATCGCGAGTGGCAGCTCCGACGCGCCCGACGCGGCTCACCGAAAACCCACGTTTGTGGCACGCAATGTCGACCACGTCAGAAAGCACTGCACTGGCGCTCGGCAGAGAACCCGCTCCTTTGCCCGAAAATAGCATTTCTCCGACGGCATCCCCGCGAACCAGTACGGCATTATTTTCATGACGAATGCCGGCGAGTTGATGCGACAGCGGCAGCAACACCGGAGCGCAGCCAAGCGCCACCGCTTCGTCGTTCAACTCCGCGGTCGCGATATGTTTGATCACGAAGCCCAACTCCCGGGCTGCCCGCACGTCATCGGCGGTAACGTCGCGAATTCCCTCTGCCTGAATCGCGTCGGCATTCACTTGCGCACCAAAAGCAAGCTCAGCAAGAATCTTCAGCTTCTGGGCCGCATCGTGGCCGTCGATGTCCAGCGCTGGGTCGGCTTCGGCAAAGCCCCTGGCCTGCGCGTTGCGAAGCGCATCTTCGAACTCGACGCCATCCTCCGTCATGCGCGTGAGAATGTAGTTGCAGGTGCCGTTCAGAATCCCGCCGAGTCTCTGAATGTGATTTCCCACCAGGCCATCCCGCAGGGCGCGGATGATGGGAATGCCGCCGCAAACGCTGGCTTCAAATCCCATGCGCACTTTCTGCAATTCTGCCGCTTTCATCAGGCTGAAACCGTCCAATGCCAGCAGAGCCTTGTTCGCGGTGACGACATGCTTTCCACGCTCGATCGCTTGCTCAATAAAACTTCGTGCAGGCTCGATCCCTCCAACCAGTTCCACCACCAAATCGCAACCATTATTCAGCACCTGGTCCGGTTGCGTTGTCAGAAGTGAACGATCCACGCCGTGGCGTTCTTTTTCGAGATCGCGAACCAAAATCTTCGTGATGCGCAACTCGACACCGGAACGCTGCCGGATAAGCGCTTCATTCCTGCCGACAAGCTCCACCAGGCCACGGCCAACCGTACCGCAGCCCAGCAGTCCGATTTTTAATTTACGTAGAGTCATCGACTTCTTTTCCGGAGTTACGCCGCCCCGCCTGCAATCGACGGCACCAGCAAGACTTCATCCCCGTCCCGAAAGGCATAACTGTTTCCGCCCAGGAATCGAATATCTTCTTCGTTGACATAGACATTTAAGAACCGGCGAATCTCACCGGCTTCATCCCGCAAATGCTGCTTCAAATCCGGGAACTGCTGATCGAGCGTGGAAAAAAGTTCTCCCAGGTTTGCCGCAGAACATTTGACCTCTCCAGTCCCTGATGTCAGGCGGCGCAGCGCAGTTGGAATCTGTACGGTAACGGTCATCTCAAGCCTCCACAGTTTTTGAAAAGTCTGAAGTGTCCAGTGTTCGCTGCCAGAATGTTTCGAACTCGGCGATCCGGGGTCGAATGGGTTCTTCCGCCTCATACTCGCCGGCGAGCACGTCGGTAGTCTTCAACCCGTTGCCGGTGATGCACAACACGGTCGTATCTTGCGGCGCGATGCGTCCTTGTTTATAAAGTTTGCGCGCGCACCCGGTGGTGACTCCACCTGCCGTCTCGGTAAAAATGCCTTCCGTCTGCGCCAGCAACTGGATGGCTTCGATCATTTCAGGATCGGAAACATCCTCCGCCCACCCGCCACTCTTGGTGATGGTCTTGATGGCATAGTGTCCGTCGGCCGGGTTGCCGATGGCGAGTGAGCGAGCCAGTGTGGCCGGCTTCTGCGGTTCTATATCGGCGTTGCCGGCCTTTACTGCCGTTGAAATGGGAGAGCATCCACTCGCCTGTGCACCGAAAAACTTTACCGGCTTCGCTTCGACTAATCCCAACTGAACCAATTCGTCGAACGCCTTTTTGATCTTCGTAATCAGCGATCCGCCGGCCATGGGTACGACAACGTTGTCCGGCAATCGCCATCCCAGTTGCTCGGCGATTTCGAATCCTACTGTCTTCGAACCCTCCGCATAGTAAGGGCGCAAATTCACGTTGACGAATCCCCAGCGACGTTCATCCGCAATCTGCGAACACAGTCGGTTCACCTGGTCATAGCTGCCCGCAATCCGCACCAGCTTGGCACCAAAAACCTGTGTGCCTAGAATCTTCGCGGGTTCAAGGTCGGCCGGAATGAAAATCCAGGCTTTGAATCCGTTTCGCGCCGCTTGCGCCGCCACGGAATTTGCCAGGTTTCCGGTCGAAGAGCATGCGACAGTATCGAAGCCGAAGCTGCGCGCTTGTGCCAGC
>DATNHO010000083.1:0-16506 GCA_035604895.1 Terriglobales bacterium | reverse complement strand
CGGGGGCTGGCCCAGCCTTTCTTTCCGACTCAAACACAAGATCCATCAGTCTTGCGGTCACGGGAAGGCCTCTAAAAGCCCCGCCCTCTCGCAAAGGGCGCGAGAAGGGCAGGGCACCCGCTTTTGTCATTGGGGAAAGGGCAGGCCCAAGTGCCAAGCCTTAAAAGAACGATCCGGTTTGGAGTGCGAGGGCCGGCCCGTGCTTTCAACACACACAAAAGCGGGTGCCCCGTCCTTCTCGCGTTCTTTGCGAGAGGGCGGGGCTTTTAGCCGACGCCGCGGCGGCGGACCAGCGGATACCCGCCAAGCTTCTCACGACGACGGGCTGTCCAGTGAGATTCAATCTCCACCGCGCACTCCTTCCCCGTTGAATAGTGGAGGGCACTACTCCACTTCCAATCCTCCGGACAAGCAACCAGCCCGCGTCGCACTGGGTTCTGGTGCATGTAATCCAGCTTTTCCGCCAATTTCCGTTCACGGAAAACGTTGAAGTCATAGTAGCGGGGCTGCCAGAAGGGATCGTGGCCTCTATAAGCCCCGCCCTCTCGCACAGAACGCGAGAAGGGCAGGGCACCCGCTTTCGTGCGCGGTGAAAGTTTCCCATGGTCAGTCACCGTTTGCGACACTACTTGTTTGAGCATTTGCAGCGCAACCGCCAAGGTGCCTCGCTCCGGCTCGCTCAGCAACAGGTGCACGTGCTCGGGCATAACGACAAATCCAGTCAAGTAGAATCCGTACCAGCGGCGTACCCTTTCCAGCGTGACAACGAATGTGTCGCGCGCCGACCCGCTTCCCAGAAGCGGCAAGCGGCGATAACAACTGAACGTAATGAAATGAAGGTCACCAGTTTGCTGGTATCTCTTCAGTCCCCATGGCATGAGGTCGAGATTACTTCTTGGTGCCAAGTTACCGCTGTGATGCATGAACATCGGAAATACAAAGTCCACAGGTCTTGCGGTCGCGGGCAGGCCTCTAAGATCCCCGCCCTCTCGCAAAGAACGCGAGAAGGACGGGGCACCCGATTTTTTTGTGGTTGAAGCCTGGGCCGGCCCCCGTGAAAACTCATCTTTCGCCCAGCCGGGCTTCATCCGTTTTCCACTTTTACCCACGGCTTACGCCGTGGGCTGCATTCTTACGCCGCTTCGCGGCTACGGACTTGCCGCCGGACACAATACACGCAAGGTCCCTCGAGTCCGCTCGGGAGGGCAGTTGGTTAGCGGCGATTCGCTACTTTTCTAGCCTGCAGGCGCCACCAGGCTTCGCGATATTTCTCGAGGCTTCCGCGCGAATTGTTTGTCGTGGGATAGAAGCGCAAAGTGGTGCGGTTGGTGAAAGCATTCACAGGAATCACGTACCACAGATCGAGAGGCACAATGTAGACCACGACAAAATCGATGTCTTGGTTGGTGTACAGCACCCCTCCGGCCCCCGGCGTGACCCTGAACCGGTTGTATTCGCGCAGATATTGGGTTGACTTCACCTGCACGCGCAACAGCCTGCGCCCGGAATCCACGATGAAGTCATAACGCTCGCTGTCGCCCCAAGGCCTGGCCACGTTCAATCCGAGGCTGATGGCCTTGTTCAAGAAAGCCGCCTCGGCTTGCTCTCCGGCCCACTTCGACGTGTTATGCGAGGCCTCTATCTCTTCTACCCACCCCGCAGCCGCGAATATCGAAATCCCCGACTCTTGCTCGATTTCCATCATCGTCCGAATGTCCCTTCGTTCCCATTTTCTGCCAGCAACAAAAAAGCGCAGCCCGAGGGCTACGCCGGTTGCTATTAGCGAAAAGTTATGTCCTACAGTCGTAGGATATCACGAGAGGAAGGATCGAGGCCCGGGCGATTTCGCTTATTTTCAGTTATGTCCCGATTCGGGACAAGCGAAAATCCGATGACGACCTACCGCGGCAGAAAGGCCGCTGGGCTTGGGAATTGAGGCTTTCGGAGGCGCAAAATAGCCTTGAATCGGCATGCTTCCGTGTGATAAGGTTGCGCGGAATTATCCCTTCTGTAGGAGAAATCAATGACACGAATCTTCAAGTCCCTCACTCTGCTCGGACTGGCCGGAATGTTCGCGGTCTCGGCGTTTGCCGCGGAGAAGAAATATCTGGTGACCAACGACGACAATTCTAGTGCTAACACGGCAACCTTTTACACCATCGGCGCGGGCGGCGCGTTGACTCAAGTGAAAGTTGTAAAAACCGGGGGAACCGGGAATGGCGGAGGCTACTTCGCGTCACCTCGCGTAGGAGTGCTGCATGACAAAGTCCAGTCCTGTGTGTACATCTCCGACGCTGGCTCTGCCGATGTTGCCGCGATCAGCGAAGCCACGTTGAAGCTGGTTGGAACCTTCAAGGCCGGCTCCACAGACGCAGGAACGTTCGACGGCGTTGGCCTGATTGCGAACCAAAAGTACCTCTATGCAGGATTTACTGGGACCAGCGGGGATCAGGGTACCGGGAGCATCGCCACCTACAAGATTATGAGCGGTTGCAAGCTGAAATATCTGAAGTCAATCCCTGCCAAAGGCCTGGGCTCAGGATCTTTTGGTGTCGGCGCACCCGACGGTCTGGGCTTGCACGGCAAAATGTTGGTTGTGGCTTATGGAGACGGCTCCATCGAGTCGTTTAACGTCTCTGGAGGAGTGCCTGTTTCAAATGGCGACGAGCAGAACTCCACTGGCGAGCCGGATAGCTACTACCCGGCTGGCGTAGACATCTCAGCCGATGGCAAGTTTGCGATCTTTGGCGACATTCCAGTGAACTCTCCCACCTATACCACGTTGGAGGTCTCCAACATCTCCAGCGGCAAGCTCACCAAGACCAAAGTCTATGGAGGATCGGGCGGCGGACTGGGGCAAGGCGTGAATTCCAACGACGTGGAAATCAGTCCTGACGAGAGCCTCATCTATGTCAACAACAATGGTTACAGCAATGGCACAGGTGGAGGCACGGTCACGGCAGTTTTCTTTAACAAAACGACGGGCAAAGTTTCCAAGGGGTGCATCTCGCCCGTACTCCAGGGTTACGGCTTGGAATGGTTTAACGGTAGCGGTATCGCTCTGGCGGATAACGCCTCGGGGACGGGCAGTGAAGTATATGTTGCTGAACCCGCGTTCAGCGGCAGTGTCTCCTGGATTGGCGTGGTCGATATCAGTTTAAAAGGTAAGACCTGTAGCTTGAAGGAAGCGAATCACTCGTTTGTGCTGGATGGGCAAACGGGCAATCTGGAATCGATAGCGTCCTGGCCACCACGAGCGTTTTAGTCTTACAGGGAAAGAGCTTCGTTGACAGGCCTTCGCCTTTGCGAGGGCCTGTGCTTCCTCAGGATGGTCGCAAGCAACCGAGGCCAGTGTATAATCAGTGCCGCTTTTGAGGCCGAGGCAGAAGGTTCGGCCATCATCGACCAGGAGTAGGGGAAATGAAACGTTTTCTTGCGTTTTCCATGATCGCTGCAGTTGCAATGTTGCTGGGCGCGTCCATCTTGCCATGTTCTGCGCAGATTGCGGACTCGACCGTGAACGGGCATCCGATTATTGTTCCGAAATCGAGCATTCCGCGCCCGGGCCACATCAATACGAATTACTTTCTGGTCGGCTCTAACCAGCGGCTGCCTCAGCCTCCTCCCGATGCGGAGACGCCGGGATCGGTGGCGTGTGTCTATGAATTAGTGTCGGGGCCGAAGGGTTGCCCTATTGCAACTAGCACGAACGTCCCCACCGGCGGCGTGGGTGCTATTGCCATCGTGGATGCTGGCTACTATCCGACAGCGAAGTCGGATCTGGACGCGTTTTCGAGCTACTTCGGCATACCCAAAGCCGACTTCACGGTGGTTTACGCCGATGGCCACAGGCCTCCAGAGTATTCGGACTGGGAGGTCGAAGAAGCTCTGGATATCGAGTGGGCTCACGCGATGGCGCCAAAGGCCAAGCTGTTCCTGGTGGAGTCCGTGCTATGCACGTCCAACCGGTGCAACACCGATCCTAGCTGGCATGCGGTGAAGGTTGCGAGTGAGTTGGTGGCCAAGAATGGCGGTGGCGTGATCAGCATGAGCTGGGGAGATCCGGAGTGGGCCCAGGAGCGCAACTACGACCACTTCATGACCACCCCGGGAGTGGTTTACTTTGCCGGCGCCGGTGATTCGGGTTTGAACTACCCGTTCCATCCTGCGGCGTCTCCGAACGTGGTCGCGGTAGGCGGCACCTACTTCAACCGGGATAGTAACGGGGATTTCACCTACGAACAATACGCCACCGGCGGCGGTGGCGGCGGCATCAGCCCGTATGAGCCCAGGCCAAGCTACCAGGACATCATCGAGAGTATCGTTGGAACGCAACGTGGATTCCCGGACGTGGCCTCCGATTATTGCTGCGCTGCCATCTATCTTCAGGGCTGGGGTGAGGTGGGCGGCACCAGTTGGGCTTCACCGACGTTTGCCGGAATCGTGAATGCTGCTGGTCTGCTGAAGAAGTCGACCCACGACGAACTCAGCATGATTTACAAGGAGTACGCAAATCCGAAACAGCATAAGGCGTATTTCTACGACATCACGCAGGGCGATTCGCAGTGTGTAGTCGGCTGGGACGAGTGCGCCGGAGTCGGTTCGCCGCGAACCTACAAGGGAAAATAGCTCACGGGGCTGGCCCATGCTTTTGCCACCCCCAAGAACGGATGCCCCGTCCTTCTCGCGTTCTTTGCGAGAGGGCGGGGCTTTTAGCTGACATCGCGGTGACGGACCACTGGATGCGCGCGAAGCTGCTCACGTCTACGCGCTGTCCAGCGAGATTCAATGTCGACCGCGTCTTCTTCCCCGGTGGCATAGTGCCGGGCGCTGCTCCACGTCCAATCCCAGGCACATGTGACCAGCCCGAGAGTGCCTCAGTGCTCGGTGACTGCGGGCCGGTTGTGAAGTCCTTTGCTTGGCTCACTAATCCGGTTCATTGCTGAATCTCATTGCTATTGCTGACATAGAGGACTAGCCTTAAGAAGTCCCTTCCGCATATCTCCGTCGAACTTCCGGGCATCTGGTCCTCCCGGACGGTCTCTTTGCGCAACCGATAGAAATGAGGGTTCACTCATGAACCCGCCCGCTTATTCGCTACAGGCAGGCCGATCCGGAGGCAGGCCCCTCGAATCGGAAATCGCTGTGGAGGAGCACGCTTATGAACGCAACTAGCTTTTCTTTCGGTCTGCTGATTGTGCTGTTCACGATCCTGCTGTTCCACAGGATGCACAAGCTGAAACCACGGATCGCCGGATACGGATCACAAAGGATGTGCCCGTCTTGCGGATTGATCACATCTCGATTAAAGCCATGCTGCCTGGAGTGTGGCAAGTCTCTTACAAGCGTGAGTGTGACCCCGATTCTAGAGAAATGAACCGCTGGTTACGCACAAGCCGTCTCTCGCGAAGGACAGGAAGGTAATCACAAACTATGAAAAATACCAAATTTGTTGTGAAATTGAAGCGAAGTGGTACCCTCGCGCCTGAATTCGTGCAACGGATTGATCGGACTCCCATCCAAATGACAACCAACCGGAAGCTCGCGCTGGTGATGGGAAAATTCATGGCTGAAGACACCATCAAATCTCTCCAAAACTCTCGGCGCATCCCAGAACTAATTTCCGTACAGGTAGAGTACGGCCAGATTTCCGTTTGAGTCGAAGTTCGGCGTTCGCTCAACGCTCACACTTTGCTGGTCCAATCTTCACGAACTCAGGTCACTGGAGGATTTCATGGAATACTTTCGCTTTGACCATCCACCGGATCGAGTGATTCTTTGTGATCGTTCGAACTGCGAAGACATCGCCGACTATCTGGAAATCAACGAACAGGGAAGCGAAGACCTCGTCTGCGCTGCCCACACGAACAGCGAAAGGCATGCTTCAGTTCTGCCAAAGGGCGTACCCCATGCCGAACGGTACCGCAGCCGAACTGCTGCTTAAGCCGTGGGGGCTGGTGCATGTTTTCACCGCGCGCAAAAGCGGGTGTAGGCTGGCCCATCCTTTCATGACCCACAAGAACAGGTGCCCTGCCCCTCTCGCGTTCTTGCGAGAGGGTGAGGCTTTTATTTGGCATCGCGGCGCCGAACTGCCCGATATGCGCCAAACTGCTCCCGACAACGGGCTCGTCCGGCGAGATTCAATCTCGACCAACTCCTTCCCTTATGGTAGTGAGGCCCAATTTGTAGGAAACTAGTTGCAGGAGACACGAATGCAAAAACGCAAGCTTGGAAAAAGCAATCTTGAAGTGTCGGCAATCGGCCTTGGCTGCATGGGAATGAGCTTCGGTTATGGTCCGGCTGCCGACAAGAAAGAAATGATCTCGCTGATCCGCTCTGCCGTCGAACACGGCGTAACGTTCTTCGACACCGCCGAAGTTTACGGCCCTTTCACCAATGAAGAACTCGTTGGCGAGGCGCTAGCCCCACTCCGTGATCAAGTTGTGATCGCGACCAAATTCGGATTCAAACCCGACCCCAACGGTGGAACCCGTTGGAGCGGCTTGGACAGTCGTCCGGAACACATTAAGGAGGTCGTGGAGGCCTCGCTCAAGCGCCTCAAGACCGATGTCATCGACTTGTTCTATCAGCACCGCGTCGATCCAGATGTTCCCATCGAAGACACAGCGGGCGCCGTAAAGGATCTGATTCGGCAAGGCAAGGTCAAGCACTTCGGCCTTTCTGAAGCAGGAGTGAGGACGATCCGTCGCGCACACAAAGTTCAACCCGTCACGGCACTGCAGAGCGAATACTCGCTGTGGTGGAGAGAACCTGAGGCGGAAGTCATACCGACGCTCGAGGAGCTCGGCATCGGCTTCGTACCATTCAGCCCGTTGGGTAAGGGCTTCCTCACCGGCAAAATCAGCGAAGACACGCAGTTCGACAAGACTGACTTCCGCAACATTGTGCCTCGCTTTACGCCGGAGAACCGTAAATTGAATCAGGCGTTGGTCGAGCTGATTGGCAACTTCGCGCAACAGAAAAAGGCCACGCCGGCTCAGATCGCGCTTGCCTGGCTGCTTGCACAAAAGCCGTGGATCGTTCCGATCCCAGGTACGACCAAGCTGCATCGCCTCGACGAGAACATCGGAGCCGCTGCCGTCGAACTTACGCGAGAAGATCTCAGCCAGTTGGAAACCGCGGCCTCAAAGATTCCACTGCGAGGCGCTCGATACCCTGAAGAACTGCAAAAGTTGGTGGGCCGCTGAGCAACTGCTGAGCAACTAAAGATAACGACAAGCGAACTGGGCCAGAGTGTCTGGCCTGCTTTCGTAACGGCGGACACCATACACCCTGGGGAGCCGTCAACTCGGCTTCGGGATTGACCCGGTGAATCGAGACTCCGTCACCACCTGTCGCGAACACGTCGAAATAGGTATACAATCAGGTCGTTTTTGAATTAAAGGAGACTCCGGAAATGAAATCCTTGATTCCGACTCCGGTGCTGCTAGCGCTGGTTAGCGCCTTTCCAATTCTCGCCCGAGCTCAAGTCTCGAACTTTCAACACATCGTAATCGTCTATCAAGAGAACCGCAGTCCCGACAATTTTTTCCAGGGCTTGTGCGGCACCAACCGCAGCCTGTGCCCCACCCCTTACGATCTGCAGAACTATGGCATCGACAAGAAAGGCCAGCACATTCAATTGGCTCAGGTTCCGCTCGGAGAATCCTACGACCCCCCTCACACTCATCAAACCTTCGTCCAAACGTGCGACTTGGACACCAGCACCAATCAGTGCAAAATGGACGGCCTCACCAGCGCTGGCTGCAGCGCTCGCCAATGTCCGTTTGAGTATGTCAATCCCTCCGACGTTGCCCCCTACACTGCCATGGCGCAGCAGTACGGCTGGGCCAACTTCATGTTTCAAACCAACCAGGGTCCCAGCGCGCCCGCGCATCAATTCATTTTCGGGGGAACGTCCGCGCCCAGCGCGAGCGACGACAACGCAGCCATCTTCGTCGCCGATACTCCAAATGGCATCGGATGCCTGGCTCCATTGAATGGATTCTACAAGCTGATTTCTCCCCAAACCGCACCCAGGGAATACAACCTGATCAACAAGCCCTTGGGCACGCTGTGCTTCAGCCACGATACGATGGCCACGCTCCTCGAGCAGCACAATCCGCCGCTCAGTTGGAAGTACTACACGCCCGGCGCCAATAGCACCTGGACCGCCCCAACCTGGATTCGCGACATCTGTCAGCCCAGCAAAAATTACAAGCAGTGCACCGGCACCGAATGGAAGCAGAACGTCGATCTCAAACCAGTCGACCTACTGACCGACATCGGCGCCTGCAATCTCCGCAACGTGGTCTGGGCTATTCCTTCGGGGCAGAATTCCGACCACCCCGGTGGCGACAACACCGGCGGCCCTTCGTGGGTCGCTTCCATCGTCAATACGATCGGCCAGAGCCCATGCACAGATGTGGTAAACGGAAAGAAGCTCACCTACTGGCAGGACACGGCGATCCTTATCACGTGGGACGATTGGGGCGGCTGGTACGATCACGAGCCGCCAACTCTGCTGTCAGTGCCGCAGCAAGGCCAGGGAGATTATCAGTACGGTTTCCGCGTACCGTTGGTGGTCGTCTCGGCATACACTTTGCAGGGATACGTCAGCAACGTTCGAATCGATTTCGGCAGCATTCTCCGCTTTATGGAGAACAACTTCGGTATTCCGGAAGGCGAGCTTAATTTCGCCGACCAGCGCGCTACCACCGATCTCGCAGACTTTTTCAACTTGAATCAATCGCCGCGCACCTTCAACCCGATCCGCGCACCCCTCGGGAAAGAATTTTTCCTAAACGACGAACGCTCCATGGAACCACCGGACACAGACTGAAGTCGCGCAACCAGCCCAGAGAGTTCTCAGATGTCGTCGCCGTTGTCATCGTCCCGGTCATCATGGCTCAAATCTTTGACCGAGCTCATGGCGTGGCCGTCATTGGCGTGATCGATTTCGATCTGCCCGTTCACGTTGGAAAGACGGATGTGAGTTCCGCCGCCCCCGAGTTCGCCGCGCAAGTCGTGGCCGACGAATCGATGATGGCGCACGTGCAGTCCAAAGTCATCGTCGATGCTGCCCGACACGGTTGAAGCTTCTAACTCAGCCTTGGCATCGGAAGGCAGAATCAGTTCGAGGCTGCCGTTCACAGACGATAGCTCAACCGGGGAATCGGCCAAGCGCTCGAAGTGCGCTTCCATCCGCCCATTGATGGTCTTAAGCTCGACCCGGCCTTGCAATCCCTCGGCGAGCAGCTTGCCGTTGATGCAGGAGGCGCGGACTTCGGCGGTGACGCCGTGAATATCGAGCGGCCCATTGATCAGTTTGATTTCGTCGAGTCGCGCGGCGCGCGGGACGGATAGCGTGTACTCAACCCCGGCGGGATCGTTCCATCCCCCATCGAAGGTATGATTGTGGTCGGGGTACTTGGTACGGATGGAAACGTAATCACTGCCAGCATCGACTTCGATCTTGGCCTCGTTTAGTCGCTCTTTGGTGCCGGCATACTTGACCGCGTCCACCTTGACCTGATTCCGATCCCATGCGGTGATGTGCACCGCGCCGTTGATGTTGTCGAGTTCGATGCGGCCTCCGGCAGCCAGCGGATACGTCTGGTGGAACTCCTCGGTGAACTGCCGGTGCTCCGAGGCGTAGCCTTGAGCAGCGGCGAACAGCAGCGCGCAAAGCGTACCGAGAATAGCTCCGATCCAGGTTGCAAGTCGGCGTGGGCGGTGCATGGGGTTCCTCCGTATCGACACGGCTTAGACGCGGCAGCCCGGAATTCGTGAGTGGCAGAAGACAAGAAATCTTTCCCTCATCCCGATTGAATCAATTGGCGATTACTTCCGTTACCTTTTCCGCGGTATCCGCATGCTGCACAATCACTTTAATCAGGGCAGCGGGGAAGTTGGATGAGTTGTGCGGTCATCTGCAAAAAACCTGGCGCACCGGTGCAGGCGGATTTCCGTCTCGCCGTGGTTTGCCGGCCTGTTGCTCAGCCTCTGCCTGATTCCCGCGTTCTTGCAGGCCCAAACGTCCTCGTCTGAGACCCCGGTTCCGATCCTCACCGGCAATGCAGGCTATTTCAACTTCGTGACTGCCGGACAAAACCAGCTGGATGCGCAAATTAACCCTGTTCTCCTTCTTCCTTTAGGTGATCGTTGGCTGGTGGAATCGAGAGCGGAGTTTGAGGGCGCGTTCCAGCGTCCGCCAGATGGTGGGCCTTACGGCGGCGCTGTCAGCAAGAACCTCGACTACGCGCAGGTGGATTACATCGCCAATCCGTTTTTTACCGTGACTGTAGGCCGGTTCCTCACGCCGTTCAACATCTTCAACGAGCGCTTGTATCCCATCTGGATTCGCAGCTTGCAACAGGATCCGCTGATCCTGCCTCTCTCCGCCGAATCGAGTGACGGCATGATGCTGCGCGGCGGATTTCCGGTCAACGCCAAGGCCAACCTTAGTTACGCGGTCTATGCTTCGGCAATCAGCACCGTGCACAACAACCTTCAATCTGATCGCAACGTCGGCGGACGCGTGGGTATGTTTCTGTCGGGCTCGCGCGTTGAAGTCGGAGCTTCCTGGCAAAAGCTGCTGCAAGATACGCGTACCACCGCTTTTGGATTTTATTCTGCGTGGCAAGCTCAACGGCTTCCGCTCAACGTGCACTCCGAGTACGCGCGGTCGAACCGGGGCAGCGGGTACTGGGTGGATGGCGCCTACCGTTTGAGCCAGTTGCCATTTTGGCAGAAGGGGATGCGCCGGCTTGAATTTGCCGGAAGAGCAGAGCAATTCTTCAGCGGCCAGATCAGTTCGGACGCGGCCCAGGCCCTTGGACTGCCGGGCGCAAGTACCCGCGAAGGGGAATTTGGACTTAACTATTACTTGCACGATGGACTGAAGGCCGTAGCTAGTTACGGCCGGCAATTCAGTTCGGATGGGAATCTCAACCTTTGGACAGTGGGGATTGCTTATCGCTTCGCTCTACCGCTGGGAAGAGTGGGGCAGCTATGAGGCTCACGATCACCATCGCGAGCGGAGTACTGGCGCTGTTGTCAGTTCTGTGCGTAGCCGCCGATTCGCCGCATAGCAACGGGCCCGCGGCAGTAGCGCAAAGCAGTGCGCAGGCCGACGCTATGCGTATGGAAGGCGAAAAGCGCTTCCGGGCAAATTGCGGACGCTGTCACGCCGCGCCCCAGAAATTTCCGCCACGCATGATGGCAACCATCATCCGTCACATGCGCGTGCGGGCCACCTTGACCGACGAGGATACGCGCCTCGTCCTCTACTACATGACTCAGTAGCGTTGACGAAATAATGATATGCAACCGGACAACGCGAGGCTTGTGCGGATTGATTCTGGCGACATGCGCCATTGCTTTCGCGCAAGCGCCCGCTTCGGTTCACGTGATCGAAGTGCTAGCGGACAAAGACAGCCGGTACAAGATCGCGGGCGAGAGGAAGCCGGAGATCACAGTGAAGGCTGGCGAGCAGGTTCTGCTTCGCATCACGGCGCGCAAGGGCAAATCGTGGAACCGCGATGGATCGATCCACGGATTCTCGCTGCTTCGCGCCAAAGATCGATCGAAGGTGGCAGGCTGGGATCTGTTGCTGAAGCCGGGCACGCAGGAGTTTCCGATGACAGCACCTGATGAGCCCGGAGAATATGTTGTCGTGTGTACCGTCATTTGCAGTGAAGAGCACGAAGGAATGTTCATGAAGTTTGTAATAACGCCATAATTCTTTGAGGAGAGTCTATGAATCGAACTACAGTTTTGGTCGCAGCATTGGTGTTGGCGGTGTCGTTGGCTGTATTCGCGGGCGATGAAGACACAAGAACGTTTCGGGGCGAAATTTCCGACAGCCAGTGCGCGCTGAATGTGCATTCTCTGACGCAGTCTCATCAGGAGATGCTGAAATCGAAGTCCGGCGACGCTGGCAGGACGCCGGCTTCATGCTCGCAGTTTTGCATCGTGCACATGGGAGGGAAATTCGTGCTGGCATCCAAGGAGCACGTCTATCACCTCGACAACCAGGATCTGCCGCGCGGCTTCGTCGGCGAAAAAGTAAAGGTCCGCGGCATTCTGGATCCGAGGACCGACGTCATTCACGTGACCGACATCGAGCCAGAGTAGCAGCTTTTGGGTTTACTGCAGCGGCTTGCCGAACGTCAGACACGCCGCGGCTGTGCCGTCTGCGGAAAAGCGAATCACCGCGGATTCATCGCTGCAGAACGCACGCGTCCCTGAACTGGGATCGGCGGGCATGGCGGTAACGCTGTACCTTGAAGCTGGGAATCCATCGCACCCGGTGAGCGCGAACACGTAGCCGTTCTTCCTTCCATTCGCCAGCCGCGGCTCGATCAACATGGCCTGATGTTCCGTAGGCCCGCCGCCGCTTCCCATGCCGCCAAGATCCGACAACGTGCAGGTAAAGCCGTGCTCTGGAAAAGTTGCCGCGTAAGAGACCTCGGCTGTATTAAGGGTGCGAACACCACCTATGGCGGCAGATTCATTCGAGGCTGACATTGCATTCATTGCCGTCAGCTGCGGGGTGCCGCTTGCCGGAATTCCGCCGCTCGTTGTGGTAATGTTCGGTTTGATTTTCGCGGTCATGCTTTTCAGAAACTCGGGATCGGTCAGTGACACTCCCACCGTCATCGAAATGTCGTTGAGCCGCCAGCTGCCGGCTTCCTGTTTCATGGTCATGGTCAGCCGGAATTTCGCGCCCGCGGTTTGGGGCTCTCCATCTTTGTAGCCGTGGAACGAAAGCTCGATGTCGTCTTCGTCTCCCTGCAAATCGTCACGTTCCACCCTGATTTCGAACTTGCTGTGGACCTGAGTATTTTCCACGAGCAGAAGGGTGGGCCCGGCTTCGAAGGTTTGCAGTTGCTGGCCGTTGGTATTGAGTTGGCTCGCCAAGGCGGAGAAACCGAGGACCATGGATGCGACCGAAGGCGTATCCGCTTTTTGAAACGCCGCCCGCGTCGCCTGCGGCAGATGCTTCTCGAAGCTTCCCGGCGTCTTGCTGAACAACATCTCCAGCAGCGCCTGGCGCGCGGTTTGCGGCGCAGGCTGAGCGCTGGCGGATGGACCGGCGAGCAGGGAAGTGAATAGTAAGGCAAGTACGCCGTTGAACACTAAGGCAAAAGGTTTCTTTGTCGAAGTCATGGCTGCACCCCAAGGCTGCTGGGGTGATAATCGCAGTCCGCGTCCGCCCGCGCCAGTTACAGAAGTAAGCGCCGTTGCTTCTGCAAGATCAGCCACCATCGCGCCTTGCGGCTTCGTGACTTGAGTCATTTTCCGGCGGTTACCGGGGTTCAGCATGCGCCACCAACGAGCTATTGTTGAAACGCTCTCCATGGCGCAAGCTGATAGCAGTCGAGAACAAGTTTGAAGTGGCTACCGGGGGGAGAAACAACATGACTGACTTAGCAAAAACGCGGGTATCGAACATGGCGGCGAACCTTGCCGAATATGCGGTAATGCTGTTCGTCGCCTTGATGACCGGGGTGAGCACGCTGCGATTGCTGGGCATTCTGCCCTAGTTTGAAGAGTAGCGAAGACATTCATGTTTGTCTATTGACATAGTAGACTTTCGCAGGATAGAATTCTTTCTGCATTACCTGAGAAAAGGCCCGGAACGCGGATCTCCTCCCGCCGGGCCTTTTTGCTGCCCGGTCGGGCCCGAGCTTAACTGGAAGCCCCCTAACGCCTAGAGAGTACACGTCGGTTACGGCGTGATCTCGAAGACGACACCGCAGCGGGGACCGTCGGGCCCGTCGCATGAGCCGAATGCACCTCCGAACCCTGTCGTTCCGTATAAATTCCCAGTCGCGTCGATGGCGAGTCCCGTGTCTGGAGAAACACCGTCTTTGCCATTGTTCTGGAAGCTGTGCAGCACCTTCTCGGTCCATGGGCCATTGTTTCTTGGCGTTAGCTCGAAGACGGTGCCACAAAACGGTAGCCCGTTTTGACAGTCAATAAAGAATGCGCCACCCAAGTACGTTGTGCCGTACAGGCTTCCGGCCTTGTCGAGGATCACGCCGCTTTCAGGAAACAGACCGTCCTCACAATTGCTCATGCTGCAGAAGCTGTACAGCGTCTTCTCGGTCCAAGAGCGGTTCTTGCCATGAACCAACTGGAAGACCGTTCCGCCGCCATAAAGACCGCCCGAATACGTTGTGCCGTAAAGATTTCCGGCCGCGTCGAAGACCAGGCCAGCGGGATAAACCCCGTCGCCTTCGCTTCCGAAACTATGTAGCACCTTCTCCGCCCACGTCCCGTTTGCTTCGGGGCTGAGCTCGTAGACGGTACCTACTCCATAGGTCCCGCCTCCGCTCGTCGTTCCGTACAAGTTCCCGGCGGAGTCAAAAACAACACCCGCGTTGGGATTAATTGCATCCGGGGATTTATCTTTGAAATAGTAGAGCACCTTCTCAGTCCACGCCCCGCTTGCGCCTAAGGTGAGACGAAACACTATGCCGCAGCCTTCGACAAATTCCCCGTCTTTACACTGCCCCGTGCCACCCTCGAAAGTTGTGCCATACAATTGCCCGGCCGCATCGAAGACTAATGCGGCGGTTGGCTGTCTTCCGTCTTTTCCCTTGAAGCTGCGGAGCACCTTCTCTGCCCACTTCCCGTTCTTACCTGGGACTAATTCGTACACGATACCGTTACCGCTCGCCCCGCCCATGCTTGCCGTACCATACACATTACCGGCGCGGTCCAGGGTCACGCTTGCAAGCGGCGAGTATCCGTCAAAACCGGCTCCGAAGCTGTGCAGGACGGTCTCTTTCTCCTCGCCGCCGCCCGCCGGTTCTAACTTGAAAACTACTCCGCATCCAGGAGGGTCACAGCCATCGCCGCCGAGGGAGGTGGTGCCATACAAATTGCCGGATGCATCGAAGGTCAGACTGGCGTATGGGAGAGCACCGTCCGAGCAGAGACCGCCACGCAGGACAGAGCAGAAGTTGTACAGGATCTGCTCCTTGTCGGCGGCAAATGCCGGAACGGCAGCAGTCGGAAACGCGGCAGTCGCGGCCAAGACTGTGAACAGGACCAGGGTCTTATCGCTGCGCATGAAATGCCTCCCCCGGGACCTTACTTTTTTGGGGCCCCGGTTCTTGGGGGCTACGAGCATACACCTTCGACGGGAAAATCGCCAAGAGAGCCGACCACAACTACGGGCTTGTATTTGCGCCCGATATGGTGGTGACTCAGATTATCTGGTTCATCTTAAGTGCTACTGTAGGAGCACCATCGAGAGCAGAATAGGTGTCTGCCTGGGCCACGCGCGCAACGGAGAAAAAGTCATTTCTTTGCGGACGCTTTCTTTGGTGGGATGTTCTGGTTCAGGCGGAAGAAATTGGTGGGATCGTAGTGTGACTTCACCTCGACCAATCGGTCCCAGCGCTCACGATAGGCCTCGGGGACGCGGTCATCTTCGTCGCCGCTCATGAAGTTGACGTAGACGCCCGGCGTCATGGACGGACGAAGCGCTTGGAACAGGTTGCGAATCCAGGCGACGTTGGCGGCGTCATCCGATGCGTCCTGCCAATTTGCCAGCAGGTTGAGGACGAAGGGCGAACTGCGGTCGCCGAAGGCGGTTTCGGCGGGAGCGACGCGGGCGGGCGCTCCGCCCAGATAGGCGAGCTCGATCTGTGTCTCGGGCGAAGGGACGGTGCTCAGAGCCTGCACCATCTGCTCGATGCTGTTGTCATCGAGCGCCTTGAAGTAGCCGGATTTTGTGTAGTAGCGGCGGCCGTGCGGGAACTCGTCATCCGCCATGGTCTGAAGCGCGAGGTAGGACACGACTTTCCTGGTGACCGCGACCGGTTTGCAAAACGAGAGGACGTGATCGAGATACGGACGGCCCTGCTCGGGATCGCCGATCCAAAGAATGGATTCACTGGCGACTGGGCGTCCGCGGAGATGCGCCGGGATGTCGTCGGTGCTGGGAGCGATCCGCAGATTCAAGTTCCATTTCAATTGGTCGGGCGCTTCGGGCATGAAAGATCGCCAGTGCCGCACGAGGCTGGAGATATCGTCGCCGAAGCAGATTGCTTGACACAGCGCCACGGAGGTCACAGGATGGAGTTTCACTTCGAACTCCGTAACCACTCCGAAATTGCCGCCGCCTCCGCGTAAGGCCCAAAACAATTCAGCGTTTTGTTTTGCGTTGGCATGCACGACGGACCCGTCCGCTGCGACCAGAGTGAAGCCTTCGACGTTGTCGCAGGAGAGCCCGTGCAGGCGGGTGAGCCAGCCAAATCCGCCGCCCAGAACCAGTCCGGCAGCGCCGGTGTGCGAGACCACGCCTGAGGGAAAAACGAGGCCGTGTTTCTGGGTGGCCTTGTCAATCGAACCCAGCAGACAGCCGCCGGCAAAGTGGCCTCGGCGAGCCTCACGGTCGACGGAGACCTGACGCATTCTTGAGAGGTCGATCACGAGTCCGCCGTCGCAGGTGCTGAAGCCGGCAAGGCTGTGGCCTCCGCAGCGCAC
>DATNHO010000082.1:0-3882 GCA_035604895.1 Terriglobales bacterium | reverse complement strand
GACGCCGGCGTGGACCGAGTGGGATTACTGACAAAGACGCAGTGACGAGTGGTCCGCTTCCATGGCAAGCTATTAGTGGTACTGCTTGGGGGAAACGTGGAAGCGTTTGAGAAAAAAGTGCGGGACAGTTTCGGCCGGCAGCTCTTTATGTCTACGATCGGGGCGGAGATGATTTCCGTTGGCCGGGGAACGGTAGATATCCGATTTCCCTTCAGCTCCAAATTGACCCAGCAAAATGGATTCGTGCACGGGGGCGTGGTCACGAGCATTATGGATTCCGCCTGCGGCTATGCGGCTTTGAGCATGGCCTCGGAGGATTCCGAGGTCCTCGCTGTGGAATTCAAGGTCAACCTTCTGGCGCCCGGTGTAGGGGAATCATTCGTTGCTCGCGCCGCGGTGAAACGCGCTGGCAAAAGGCTCGCCGTGTGCACAGCCGACGCTTTTGCCGTCAAGGCAGGTGAGGAGAAACTGATCGCAACCATGCTGGCAACGATGATGAAAATGGATTCGAAGCCGACTGACGCAGATTCGCGAGATTAATCCCGCGCGCGGTTCTTGATCCAAATCGGCGAGCCGACGAATCCGAAGGCTTTTCGCAGCTGGTTTTCCAGAAATCGCTGGTAAGAAAAATGCAACTTCACCTTGCGATTGGTGAAGAGAACGAACGTTGGCGGAGACACTCCCACTTGCGTCATGTAATAGATTTTGACCTGCTGGCGCGCGGGAACCGAGGCGCGCTCGAAGTCAACGTACTTCAGGAAGCGGTTCATTTCCGCGGTCGGAATGCGTTTGCGGCGCTCGGCTGCGACCTCTTCGAGCGTGGGGAGAATCTTCTCCGTCCCCTTGCCCGTGGCAGCAGAGACGAATAGTACGGGCGCATAGTTCAAGAATTTCAGGTCGTAGCGAACTCTCTGCTCGTATGCCACGCGATCCGTCGGATTCTCGCTTTCTCGAATGCGCGTTGCTTTCGATTCTCGCCCGGCTTTCTTCTGGCCGCTCGTGACCAGGTCCCATTTGTTCACGATGATGATCACGGACCGGCCGCTCTCGTGGGCGTAGCCAGCGATGGTGGCGTCGAGCGCGCTGACGCCCTCAGTGGCGTCGATCACCAGCAGGGCGATGTCAGCGGCTTCGAGATGCTTGCGCGCCATGACGACGGAAAGCTTCTCGGCCATCAAATGAGTCTTACCCTTGCGGCGGATTCCGGCGGTGTCAATAAAACGGAAGCTTTTGCCGTGGATCTCGATGACTTCATCGACTGCATCGCGGGTTGTGCCCGGAATCGGCGACACAATAGAGCGCGAAGTTCCGGTAAGCCGGTTCAGCAGGGTTGACTTGCCAACGTTCGGGTGTCCAATAATCGCAACTTTGACTTCCTTGGGATCTGAGAGGATTTCAGTTTCCGGCACATCGGGCGACGCCTCATCCGTGATTTCTGGTTCAGA
Source organism: Terriglobales bacterium (assembly GCA_035604895.1). Lineage (GTDB taxonomy): Bacteria > Acidobacteriota > Terriglobia > Terriglobales > Acidobacteriaceae > JABDBE01. The sequence continues at coordinate 2,437 of DATNHO010000082.1, read as the reverse complement.
CGTTTCAGATTCGGCTGTTTCCGTGTACAAGGTTTCGAGCTTCAGAGCCTCGAACACCGCTTCAAGAACTTCGTCAACGCCTCGACCGTGCTCAGCGGAGACAGGGAATATCTTTCTGATGCCCAGGCGATGAAATTCGTCGGTGAGGGATTGTTGCTTGTCGCTGTCGATCTTGTTCACGGCCAGGAACAGTGGCTTGCCGCCGCGCAGCAGAATACGGGCCAGGTCGAGATCCGGCGCTGTGAGTTCACCGCGTCCGTCCACCACCAGGATTATGGCGTCGGCCTCTTCCAGCGCGACTTTGGCTTGGCGAAAGATTTCTGCCGGGATGAAATCCTTTTCTTCTGGTTCAATTCCGCCGGTGTCCACGATGCGCAGGCGGTGTCCGCGAAAGTGCGCTTCGCCGTAGAGGCGATCGCGCGTGATGCCAGGTTCATCGCCGACAATGGCCCGCCGCGAACCAACAATGCGGTTGAACAAAGTAGATTTTCCAACGTTCGGCCGGCCAACGATGGCGATGGTGGGCACGCCCGCCGTGGCCGGAGCGCTCATCGAGTTGGGATTGATACGGGTCAAAAATTCAAAGACAGTGTGCCTGTGCGAGGACCCAGTAAGACGTAGCAAGCTACGTCTCTACCGAGCGGAAACTGTAGAGACGTTGCTGGCAACGTCTCAGCCGCGCAGTGGCTTATTATAGAGACTCCGTGGCTCCAACTTCTCAGTCCGCGTCTAGCGGCATTCCGGGCGTCAAGAAACAAAACGTTTCGCTCTATCAATTCTTCGCGCCCGGAGGCGTGCTTTCACGTACCCATCCCGCTTACGAGTTTCGTCGTGGACAGCTTCAAATGGCGCAAGCCGTGGAGCAGGCCCTCGAAGAAAAACGTCATCTCATCGTCGAAGCCGGCACCGGCACGGGCAAGACTCTGGCGTACCTCGTCCCCGTAATTCACTCCGGCAAACGCGTGATTATTTCTACTGGCACCAAGAACCTGCAAGAGCAGCTCTTCCACAAGGATATCCCTTTTCTTGAACAAGCGTTGTTTCCTGACGGCGAAGGGCGGTTGAACGTTTGTTACATGAAGGGGCGCAATAACTATCTGTGCCGTAAAAAGCTTTATGACCTGACGGACCAGCCCGTGCTGAGCGGACTGGAGGAGATCGAGCACTTTCGCGCGATTGCCGCTTGGGAGAAGGCGACTCAGACTGGAGATCGGGCGGAACTCGCCGAGTTACCCGAGGCCAGCGCGCTCTGGCACAAGATCGACGCGCGCGCCGACGCTTGCATCGGCCAGAAATGCAGTTCGTGGGACAAATGCTTCATCACCGAAATGCACCGGCGGGCGATGGAGAGCGACATCATCATTGTCAACCATCATCTTTTCTTTGCCGACCTCTCGATCAAGCAGCAAGCCGAGTACGCGCCCGATGCGGGCATTTTGCCTGAGGTAGGTGCAGTCATCTTTGATGAGGCGCACGAACTGGAAGACGTGGCCGGCAGTTATTTCGGTGTCTCTGTGAGCAATGGGCGGGTGGAAGAACTCTGCCGCGATGTCGAGGCGTCGCTGCAGCGCAATCACATGCTTTCGGCGGCGATTTCCGGTGCGGTCAAAAGCCTGCGGGAGCGTTCGATGTTTTTCTTCGCTTTGCTTCCTCAGGGCGACGGACGCTTTTCTTTTGAGAACCGCCGGGACTTTCTGGAAGAAAATGGCGACGAGTTCATGGCACTGCAGCAGTCGTTTACTCGGTTGAACTCGGAACTCGAAAACCTGCCGTCCAAGCCGGAGGAAGTGTTCAACTTTGCCCGGCGTGCGCAGGAGTTGCAGGTGCAATTCGGTTTTCTGATGGAATCGGAAGACCACAATACCGTGTTCTGGATCGAGCGCCGCCGCGGTGGACGCGACAAGCTCAACGTTTATCTGCAAGCCACACCAATCGATGTAGCACCGATTCTGAAAACTTGCTTGTTCGACAAACTCGACTGCGCCGTGCTAACTTCGGCCACACTCGCCGTGGGCGGCGGTTTCGAGTACATGCGCCGTCGGTTGGGGCTCGAGCACACGCGCGAATCCGTTCTGCCTTCTCACTTCGATTACGAAACCCAGGCGCTGCTTTATGTGCCGCCCGATCTGCCCGACCCGCGCACGCCGCAGTTTGCGGCCAAGGCGGCGGACCGCATTCGGCGCTTGCTTGAAATCACTCGCGGCCGGGCCTTCGTGTTGTTTACCAGCTACGCGCAAATGAATGATGTCTATCAGCGTCTGCTCGGCGAACTCGATTTCCCCATGTTGTTGCAGGGGGACGCGCCGAAGAGCGCACTGCTCGAGGAATTCCGCCTGACTCCGAATGCGGTTCTGTTCGCGACTTCGTCGTTCTGGCAGGGCGTCGACGTGCAGGGAGAACAACTGAGTTGCGTGATCATCGATCGCCTGCCTTTCGC
>DATNHO010000081.1:0-111860 GCA_035604895.1 Terriglobales bacterium | reverse complement strand
GGAGGTTGATCTCAACGACGATGCACGCTCAGCGCGATGCAGCGCCAGGCGCCAAAGCCAAAAGCCAATGGCTAATAGCCAGAAGCGAGAAGCTTCTCCATCACTTCTTCGTCCACTGGTCCACCCAGTCGTTCACCGTTTTGTACCAGAGTTGGCTGTTCTGCGGTTTGAGGACCCAGTGTCCTTCGTCCGGGAAATACAGCATTTTCGAGGGCACTTTCAGCCGCTGCAAAGTCGTGAACAGTTGAAATCCTTCGGATACGTCCAGCCGGTAATCGAGTTGGCCGTGCACGACAAGCGTCGGCGTCTTGAAATTCAGCGCCGACAGGTGCGGTGACCATTTGCGATAGAGTTCACGATTGTTATACGGCGTCCCTTTCAGTTCCCATTCTTCGAACCAAAGTTCTTCAGTCGTGCCCCAATCGGATTCATTGTTGAACGTCCCGTCGTGCGAGACGATGCATTTGAACCGCTGCGAATGCCCCAGGATCCAGTTGGCCATGTAGCCGCCAAAGCTCGCACCGAGGGCGCACTCGCGGTCCTTATCGATGAACGGGAAAGTGCGCTCGGCGTCGTCCAAGCCTTTCATCAGGTCGTCAAACGGTGCCCCACCCCAATCGCCGTTGATCGCGTCGATGAATTTCTGGCCATAGCCCGTCGATCCGTGGAAATTGATCATCACGACCACATAGCCGTTAGCCGCGAAAAGTTCGGGATTCCAGCGATAACTCCAGTCGTCCCCCCACGCGCCCTGCGGTCCGCCGTGAATAAGGAACTTGACCGAATATTTCTTCTTGGCATCGAAGTTGGGTGGCCTGACCACGAAGCCTTCGACTTTTTCATTGGCCGCGCCCGTGAACCAGAAAGGTTCGAGCGCAGACATTGCCACTCGAGAGAGAACGGCGCGATTGAGGTCTGTGAGCTGCACTTCACTCTTTTCCACGTTCGGCGTCTTACATCCTTCGGGCTTGGTCTTGCCGCTCGAATCGGTGCAGACCTCCTGTGTCTCGAAAACCGTGGCGCCAGACGCAGCCGCCCCTGCTTGTGACAACGAAGCGCGGAAGATCTCATTCGGGAACCTGACCGACATGCGCGTAAACAACAGACTCTTTCCGTCGTGGGTCACTGCGAGATCGTCATTGTGGCCCGGCACGATGGTCTTGATATTGTTTTTCGTAAGACGGAGGTTAGTCTCGTTCCCAGCGTCACCGCCGATGACGGCAGTGTCCAGCGCAATCGAATAGACTGGTGAATCGCCTTTATCCTCCGCGACGAAATAGATTTTGGAGGAATCCGGATCCCAGATGTAGGTTCCTACCCAGCGGTCGAACGTCTCCGTCAGATTCCTGATGTGCCCGGTGCGACGGTTGTACAGCATCAATCGGAAGCGGTCGCTTTCGTATCCGGGGCGGACCTGGGCGCGATAGGCTATATATTTTCCGTCTGGCGAATATAGCGGCGACGAATCACTGGCGGGGTTGTCCGTGATCTTCTTCGCCGACCCGCCATTCACGGAAACGATGAACAAGTCGTTGTTGGTGCTGAGCGCCTCGACTTCATCGTGATTCGAGGTGTAACAAATCTCCTGCCCATCGGGAGAGAAAGCGTAGTCGTCCTGCCCGCCCAAACTAAATGGCGGGACATCGTAGTCACCGGGAGTGAGATCGCGGCTCGCACCGCCGTCGGCAGGAATTATCAGAAGATGATTGCGCTTGCCTTCCTTATACGCATTCCAATGGCGATAAAGCAGATGAGTAAAAGTCAGCGCTTTGACCTTCGACTTCTCCACATCCTCCAGTTTCTTGGCGTTGCAGGCTTCGTCGGCGCAGTTGGGGTAAACATTCGAGACGAAAAGAATGTTCTTCCCATCCGGCGACCAAAGAGGACCGTCAGCCTCGGTGGCAATCGAGGTCAGCTTGTGCGTTGCGGTAACGGTACCCTTAGCATCTTCGAAATCGGCGATCCATATTTGCGAACCACTTTCCTTCGTCGACAGAAAAAGAAAGCGCTTGCCATCGGGCGCCCAGCGCGGACGACCCGACTCCTGCACCAGAATAATCTCACGCGCCTCACCCCCGGCCGTCGGCACGACCCAGACATGGGGCGTCTTCGTGTTCGCGTCTAGGCTGACGTCAACCGCGCTGAACAGCACCCATTTCCCGTCTGGAGAAACCACGGGCTCATTAACCCGCTTGAGCGCCATCATGTCTTCAAAGGTGAAGGGATGCTTGCTCTGGGCAAGAGCAGGAAGAACCAATGACGCGACAACAATCCAGCCGAACAAGCGGCGCATGAATTGCCTCCGTGGGGAACGGGGCCAGTGTAAATCATGCAGGCTGCGAGCGGTCGTGACAGACTTTGTTCTGATTGTTCGTGGCACTAATGGGCTTGCGCGCGCTCTACGCACTCCAGAATTTCCGACTCACTAAGCGTGTGATCGGATGCCTTGGCGCGTCGGTAAATGCGCTCGACCACGTCATCAGAGGCTGGAATGCCTCGGTGATCGAGCCAGAACAAGACGTTCGACTTCCCGCTCATAGGGCCGACATCGATGATCTGCTCCAACCCAAACACGTGCGAAGGCACGCCCGAATACACCGTGTTCGCCAACTCAATGTCATTCTTCTTGTAGGCCTTGATGACTGCCGCGGCATGGACGCCGGTGGCGGTGCGAAATGCATCTTCGCCGACAACCGGATAATTCGCCGGAATAGGCACACTCGTAGCCCGCGACACAGCCAGGCAATACTCTTTCAGCTTGGTAAGATCCTGATCCACCCACGGGGGAATACCCATGAGTTTGAGGTTCAACAGCATCTGGTCCATCTGGGTGTTGCCAACTCGTTCTCCAACTCCTAACGCTGTTGCATGCACGCACTCCGCGCCAGCCACCAGCGCCGCCATGGAGTTGGCGATGGCTAATCCACGATCGCAATGCCCGTGCCAATCCACGCGAATCTTCTCGCCCGATGGCTTCACCACTTCTTTGATGATGAATTGCACCAGCGCAAATGTCCCCATCGGCGTGGCATGTCCGGCGGTGTCACAAATAGCAATGGCGCGTGCCCCGCAATTGATCGCAGTTGAGTACAGCCGTTTAACCATTTCCGGATCGCATCGGGTGGTGTCTTCGGTGACGTACATTACGTCGAGCCCGAGCGATACCGCATACTTCACCGCGCTCTCCGTCGTCTCGAGCAGAAAATCCTCGCTCCAGTTTTCCGTGTAACGGCGAATGGGGCTCGATCCAATAAACGTCGCCGCTTCGATGTTCAGCCCGGTACGCTGCACGATCTCCGCGATAGGACGGATGTCGTTCTGGTGGGTACGACATGCGCAATTGGCGCGAATCGTCATCTTGTGCCCGACGATTTCCCGCGCCAAAGCCTCCACGTGCTCTACCGCGCGCGGCCCTGCTCCCGGCAACCCAAGGTCGAGCGAGTTGATGCCCAGTGTCTCCATCAGATGCAGTATCGGAATTTTCTCTTGGACGGAGGGATCACGAACCGAGGGCGACTGTAAACCATCGCGCAAAGTTTCGTCGTTGAGCAAAACATGCCCCACCGGCCGCAGCGACGCGGGGTGAATCCGGTTCCAGTCGTAAATAAGTTCGGAAGACTTCATTCATGCACCGACTTAGATCATCAACAGGAAAAGCTGCGAAGGAATTCGTTCAATCCGCATCGATGGCTTTACTCTACGTGCTCTCGTGTGCTCTGCGTTCGTGCCGTTGAACTATGCGGGCGACTACTTAGCTTTCGGAGGCACAGTCAGGCCGAAAATCGAAATTTGGCCAGGCCCAGCCACATTCAACCCCCCTGACTCCTCGGGATCAGGCAAATAAAGCGTCTTACAATGTTCGCAGCGATAGACTTCGGCGTCGCGGCCCCAGGCCTTCTCCACATCGCCGCAAGCCCGCTCCAACAAATCGGTGGTGTAGAACCAGCGCTTGAGATGGCCGCCACAGAACTTGCCTTTCTCATTCTTCTCGTTGCAGGCGCGCTGTCCTGGTTTCTTGATTTTGACTTTGTGATTGGGGAGTTGCGCGGGAGTCGGTGTGCCAGAAGTTACGGTTGTGGCCAAAAGGTTCACCCTCGTTCAGGCGGCCAACGCCGCCGAATTCCTTCTGTTCGTATTCTACTCGAAGCGTTTTGCGTGATGCCAGAGACGCGCGAACTGCGGAGGATGCGAAGAACGACCGCAGAGACCAAACTGAGAGACTACCTACAGCCGCCCTTTTCGCCAATATGCTCCCGCCGCGCGTAGCGCGCCTCGGAGCTTTTTGGGCAGCGCGGGGGCGAACATCAGATCAAGGAAGCCTTCCATTTGGCGCACGAATCCTTCGCCGTAGCCGTACCACCAGATCTGCTTCATCTCGGGGAGACGATTCGAGTCCAGATGCTTGATTCGCACCATTTCCTCCAGACCAAAAATGCCGTGAGTGCGACCCAATCCGCTCGCCTTTATGCCTCCATGTGGAGCCTCGCTGATGCCGAAGCAGGCAATGGCATCGTTCACCATGACCGTGCCCGCCTGGATGCGTCGGGCCAATAATTCTCCGCGGGTACGGTCGCGTGTCCAAACGCTGGCTGCGAGGCCGAAATCAGAATCATTCGCTAACCGGATCGCTTCATCGTCGGTGTCGAAGGGCATTACCGGAAGCACTGGGCCGAACGTCTCGTCCCTCATGATTTGCATGGAATGAGTAACTTCGGCCAGCACGGTGGGAGCGTAAAAATTCGGACCAAGCTGAGGAAGCCGCGATCCTCCGATCATCACCCGCGCGCCCTGCAAGCGGGCGTCTCCAACCTGCGCCTCTACATTCCGCACCTGGAGTTCGCGGATCAGCGGGCCAACGTCAGTACGCGGGTCAAGCCCGTCGCCCATACGCAGAAGTTTGGTTTTGCGTACGCAAGCGTCGAGGAATGTTTCATACAAGCTGCGATGCACATAGCAGCGTTCCACCGAAAGGCAGGCTTGTCCGGTATTCACGAACGCCCCCCAGACTGCGCCGCTAGAAGCGACATCCACATCGGCGTCGTCCAGCACCAGCATGGGATCTTTTCCGCCAAGTTCCAGCACCACTGGGAGCAGGCGAGCCGCCGCTGCTTGCGCAATGCGCTTGCCGGTAGCGACGCTTCCGGTAAAGACCAACTTGTCGATTTCCGCATTCAGCAATGCAGAGCCGGTGGGCCCATCGCCGACAATGACTTGAAAAGCATCCTGTGGCACACCAGCTTCATGCAACAAAGACGCTAGCTGCAACGCCGTCAGTGAAGTAAGCTCCGAGGGTTTCAACACGACCGCATTTCCAGCCACAAGCGCGGATAACGATTCCGTAGCAGGAATGGAGAACGGATAATTCCACGGCGAGACAATGCCGATGACGCCGTAGGGCTCGCGCAGGATGAGTCCAGCCTTGGTCTTCATCGCCAGGTTGCCGTGCGGAACTGGCCGCTCACGCAGAAAGGGAAACGCATTCTCGACGCAAAACCGCGTGGCATCTAATACGACCAGAACTTCGGTAAGCAGCGCCTCTGCGAGGGGCTTGCCGGCCTCGCGCGTAATGAGCCTCGCAACTTCCGACTTCTTCTTGTGAAGCAGACGCTGAAACTCGCGCAGGATCACAAGTCGTCGTCGCACGCCAACTTCGTTCCATGCCGGTTGCGCCGCGCGAGCCCGGGCGACAATGGCATGAACTTCAGCGTCAGTAGCGGCCTCGAACTCGCGCAACCTCTCGCCGGTCGCGGGATTCACGGAAACCACTTTTCGGGTCGCGAGTTGAAGATTCGTAACCATGTTCTACGCAAAGTTTACGCGGCTTGTTGTGCCCGCGCTAGGCGAGCACCTAATATTCCACGCCCATCAAATACAGCCCGCTGGCCGGAGCCGTCGCTCCAGCGGCCGAGCGGTTGCGTGCTGCCAAAATGCTGGTTATGTCGTCCGATTTCAGCGTGCCTTTTCCGACCAGCACGAACGTTCCCACCAGGTTTCGGACCATGTGGTGCAAGAAGCCGCTGCCGCGAACGGTGTACACCAGTTCCTCCGCGGCGCGATCCCAGGTTGAGGCGAAGACCTGCCTGACATTGGAGTGCACATGGGAAATAGTTTCATCCTCGCGACCCCGTTCTGAATCTACTGCCGCAAAGGAAGTGAAATCATGTTCGCCGACCACGAACTGGGCGGCTTGCCGCATGGCATCTTCGTTGAGCGGAAAAGGATAGTGCCAAACGTAACGTGCCAAGAAAGGAGGACAGACCGGCTCACGATAAATTCGGTAACGGTAGGTTTTAGCTTTGGCAGACTTGCGAGCGTGAAAGTCGAGCGGCGCCTCTGCGGCCTCGAGCACCCGAACCGAGGACGGCAATACATCGTTCAACGCTTTCACTAGATTCTGCGCAGGGATGCTCGATTCGGTGGCAAACGTGGCCACCTGGGCGAGAGCGTGAACCCCCGCGTCGGTGCGTCCTGACCCTTGCGGCAAAACCTTTTCGTCGGTCACCCGTCCAATAGCCGAGGCCAGAGTGCCCTGGATTGTGGCGGCATCCGGTTGCACCTGCCATCCGGAGAAGTCTGAGCCATCGTATGCCAGAACGATTTTGAGATTGCGCATGAAGATTGCCCGGAATTCCCCGGCAAAAGCCGATCCTCGAAACAATTTGCAAGTCTTTAGAACATTCGACGCTCTGGCCCTGGTTCAGGTCTGATGACGGTTGCGTCAGCTATACTATTGCATTCCGCGAAGTGGTTTACGATCAAACGCAAGTACTTTGCCTCTGGGCACAAAAAATGAAACCTGGGCAGGCGGGTTTGCGTACTAACTCATGATCTGGGAAACGCCTTTGTCATCATCACGAGCAGTTCTTATGCATGGAGATAAGCGCATGTCTTTGCCTGGTTTGAATTCTGCCTGCCGGATGGCCGCTACAACGTTGCTCGCCTGCGTCCTAGCCGCAAGTGGTTGGGCGCAAGACTCAACCCAATCCGGTCAACCGGCGTCTTCTGGCGCCTCAGAGCCCAGGACGGTGCAGGCTCCACAGCCGCAGCAGTTCGTCGTGCAAGACTATTCCAAGCCCACTCGCGCGTTTCCGAACGTGATTCGGCCATACATGCCGCAGCACGTTCCTTCGCCAAATTTGAGCAACACACCGCGGATTGACCAGCTATTGCATGACGGCAAGATTATGCTCTCGGTCGATGACGCGGTTGCGTTGGCGCTGGAAAATAATCTTGATATCGGAATCGCGCGCTACAACTTGAACATCGCCGACACAGATGTTTTGCGCTCGAAATCCGGAGCCAACAACTTCCTGGGAGCGAATTCCGGAGTCGTGCAGAATACGCCGGGCAGCGGCGTAGGCGGCCTCGGCGGAACGGTCGGCTCCGGCGCAGGCGGCACCACGGCGGCGCCAGGTGGCATTGGTGCGGGCACAAACGGATTGGTGAGTTCCAGCCTCGGCCTAGGGTCGCCGATTACCAGCTTCGACCCGATACTCACGAGCACGATCCAGGAAGACCACTTGAATACCATCTCGAGCAACGTATTCACCGGTGCCCCTACAGTTGCGCAGAATACAGGAACTTATAATTTCAACTACACGCAAGGCTTCCAATGGGGCACAAATATGTCGGTGGGATTCACTAACTCGCGGATCACCACCAACAATGTTTTTAATACGTATAGCCCACAGATTAGCCCCTCTTTCCAGTTCAAACTTACGCAGCATCTGCTACAAGGTTTTGGCTTTCTGCCGAATACGCGATTGATCCGGCTGACCAAGAACAACCGCGAAATCTCTGACGTCGCATTCAGGCTGCAGATTATTACGACTGTGGACCAAATAGAGAACATGTACTGGGAGCTGGTATTCGCCTACGAGAACGTAAGAGTACAGCAGGAGTCACTAGCTTTTGCGCAGAAAACTCTCTCTGACACGCAGAAGCAGGTGCAGATCGGCAGTCTGGCTCCGATTGAAGTAGTTCGCGCCCAGAGCACGGTTTCGACCGACCAGCAAAGTCTGATTCTGGCTCAGAATAATCTGCAGTTGCAGCAATTACTGATGAAGAACGCGCTCAGCCGGACGCTGGTGGATCCGGTGCTGGCTGATGCCGAAGTCATCCCAACCTCGACTATCGCCTTGCCGGAACAGGAGCCGGTTATACCGATCCAGGATTTGGTAAACGACGCCCTCGGTCATCGGGCCGAATTGGCCGAGTCGCGGATCGATTTGACCAACCGCGAGATCAACAACAAAGCGATTCGTAATTCGATGCTGCCCACTCTCGACCTCTTCGCCTATTACGGAGGCTCGGGTCTGTCGGGTTCGCAAAACCCCGCAAATCTTTGCGCAAATCAACCTCCAGCAGAACAGGCGGAGGGCTTCTGCTCGGGGTTTAATCCCACCGTCGGCAGTACTCTAATTCCTACGGTGGGATCGGTCGGTTACACCAGCGCGTTGAATCAATTGGTCAATTCCACAGCGCCCGACAAGGGGGTTGGCCTGACACTGAACATTCCGATTCGTAATCGCAGTGCCGATGCTTTGCAGGTACGGGCGGAATTGGAATACCGACAGGCGCAGATGCGCGAGCAACAAATCGAAAACCAGATTCGCATCGAAGTTCGCAATGCCCAGTTCCAAGTAGTGCAAAACCGAGCTGCGGTCGTAGCAGCCCAAGCAGCCGTGGAACTAGGCCATCAGTCGCTGGATGCCGAACAGAAGAAGTTGAACCTGGGCGCATCTACCAGCACGCTGGTTTTGCAGAATCAATCTGTTTTGGCGACGAACGAATCTAATCTGGTTTCGGCGATGGCGGCCTATGAAAAATCACGCATTGAACTCGATCGAGCCACCGGTCTGCTCTTGGACCATGCCGGAATCGTAATGGCGGATGCCGAGCGCGGCCAAGTCACACACATGCCGAATGTGCCTTATGTTACGCCGCGTCGCGATGTGAAGTCGGTAATGGAAGCTCCTCAACAACAAACTCCGCAGCCACAACCTCAGCACTAGACACTGCTCGGATCAGCACGAGCATCGTTCATCACGGGGGTCCGCCCCCGTGATGATGGTTGCTTCAAACGAATGCCTGGCCCATCCGTCTTTTCGACGACCGCACCTTTATAAATCTTTACAATGATCCTCATATAATTTGCCGCGACCAAAGCTACTCTAAGTGTGTCCCTGAGAAAATGGGGACGCATCAAATGTCGAGATTGAGGAAGCGCTGCAATATTCTGGTCCCTCTAGACAACCAAGGAGATAAGGAAATGTGTTTGCCTCGTTTGAGATTTTCCGGCCGAGTTGCTGCGATTGTGATCACCGGGTTGCTCTCGATCAGCGGGTGGGCGCAAGACGCGCAGCCCGCCCAGTCTGCGTTGCCGCAAGCGCCTCAGCCGATGCCGGCTGCAGCGCCGCAATCACAGCAGTACGCTTCGGTGGATTATTCGAAACCGCGCTCCCAGTTTCCAAATGTGATCGCACCGTACAAGGCGGGGTACGTACCGCCCCCGAACCTCAACAACACCGATCGTATTCAATACTTGATGCGCGACGGCAAGATCATGCTTTCGATGAATGACGCGGTCGCGTTGACACTCGAGAACAATCTTGATCTGGTTCTGGCGCGCTATAACCTGAACATCGCGGACACCGACATTTTGCGCGCTGATGCAGGAGCAAACATTCTTGGCGTGAACACCGGCATCGTGCAAAATACTCCTGGTGGAGGCGTAGGCGGGCTCAGCGGAAATGTTGGTTCAGGGGCCGGCGGCACGAGTGTCGCCGCAGGCGGCGTGGGCACGGGCACCAATGGTCTGGTCAGCTCGACTTTGGGCATCGGATCGCCCATCACCAGCTTCGATCCCGTAGTCAGCGGCACGCTGCAGATGGACCGGAGCTTTGCCGAATCGACCAGCATATTCACGCAAGTGCCGAACGGCGTTGGGAACACAAACACGGGGACCGCCGATTTTTCCTACCTACAGGGCTTTCATTGGGGCACAAACCTGTCGGTGGGATTCAACAATGTTCACGCCACGACCAACAACGCGGCCAGCACGTACACACCGGCGCTGAGTTCCGGGTTCCAGTTCCGGCTCACCCAGAACCTGCTTCAAGGCTTTGGCTTCGTAGCCAACACGCGCTTTATTCGGATCGCAAAGAACAACCGCGAGATTTCCGACGTGGCCTTCCGTCTGCAAATCATCACGACTGTGGACCAGATCGAAAATCTGTATTGGGATCTCGTCTTCGCGTTTGAGAACGTAAGAGTTCAGCAGGAAGCGCTGGCTTTTGCGGAAAGGACGCTCGCTGACAACAAGAAGCAAGTGCAATTTGGAACTTTGCCGCCCATCCAGGTGGTAAGTGCGCAGAGCACCGTCTCTACCGATCAACAGAATTTGATTCTGGCGCAAACTAATCTTGAGCTACAGGAATTGCTCATGAAAAACGCGCTCAGTCGCAATATGGAAGATCCAGCGCTTGCCGGGGCCGACGTGATTCCCACGTCTACCATGCGACTACCGGAGCAGGAACCGGTCGTGCCCACACAGGACCTCATCAATGACGCGCTCAGCCATCGCGCGGAATTGGCGGAGTCACGGATTGATTTAAGCAGTCGCGAGCTGAACAACAAGGCGGTTCGCAACGCCATGCTCCCAACTCTCGCTCTGTTCGCATACTACGGCGGTTCAGGTATCGGTGGGGACGTGAATCCGGCCCTGTTGCCACCGCAGTGCACCTCGTCAACAAGCACTCTTTCGAAATGTTTCACCCCAGCTCAAGCAGCTCCGCCGTTTCAGAATGGCGGTCCAGTAGGCTACGGCTCGACGTTGAATCAGCTGGTCAATGGCTCCGCGTCTGACAAGGGCATTGGGCTGACGCTTAACATCCCGCTTCGAAATCGGCAAGCGCAAGCCGATCAGGTGCGCGCCGAGTTGGAATATCGCCAAGCGCAGGTTCGTCTGCAACAGATCGGGAACCAGGTGCGCATTGAGGTGCGCAACGCGCAATTTGCGCTGCAACAGAATCGAGCCAGCGTGCAGGCCGCCCAGGCTGCGGTTGATTTCGCTCGCCAGACGCTGGACGCTGAACAGCAAAAACTGGCAGCTGGCGTTTCCAATCCGACCGCGGTGTTGCAAGACCAGTCCAGCTTGACCACGGCCGAGTCCAATCTGGTTTCGGCCAAGGCATCCTACGAAAAGGCAAGGGTGGAGTTGGACCGCGCAACTGGCCTTCTGCTTGACCACTCCGGAATCGTCATGGCCGATGCCGAACGAGGCGAAGTAACTCACATGCCCGATGTTCCCTACGTCGCGCCACGGCAGGACGCACAGCCGGGCGCGCCCTCGCAACCACCGCCGCCGGGTTACTGAAGCAGCCGGGGTTGTTCCGGCCCTGCTCGCGTTCAGGCAGCAGGGCCGGATGGTTTCTACTTTCGGTCTTCCTGAGCTTCGATGTATTCTTCCACCCGTGACGCTGTCAGTCGTTTTGATCACGAAAAACGAAGAGCGCAATCTCCCTGGCACGCTTGAAAGCGTGATGCCGTTGCTGCGCGACGGCAAAGGAGAAGTCATTGTTGTGGATTCGGGCTCGACCGATCACACGGTTGAGATCGCGAAGTCCTACGGGGCCAAGGTTTTTGTCGAGGCGTGGAAAGGTTTTGCAGCGCAGAAGAATTCAGCAATAGATAAGGCGTCGATGGATTGGGTGCTGCAGTTGGATGCGGACGAACCGCTGGAACCAGAACTGGCCACCGAAATAGAAGCCGCGTTGAAAGCCAGTTCGGGGATGAGCGGTTTCTGGATTCCGCGCAAGAATTTCTTCCTCGGCCGCTGGATCAGGCACGGCGGCTTCTATCCCGATCCCAAGCTCCGTCTGGTGCGGCGCGGCGCAGGACAATTTGAGGAATACGGGGCACATCCCACGATGAAAGTCACAGGCCCTACACGCAGGCTCTCCCACGCACTATTACACAACGCATATCCGACCCTGCGCGGCTACATCGATCACATGAACAGTTATTCTTCGATGGGTGCCGAGTTATCAGTAGGAAATGGTTATCGTGGTTTCAGTTTTACCAATATCGTGATCCGGCCGCTCCTGACTTTCGTTTACAACTATTTCATTCGGCTGGGATTCCTGGACGGACGCGAGGGCCTGCTGCTGCACCTGTATCATTCGGTTTACGTCTCCTGGAAATACTCCAAAGCGTGGGAATTGGCTCGCCCCGACGGTCCAAGTAACGTCTCTGCGGAATGAAATCTCGGGTAGAGACATAGCTTGCTACGCCTCCCGCCTTGCCGCGCGCCTGAACTCGCCATATCATCTATGTAGACGGGGTGTTCATGGCTGACAAGAAGCCTTCTAAACCGCAAGTGGCAGAGAGTCCGATCGCGGATGTGTTCGAAGGACGCTATCCTTCCGAGACAGAAAAACAGTGGGCAGAAAGAACGCTGGCGCCGACCCTGGAGAAGTCTCCTGAGCGGCCAATTGGCGCGCCCACTGGGACCAATCTCGACGAGAACGGTCACGCCCGTTTCACCACCGTTTCCGGCGTCCCCATCCGCCGCATGTACACCCAGGCTGACTTGCCGGAGGACTGGAACTACGACCAGTATCTCGGCTATCCCGGCCAACCGCCTTTCACGCGCGGGATTCACGCGACGGGATATCGCGGCAAGCTTTTTACCATGCGCCAGTTCTCCGGCTTCGCTTCGCCCGAGGAAACGAACCAGCGCTACAAGTATCTGCTCGAACACGGCGGTGGTGGCCTTTCGGTTGCTTTCGACTTGCCCACGCTGATGGGCTATGACTCCGACCATCCTGCGAGTGAAGGCGAGGTCGGCAAGTGCGGTGTGGCCATTGATTCGCTCGAGGACATGGAGATCCTCTTCGGAGGGATCAATCTCGAGAACACGACGGTTTCGATGACCATTAACTCGCCTGCTTCCGTGCTGTGGGCGATGTACTTGGTCGTGGCGGAACAACAAGGTGCAGACTGGAAGAAGATTTCCGGCACGATTCAGAACGATATTCTCAAGGAATACATTGCGCAGAAGGAATACATCTATCCACCGGCGCCATCGATGCGTCTCGTCGTCGATACGTTTGAGTTCGGATCGAAGTTCACGCCGCGCTTCAATACGATCTCGATCAGCGGATATCACATTCGTGAGGCCGGATCGACCGCACTTCAGGAGCTGGCGTTCACGCTTTATGACGGCGTGGAATACGTGGAATGGGCGCGACGCCGTGGGCTCGATGTGGACGAATTCGGTCCACGGCTCAGTTTCTTCTTCAACGCGCATAATGATTTCTTCGAAGAGATCGCCAAGTATCGAGCTGCGCGAAAGATCTGGTATCAGGTGATGAAAGACCGGTTCGGGGCGAAGAACCAGCGCGCCTGGCTGATGCGCTTCCATAGCCAGACGGCGGGCGTTTCGTTGACCGCACAGCAACCGTTGAACAACATTGCGCGCGCGGCAATTCAGGCTATGGCCGCGGTGCTGGGCGGTACGCAATCTCTCCACGTCGATGGCTACGACGAAGCGCTTGCCTTGCCAACCGAAGAAGCCGCACGAATCGCGTTGCGCACGCAACAAATTATTGGTTATGAGTCCGGGGTTGTACATACGGTCGATCCGCTCGGCGGATCTTACTTCCTCGAAAACCTGACCCTCCAAATGGAAAAAGGCGCGTTCGACTATTTCGGAAAGCTCGATGCGATGGGCGGGATGGTCAAAGCGATCGAACGCGGATATCCGCAAAAAGATGTCGCTGAAGCTTCCTACCAATTTCAGCGTGCGGCAGAGGCGAAAGAAAAGATTATTGTCGGTGCGAATGAGTTCGTCATTGAGGAAGAGTCGCCGCACATTCTGTACATCGACGAGAGTGTTGCGGTTCATCAGAGCGCGAAGTTGAAGGCGCTGCGGGCAAGACGATCGAATGAAGACGTTCGTCGCCGTCTGGATGCGCTCAAGAAAGCTGCAGCCGAGGAACCAACGGCTGGGTTGAATGGAAATGTTTCATCGGCGAACACGATGCCCTACATCGTAGATGCGGTGCGGGCATACGCGACCGTGGGCGAGATTTGCGATGCCCTGCGTGAGGTTTACGGGTCCTACACCGAGGCGAGTATTACGTAGCATAATACCAGTAGATTCCAAGGCAAACCGGGCGAGAGCGCCGCGCCACACTAGTTTGCTATGTTCCTGGACTCAAGTTCCGTCTAATCTTCGTATGCGGAAAGCCATCAATCACCTGAAGAGCTCTGACCCTGTGATGCGGGGCATAATCGAACGCGTCGGGCCCTGCCGCATGGAATTCAGCGAACCGGTGTTTCATAGCCTTGCCGAGGCAATCGTCTATCAGCAGTTGAATGGGAAGGCTGCGGAAACGATTTTCAAGCGCTTCACGGCACTCTGTGGTGAGCCGGTTGTTCCCGCAGGAATCGTCAAGCTAACCGATGCGCAGATGCGTTCGGTCGGTCTCTCTAAACAGAAATCGTCTTATCTCCGCGACATGGCGGAGCGTGTTGTTCGCGGAGAACTCGACTTTGGACACTTGCAAGAAATGACCGACGAAGCAGTAATCAGACATCTGACCCAGGTCAAAGGCGTTGGCGTTTGGACCGCACACATGTTTCTGATGTTCACGCTGAAGCGGCCAAACGTATTGCCGACCGGGGATTTCGGCGTCCAGATGGCGATTAAGAAACATTACAACAAACGCAAACTGCCCAAGCCTCTGCAGATGGAGAAAATTGCAAAAGCGTGGGAGCCCTATCGGAGCGTCGCTTGCTGGTATCTGTGGCGCAGTTTAGACATCAAGACTGTGTAGCCGAAAAAATTAACGCTTCGACTTGCCTCCGGGCAGGCTCGGGATGCAAACGCACCGGAAACCTACGAATCGAACGACGTCGGTTGATCTCCTCGATTCGTTGATTTTCCCGTCCCTGTTGTATCCTAGAGCGTTCTCAGTGCTTCTTGATCTGGGGTTATCAAACGTAGAAGGACAATGCCAACCGAACAGAAAATTCGCGTCCTGGTCGCGAAGCCCGGCCTCGACGGACACGACCGAGGCGCGAAAGTGATCGCCCGCGCGTTGCGTGATGCGGGCATGGAGGTCATCTATACCGGCCTGCGTCAGACACCTGAGATGATCGTGAGCGCCGCGGTGCAGGAAGACGTGAACGTCATCGGGCTGTCGATTCTTTCGGGCGCGCACAACGCGATCGTCCCCCGGGTAATGGATCTGCTCAAGCAAAATAAAATGGACGATGTGATCGTAGTTGTGGGCGGCATCATTCCTGATCAAGACGTGGCTCATCTGAAACAGATCGGCGTCGCTGCTATCTTTCAGCCGGGCACGGCCATGGACGCCATCGTTCGATTCATTCGCGCCAATATCAAGCCGCGCTCAGTGCCGACGGCCGGCTGATGAGTGAGATCAGCACCTCCCGCCTGCGCGACGCCCTTGCCCGCACCATCGGACCCGCACCCTGGTATTGGAAGACTTTCCCTCGAGTGAGTTCCTCCGCGGGCCAGCGTTTCGCGTGGACTCACCACGGCAGCGAGGGTCCGTTAGGATACGTGATCTCGCTCGGCCTTGAGCAGGAAGCGGATAAATCGCGGGTCGCCATGAATACTTATTGCCGCCCTTTCTTCGTTCCGCCTTCGCACCTCGGGATTTGGTGCCCGGAGAGCCGCAGCATTCGCCTGACCTGCTTTGCTCCCGACCAACTCAAAGCCTTCGACCTCGCGGAAATTGCTGGCTGGTTCAAGCGATCCTCGGAGCGAATTTACGCCGTTACTCCCCCGCTCGCTGACTTTGAGGTCCCGCTTGGACTCGATCCCGGCATGCACAAGATTGAAGTCCCCGTAGAGCTGAGGATGGTGGATGAGTTGATTGTCCCGACGAGTTATGCGGCCAAGGGAGCCGACGATGCGGCGTTTGCGTTGTACGTTTTCTATCTGCAGGCGGGGCTGGTGGAGGTTCTGCCGCAGAAGTGGTTTACGGCTAGTCAGTACCAGGTTGGAAAGCAGTGGATCACGCGAGCAGCGCGCGATCCCGAGTCGCATCGAATCTTTGGTGAATGCTTCGGGGTGGGAAGCTTTCTGTTGGACGAAGATGGCAGCCGGTTAGATCAGTGGATCGACAAAAGCAATTAGTAATTCGCATTTTGTTCAATAGAGGTCGGGGGTAGCGTGAACATCGGTGACAATGTGCTAAATGCCAAGTGCTGAATGCTGAGTTCTTCCGTTTTGAGTGTCGAAACGGCGTTCGCGTGCTGCGCTTGCAATCGGCTGACGGTTCAAATCTCATGACCCGGGCGTGCGTGGTGGCACTTTTAGCAAAGATCAGCGACCTCAAGCACGAACCTGAGCCATTGATCATCGCTGGCAATCAGCGATTCTTCTCCGCCGGAGCAGACTTGAGAGAGATCGCGGCTTTAAGCGGGTCCGAGGCGTACGAATTCTCCCGGGTGGGCCAGGCGCTGATGCGCACCGTCGAACACTTCCCCACTCCCGTGTATGCGGCAATCTGCGGGTACTGCATGGGTGGCGGACTCGATCTGGCTCTTGCTTGTCGTCGCCGAATCGCTTCGCCGGATGCGGTTCTCGGACATCGCGGTGCGGCACTGGGGCTGATTACCGGCTGGGGCGGAACGCAACGGCTGCCGAGGCTTGTGGGGAAAGCAACGGCGCTGAGCATGTTTGTGGCGGCCGAGACGGTTTACGCTGGGGATGCACTGGTCCGCGGGCTTGTTGATGGATTGGCGGACGACCCCGTGGCGGAGGCTGCGCGCAGAATTAATTCTTCACTCGAGCTCCGCCCATAGTGGCCTCGGTTCTTCCTCGAGAAACAGAATCGAGTTTGCGTCTCGACGCTGCGCTGATATACCGTAAATGGTTCCTGGCTCTTCCCTTCATGGCCGACCGATACGAACCCAGCACGCCCTCGACTTCCAGCGTTCTCGAAACGCACGTGGATGCTACCTCCCCGCGTTTTGAAGCCAATATGCGTTTCCTGGCTGACATGGTTTCTCAGGTGCGCAACGAGGAGGAAAAAATCCGCGAAGGTGGGGGTTCAAAGGCGATCGAGAGCCAGCACACGAAAGGGCGGCTCACAGCGAGAGAACGCATCAACCTGTTAGTCGATGCTGGCACGTTTTTTGAAATTGGTTCCTTCGCGGCGCACCGCATGTACGAAGAGTGGGGTGGGGCACCGGCGGCGGGCGTGATTACCGGGCTGGGGCGTATCCACACCAGGCTGGTGATGATTATCGCCAACGACGCCACAGTGAAGGCCGGCGCGTTTTTTCCCATGACATCGAAGAAGGTCATCCGGGCACAAAACATCGCCATCGAAAATCGTGTTCCGACCATGTACCTGGTCGACTCCGCGGGCGTTTTTCTCCCTTTGCAGGAGGACGTATTTCCAGACACGGACGACTTCGGGCGCGTGTTTCGCAATAATGCAGTGATGTCAGCGATGGGTATTCCGCAGATCGCGGCGATTATGGGAATGTGCGTCGCGGGGGGCGGATATCTTCCCGTGATGTGCGATCACGTGCTGATGACGGACGGCAGCGGACTTTTTCTCGCTGGTCCGGCTCTGGTGCAGGCGGCGATTGGACAGAAAGTTTCTGCCGAGGAGTTGGGTGGGGCGGCTATGCACTCGGCTATTAGCGGCACTGTGGACTTTCGCGAACCGAATGACGAGGCTTGTCTGGCGCGGATTCGGGCGATCGTTGAGAAGTGGGGCTACCGGCGGCAATCCCCCTGGGACCGCAAGAAGCCGGAAGACCCGGCGTTGGCGGCGGAAGAAATCTACGGGATTTACGACTCTTCGCCAGCGCGACCCTACGATATGAAGGAAATTGTTGCGCGTGTCGTGGACGGCAGCCGTTTTGACGAATATAAACCTGAGTACGGGAAAACCGTGCTTTGTGGTTACGCGCGCATTGGCGGATTTGCCGTGGGTATTGTGGCAAACCAGAAACTACATGCGCAGGCGACTGACCACGAGGGGCGAAAACGGATTGAGTTTGGTGGCGTGATTTATACGGAATCCGCGGAGAAAGCGGCGCGCTTCATCATGGATTGCAACCAGAACCTGATTCCGTTGGTCTTCTTTCACGATGTGAACGGATTCATGGTTGGGCGCGATGCGGAGTGGAGTGGAATCATCAAGGCGGGCGCGAAGATGGTGAACGCGGTTTCAAATTCGGTTGTGCCCAAGATCACCGTGATTGTTGGCGGATCGTTTGGCGCCGGACACTATGCCATGTGCGGCAAAGCGTACGACCCGCGCTTTCTTTTTGCCTGGCCAACGGCGCGCTATGCGGTGATGAGCGGTGATTCGGCCGCCAGCGTGTTGGTCGAAATAAAGATCAAGCAACTGGAGCGTAGCGGGAAGGTGCTGAGCGAGCAGGAAAAGAAGGAGCTCTACGAATCGACGAAAGGAAACTACGACGAGCAAACCGATCCGCGCTATGGCGCGGCGCGGCTGTGGATCGACAAAATCATCGATCCGATAGAAACGCGCGACGCGATTACGTTGGCTCTGGAGGCGGCATCGCTAAATCCGGACGTGCCGGAGTTTAAGGTGGGCGTGCTGCAGACGTAGTCATGTCACGGCCAAATGCAGCTCTTGTCTGTGGGAATGCGCGGAAATCCGTGGCCAAGGTTGTGGAATGTCCGAATCCGTGAAGCTTGTTGAATGTCCGCGGGATGCATGGCAGGGGCTGAGGGGACAAATCCCAACGCACATCAAGCTGGAGTATTTGCGAGCCTTGATCAGCGCTGGATTCAAGCACATTGATGCCGCGTCTTTCGTCTCTCCCACGGCAGTACCGCAGATGGCCGATTCGGAAGAAGTTCTGAAGGAACTTGATCCGCCGGACGATGTTGAAATTATTGGCATCGTAGTAAACGAAAAGGGTGCGCAGCGAGCAATCAACACGGCGGCTGTACGCACCCTGGGATTTCCGTATTCGGTTTCATCAACATTCTTGCGCAACAACCAGCATCAGACCCTCGACGAAGCCATCGATGCGCTGGAGAAGATCAAAGAAAAAGGCGACGACGCGGGACTTGATATGGTGGTTTATATATCGATGGCGTTTGGAAATCCCTACGGTGATCCGTGGAATGCGGGGGAAGTCATCGACGCAATCGATCTGCTCGAGTCCTACGGCGTGCGCATGATTTCGCTGGCGGATACAGTCGGAATGGCCGGTCCGGCGCAAATTGGAGAATTGGTTTCCGCGGTGATTGGGAAGTATGACTATTTGGAGATTGGCGCCCATCTGCACAGCCGGCCCGATCAGGCTGCGGAGAAAGTAGCGGCTGCTTATGATGCCGGTTGCCGACGATTCGATTCCGCGCTAGGGGGCCTGGGTGGATGTCCGTTTGCTCAAGATGCATTGGTTGGCAATATTGCGACGGAGAAGGTGGTGGAAGTGTTGACGGCGTGTGGCGCGGATTTGCCGTCGCTGAAGCCATTCGATGTGTTGCTGCGGGCGACGGCAGAGATGGGAGCGCGATACACGGAGTCATCGGCGGCAGATTGAAATGGATTACAAAACACTCCATGTCGCGACTGAAGCGCACATCACCACGATTACGCTCAATCGTCCGGACAAACGCAATGCGATCAGTTACGAATTGATCGATGATTTGTTGGCTGCACTGGAGGAAATTGAGCGTTCAGTGTCGCTAGTGCTGATTCTCACAGGTGCAGGAAAAGCGTTTTGCTCCGGCATGGACTTGGACAATCTGAAAGCGTTGGTGGGACGCACGCCCGAGCAGAATGTCAAGGATTCCGAGATTATGGCGCGCTTGTTCCGCTCGCTGTATGACTTTCCCCGGCCGACGATTGCAGCGGTTAACGGTGCGGCGATCGCCGGAGGCTGCGGGCTGGCTACGTTATGCGACTTCACGCTGGCCGCGCCGGAAGCTAAATTCGGTTACACCGAAGTACGAATCGGATTTGTACCGGCGATCGTTTCGACTTTCTTGCTGCGGCAAGTCGGGGACAAACACGCACGCGATCTGCTGCTGACCGGAAGAATCATCGGGGCGGAGGAAGCGCATCGTATCGGCTTGGTGAATGAAGTCGTTCCCGCTGAGAAGTTGATCGAACGGACGCGTGAACTAGCGTTGCAACTCATGGAAAACAGCCCCGCGTCGCTGACTTGCACAAAGCGCTTGCTAAGCGAACATGCTCGGAGCGAACTCGATGCGCAGATACGGTCCGCAGTGAGGGAGAACGCGGCAATCCGGAGTACGCAGGATTTTCGGGAGGGCATCTCGTCATTTCTGGAAAAGCGTAAGCCGCACTGGAGTGGCGAATGAGCAAAGGCGGGAACCATGCTCCCGTGATCAGCGAAACCCGTATGCGGGTGCGCTATGCTGAGACGGACCAGATGGGTATCGTCTACCACGCTAACTACTTTATTTGGTTCGAGGTCGGCCGCGTGGAACTGCTGCGGCAACTGGGTTTTTCATATCGTGACATGGAGCAGAATGATGGTTGCGGCATCGCCGTGATCGATGCGCGCTGCCGTTACAAAGCTCCCGCGCGCTATGACGATGAAGTGATTGTGCGCACTCATTTGAAGTACCTTCGTGAATCGCTGGTGCAGTTTGAATATGAGTTGGTGCGGGCAAGCGACGGAACATTGCTTGCCGAGGGCGATACCACACACATCGTGGTCGGCCCGGAAATGAAAAAAGTGCCCTTGCCGGCGAAGTACGTAAGCGCGTTCCGGGCAGCAATGGGTACTGGAGACTGATTCTTAGTATCTGAAAGCTGAGCTGAAAACTCCTTGAAAGCACTACACATCAACGGCAACGATCTGACTTTAGAGGCGGTGCGGGAAGTCGCCGTCGAGCACCGGCCCGTACTCCTCGATCCCGATGCTCGCGCAGCGGTGATCCGCGCGCGCGCAGTGGTGGACGCGCTGGTCGCCAGCAACAAGATTTCTTACGCAATCACAACCGGCGTTGGAAAACTAAGCGACGTGCGTATTGCGGGCGAGCAGATTCGCGAAATGCAGGTTAATCTGGTGCGGTCACATGCCGTGGGCGTGGGCGAGCCTCTGGCCGCTGCCGAGGTTCGCGCAATGATTCTGCTGCGCGCCAATTCCCTTTCCAAAGGTTTCTCTGGCGTGCGCGCCGAGATCGTGGACGCGCTTTGCGAGATCCTGAATCGCGGCGTCACCCCGTTTGTTCCGTCGCAAGGGAGTGTCGGCGCGAGCGGTGATCTGGCCCCGTTGGCGCATCTTGCGCTGGCTCTGATTGGCGAAGGCGAGTGTGTGGACGACAAGGGCTCTCGCATCCCGGGAGCTGAAGCTTTGCGGCGCGCTCAAATTAAACCGGTGGTGCTCGAGGCGAAAGAAGCGGTTTCGCTGATCAACGGGACGCAAGGAATGTTGGCGGTTGGAATTCTGGCTCTGCTTGCGGCCGAAATTCTAGTGGACTCCGCCGATGTAATCGGCGCGCTTGCGCTCGACGCGTTACGCGGCACCGATGCCGCCTTCGATGAACGCATTCACGGGGCGCGCCCGCACCATGGTCAGTTGAAGACGGCGGAAAATTTGCGGCGGATGCTCGAAGGAAGTCAGATTCGCGAATCGCATCGCGACTGCAGCCGCGTGCAGGATGCGTATTCTTTGCGCTGCATGCCACAAGTACATGGCGCCGTACGAGATACGCTAGGTCACTGCCGCGAGGTAATGGAGACTGAGGCCAACTCAGCGGTGGATAATCCTCTGGTTTTTGTGAACAACTCAAGGCAGGCGGACAGCGAAGGCGACGTGATCTCGGGTGGAAATTTCCACGGCGAGCCAGTGGCGTTCGCGCTGGACTTTCTCGGAATTGCTTTGAGCGCCCTGGCCGGCATCTCTGAGCGAAGATTAGAGAGGTTAGTAAACCCGGCGCTGAGTGAGGGTTTACCGCCATTTCTCGCTGCGGGTGCGGGCCTGAATTCTGGATTCATGATGCCGCAGGTGACGGCAGCGGCGCTGGTGAGTGAGAACAAAATTCTGGCGCATCCCGCGTCCGTAGATTCGATCACGACCTCCGGCAACAAAGAAGATTTTGTTTCGATGGGCATGACGGCAGCGCTGAAACTGAAAAGGATCGTCGAGAACACCCGCAATGCTATGGCGATCGAGGCCATGGCAGCGGCCCAGGCGCTGGATTTCGTGGCTCCGCTCAAGACCGGCAAGCGTGGGCTGGCAGCTTACGCGGCGATTCGGTCGGTGTGTCCGACCATGGAAAAAGATCGCGTAATGTATCAGGATTTTGCGCGGATCGCGGAGTTGATTGCGAGTGGGAAGGTTGCAGAGGTGCTGCGTTAGCGCGAATGCCCGCTACATGAGCTTCGCTTCGGCTGGTTTGTCTCCACACGAGCACACGCCTAGGCCAACTTCGCGGCGCTTCCTTCTAGGCCCAACCTGTCTGCGATTGGCTTCAGGGCTTCGATGCAGAATGTGATGTGTTCTTCCAGATCGACGCCCAGTCCGGCGGCGCCGTTTACGATGTCGTCCCGATTCACCTTACGTGCGAAGGCTTTGTCTTTCATTCTTTTTCGTACTGACTTCGCTTCCACTTCGGCCAAAGACTTCCCGGGCTTGATCAACGCGACTGCAGTGATAAATCCGGCTAGTTCGTCGCAGGCGAAGAGCGCTTTTTCCATGGGCGTGTCCCGGGGAACACCAGTGTAGTCGGCGTGAGACATGATCGCCTTGCGGATTTCTTCCGGATAGCCCCGCTCCTTCAGAATTTCGTTGCCTTTGTAAGGATGGTCGTCAAGGCTGGGATATTTCTCATAGTCAAAGTCGTGCAAAAGACCGACGATGCCCCAAAGGCCTTCATCGCTGCCGAATTTTCGCGCGTAAGCACGCATGCAGGCCTCGACCGACAAAGCATGCTTTCGCAAACTTTCTGATTGGGTGAACTCAGTTAGTAAACACCAGGCTGATTCGCGATCAATCGTCATCTTGCTCCTTGAACCTCGTAGTCACAGCTCCCGTTTAAGCGATCGCAATCGGACTCCTTAGGGGCTGAAGCCCGGTATTTTAGCGGACTTTGGTGGCACGGCTGAAGCCGTGCCCTTACCGGCACGCTCGGCAGCATAGGCGGTGCGCCGGTCATTCATAGTGTCATGTTGTTTCTCTAACATGATACTTCGATTTTTGTCCGCAGATTGTGCTTGACATCCACAGGGGTGGTGCCGCAAATTACGCTGCAGGTCGGGAACCGTATCTAGTTTGGTTCGCTCGGTTCCAGGAGAAGCCCGCTCTGGCCCTCCCACACCTAAATGGCTACAACTCTTGCCCCGGTAGATTCCAGGGAAGTGGTTCGTTGTGATCGGTGCCTGCTGGTCCAATTCCGTACCACCAACGATCTTTGTCGGCGTTGCCATGCATCATTAGACGAGGACGAGCCCGAAGTAGTCGCAGTTCCGCCCCCGCCGCAGATGATGCCAATCAATGGGCATGGTCGAGGGCATTTGCATTTGGCAGCGTCGATCCGGTCCATGCGTCTGCGCAATGGACTCAGCCAGCGACAACTGGCGGCGCGTATGTCTGTGCCACGGACTTACGTTTCCAAGATCGAAAACGAAAAGGCAACTCCGACTCTCTCTTCGCTGGAACGGCTGGCGCGGGCGCTTGAAGTCACCGTGCCTGATTTGCTCAGCGGCGGCGAGCGCAATCGGCAGGAGGAAGTCCGTGAACTGATGCAGGATCAGTTCATCGCGGAGATGCTGCCCTTCGTAAACCAGCTGAATGGGATGCAAATGTCGAGCATCTTGACGCAGGTGCGGGATCTTACCGTGCGTCCGCGGAGAAGCGCGTAACGCTCTTGCGGTTCGCGTCTCTTGTTATTAGAGCGGGTTGTTAGGATGACGACGGACGGGGACGCCCGTCTTCCATGAAATGGTTTTCTCCGGGCGACCAGCCAACTGCAGCCGGGGTCGAAAGATCCCGGCCTATTTGTCTAGCTTTCCAGCCGGAAGCGGGTTTCGCTGAGCCTATAAAGCCTACGCCACACCAGACGATTCACGGTGACGACCATGGCTGCCATCACGATAGTGGCTGCGATCAGCAGGTCGTAATTTCCGGTGTCGGTCGCCTGGCTTATCGTCGAGCCAAGGCCGATCGTCGAAAACGTCTGCCCCTTGAAATGAAAATACTCAGCGACGATGCTGGCATTCCAGGCTCCGCCCGATGCAGTGACCATGCCGGTCAATAGATACGGAAAGATTCCCGGAAGGATCAGCTTTCGCCAGCGTTCCACTCCCGTGATGCGGCATACCGAGCACGCTTCCTTTAGGTCGGTGGGAATCGCCATCGCCCCGGCGATGACATTAAACAGAATGTACCACTGCGTTCCAAGCAAAAGCAGCAGGATGGAACCTACACCGAGCCCTCCGCCTAGACGAATCAGGATCAGCAGGATGACGGGGAAAAAGGCATTCGCTGGAACCGACGCCGCAATTTGGGCGACCGGCTGTGCGACGCGAGCCAAGCGCGGGCTGAATCCAATCTTGACGCCAACGGGAATAGTCCAGGCAGCACCAATCAATAGAGCCACGATCACGCGAATAAATGTTGCTCCAAGCCCTCTCCCCAACTCCGATACCTCGGAGTGATCGAGTCCAGTGAGAAGGATCGCAACCCGAACCACGGCGTATCCCGTGAGCCCCAAGGCGGAGATGCCTAGAAAGCCAAGCAGCCAAGTCTTCCATCGCGGCCCCACACCAGTAGCTGGTTCGGCTCTGTGCCGTCGGGAGAAATACGACATCAGAGACTCCCGTACCGGGAAGATGGCTTTTTGCCGCAGTTGCGCCAAGCTGTGCGAATGCTGAATCATGTCAAGAACCCAAGAGTGGGGCACCTCTGCGCTTTCAACCTGCTCGACTTTGAACTTCTCCGCCCACGCGATTACCGGCCTCCAGACGAATTGGTCGAGCAGCACGATCACCGCGATCATAGTGAAGACGCCCAACAAAATCGACCGCGTGTCTCCGGCGCTGGCAGCGGTCTGCAGATAGGAGCCAAGGCCGGGCAAGCGGAAATCGCGCGAGCCTAAGACGAACATCTCGCAGGCCATCAGGGCGAACCATCCCCCGGCGACTGACATCATGGAGTTCCAGACCAGGCCAATCGCGGCAAAGGGCAGTTCGATCTCGGTGAAGCGTTGCCACCAACTGAATCCGTAAATCTTGGCTGCTTCGCGCATCTCACGCGGGATGCTCTTCAACGAGGCATAAAAGCTAAATGCCATGTTCCACACTTGTCCGGTGAAAATGAGGAGGATTGCTCCCAATTCAACGCCCAACTGGCGGCTGGGAAATAATGCGACCATGGCCAGCATCACTCCGGGCAAGAAACTCAGCACGGGGATGGATTGCAGAACGTCCAACAGCGGAATCATGAAGCGCTCGGCTTTCGCGTTGTAGGCAGCGATATAGCCATACACAAGTGTGAATGCCAAGCTCAAAACATACGCAAGCGATATGCGCAACAACGACAAACCTGCATAGGCCGGAAGCGCCCACGGATTTTGTGAAATTTCAACCGATGGCGTAAACGGGCCGAGCCAGGTTCGCCCCACCACCAAAACGCTGTAGAACACCGCGATTACCAAGGCAAACATCAGCACGTCTGGAAGATGCGACGTCTCTAGCTGCGGCAATAGAGACCACAGACGAAGCGGAGAGATGGTTCGGATCCCTGCACCTTTTTTCATGATTTCGCCGCGGATAGGTGGTGATTGGGCTCCGGACCAGGCTCGGTGAGGACCAGGCGCCCGTTCTGCGGATCATGGTCGAAAATCTCAGCGTAGCGTCCCCAGTTCATCGCGGTTTCGAACTGCCGCTCAACTTCGTCCTGGCTGAAATGTTCGTCGAGAATATCGTGGAAGAACTCGTCCGGGATGGAATGGTCAGATTTGGCCTTGAGAACGCTATTGATACATTGCAGAATGGCAACGTGCTTGAGTGCTGCTTCGCGAAAAAGAATCTTCCGGTTGAGGATGTCGGCTTCAGCAAAGACTATCCCCTCGGGTGTGATATGAACGTCACCCTCGTTCAGGGTGGCGAAACCGAGAATGGTTGCGGACTCGATGATAGGCAAAAGGTCATCGACATCCATGGCTAACTTTTCAGCGAGACGATAGAGGTCAGCCTCGCCGCCGCCATCGTGGAGTATTTCGAGCAGACCCGTGACCCCCGCAGTCCGAGCGTGTGGCAACATCTGGTATTTTTGCCTTGGCGCACGTGCGGGCACTGTGGACGCTTGCCCGGGCACCAGCGCTTCGGGTTGCACATCGGGTTGAGTCATGATTTTGTAGATATAGTCCACGAACTCCACAAAACGATTTGCTTTGCGGTCGCGCGGGTAGGCCAGGCCAATTTCGAAATCGGAACGGATACGTCCGGGATTTTTTCCTAAAACGATGACGCGATCGGCAAGCAGCACGGCTTCTTCAATATTGTGCGTGACTATGAAGATCGCAGTGGTCGGCATTTTCTTGCCCAGCCAGAGCTCGAGTAGTTCTCCGCGAAGAGTTTCTGCCGTAAGAACATCAAGAGCAGAAAACGGTTCGTCCATGAACAGCACTTCGGGCTCGACTACGAGTGCGCGGGCAAAGCCTACCCGCTGTTTCATCCCGCCCGAAAGCTCTTTAGGGTAAGCAGTTTCAAAGCCGTCGAGGCCGACGGTATCCAACATCTTCAGCGCGCGCTTGCGCCGTTCAATGGCACCGACTCCACGCGCTTCCAGCGGCGCTTCCACATTCTCCAGCACGTTGAGCCAGGGAAAAAGAGCAAAACTCTGGAAAACGATGGCGACGTTGGGAGGATGGTGATCAATGGGCTCGCCGTGCCAGAAAACTTCACCAGACGAAGGAATGGAGAGCCCTGTCAGCATGCGCAGCAGTGTGGACTTTCCAGAGCCTGACGGCCCGAGGAGAGCAACGATCTTTCCCGGACGGACTTCGAGATTGGTGGGCGCAATGACCTCAATGCGGTTCCCGTCCGGCTGGACGTAGAACTTCTCGACCGCGCGCGCTTCGATGATCGAACTCTCCACTCCGTATCACTCCCAACCTCGTCTACATCTATACACGATTCCGCGGTGCCGCTCCAAGCATCCAGGCCTTTTGTCACGCGACATTCACAATGGCTGGTTGGCAGTTTTCACGAATCAGGCGACGAAGTCTTCAGCTTGCGGTACGGCAACTGGCTGAGGTAGCCGGTCGGTAACCTCGGCTAGCGTCGCCAGGCGTTGGGCGAGGTTTGGGGCGAGCGAGCCCGGCTTGCATCGCCAATGATAGTTGCCCGTCTTTACGCTCGGCGTGTTCAAGCGGGCTTCGCTGCCCAACCCCAGTACGTCCTGCAGAGGAAACACAGCGAAGCTGGCTACGGAAGCCTGCGCCGCGCGAATGAAAGCCCAGTTGATTCCATCTTCACAATGTCCAACGTAGCTTTCAACCGCCCGGCGTTCTTGATCGCTCGCGCCCGACTTCCACCAGCCCAGAGTCGTATCGTTGTCGTGCGTGCCGGTGTAGACCACGCGATCGGAAGAGAGGCGATGCGGCAGATAAACGTGCGCGCCAGCGTCGCTAAAACCAAACTGCAACACAGCCATGCCGGGAATCTGATGACGCTCGCGCAGTGCATGCACGTCAGGGGTAATGTAGCCCAAGTCTTCTGCAAAGAATGGTAGCCCACCCAATTCCTCGCGCAACTTGTTGAACAGCTCGTCTCCAGGGCCATCCACCCAACGGCCGTGGATTGCCGTAGGCTCGCTTGCGGGGATCTCCCAGAACTGCGCGAAGCCGCGGAAATGATCAAGGCGAATGAAGTCGCAAGTCTGGGTTGCCCAGCGCAACCTCCGCACCCACCATCTGTAGCTCTGCGAGCGCATCGCATTCCAGTCGTAAAGAGGATTTCCCCACCGCTGGCCGGTTGCGCTGAACGCGTCTGGAGGAACGCCCGAAATAACTTCAGGCTCGAAGTCGTCCTTCAGGCGAAATAATTCTCGATTTGCCCAGACGTCGGCGCTATCGTAATCCACAAAGATGGCAATATCACCGATCACGCGGATGGATTTCTGCGCGCAGTAGAGACGCAAGGCGCGCCACTGTTCGAAAAAAAAGAATTGGATTACCCTGCGAACGGACATCTCCGAAGCCAGTTCCGTACGAGCGGTCTGCATCGCGGCCGCATCGCGACGCGCCAGTTCGAGCGGCCAGGCATTCCAACTTTGTTTGCGATAGCGCTCCCTCAAGGCGTCGTAGAGTACAAAGTTTTCCAACCACCATTCATTTTCAACGCGAAATCGTTCGAAGCGAGATCGCGCGGCTGCAGGCGCGCATTCCACAAACTTGTGAGCGCCCTCATTCAACAGAGGTATCTTGTACTCGTAAACCCGGTCGTAATCGATGAGACCGTCTGCATCGGAAAGTTCATCCAGCCGCGAAGCCCCGATCCAACCGTGCTCCACCAAACGCTCCAGGCTAATCAGCAATGGATTGCCGGCAAAGGCCGAGGTCGAAGAATAGGGCGAATTCCCGTTCGCGGGTGGTCCCAGCGGCAACACCTGCCACAGCCCCTGGCGTGCCGACGCGAGGAAGTTAAGGAACTCGTAGGCAGCTGGGCCGAAATCACCAATGCCTCCACGCGATGGCAGCGAGGTGGGGTGAAGCAGTATTCCGGTCGAGCGAGGGAATGACATTTGACTACTGTTCCAATTGAGTTATGAGGCTATGATCAGGATCGAAGCGAGAAAGGCTTTCGGCGTCCTTGCTTCTCGCTCAGCTTATTCTCTGCCACGTGGAATCTACCCGGTACCAACTTCGACATCTAGCTGCAGGTAATCGATACTGACCCGCTACTCGCCCTCGTCCCCCTCGGCCTGCTGCTTGGTTAGACTTTTCATCTCTTGCTCATTGATCTTAATCTTTCCGGATTTTTCCATTTGCTCGCGCAGGTTAGCCATGAACAGCCCGAATAATTCGGACTGCTTATTCTGCACCAACGTATCGCGGATCTGATCCTTCTTGCCGGCGAAGTCCGAATCAGTCGGCGCTTGCTTGTCCAGAATTGCCAGCACCACACCAGTATTGCCGCTGTCGACGGGACCACTGATGTCGCCAGGTTTCAGGCTGAACGCAACGGAAGCGGCACCAGACATCGAGCCAATATCGGGAACCTGTCCATCCGGCAGCACGAAGTCGCTAGTCTTCATGGTCGCGCCCAGTTCTTTCGCCGCCTTCTTCAAATCGTGATCGGCCTTCGCGCGGTCGGAAAGTTCTTGCGTCTTCTGGGTCAATAACGTGCCAGACCGCTCGTTCTTGAATTCGGTCTCCACACGGCTGCGAATCTCCTCAAAGGTGGGCGTGGCAGGCGGTTTGATGGCTTCCAACTCGAATACCGCAAAGCCCTGCGGCACCTGTACCTGATCCGGCGGAGATTTTTCCGCCGCACTGAATACTGCCTCCGTGAACTGCGGAGAACTGCCTAGACCGGGCAGCGAATCCGCACGGCCAATAAAGTCAGTTGCTACCACCTGCAATCCTTTCGCCGCAGCGGCTTTGTCCAGGCCAGCTGCCCGCGCCTGCGAAAGCAACGCGCTCGTCTCGGCGTCAGCGGCCTGCTGGGCTTTCTGCTCCTTGAGAATGGGTTCGATCTGATCCTTAACTTCGCTGATCGTCTTCATGTGAGCGTCCTGCTTATCTTCCACGCGAAGAATGACGAAAGCGTAGCCGGCATTGATCACGTCGCTGGTGCCACCCTTGGCCAATGAGAAAGCGGCTTTGTCCACCTCGGGAACGGGAAAGCCTCCGCGCTTAATCCAACCCACCGACCCTCCATCTTTGCTGCTTGGGTCTTCAGAATACTTCTTGGCCAAATCTTCGAACTTAACTCCGGCTTTCACCTGCTTCAGAACGTCATCCGCTTTCTTGCGCGCGTCGTCCACGCCCTTCTGATCAACCTTGCCGTCTGTACCGGGGAGAGGAGTCTTGATCAGGACCTGGCGAACATTGACCTGCTCCGGGGCGCGAAATTCGTCGCGGTGCTGATCGTAATAGGCCTGCAGATCCTGCTGGCTGACTTGAGCCTCTCCCTGAAGCTTCGCAGTATCGATGAGCACATACTTGATCTTTCGCTTCTCTGGAATTGAGTTGTTATAGGTCGCTTTGTTGCGATCGTAGAAAGCTTTCAATTCCGTGTCTGTGGGATGCAACCCCTTGAGGATGTCGTCCTTGCGCAAGACCGCGTAGTCGAACTTGACCTTGGTGTTGTCCTTCTCGAATTTCTGTCGGATTTCGCCGTCGGTAACCATGGCGCTGCCTGCGACCAGGCTGCGCAGTTTGTCGATCAGGATCTCTTCCTTGACTCCGTTCTCGAAGAGGGCGACGGTCAGATCGTGCTGTTGCAGCAATTCCTCATAAGCGGCCTCTCCGATGAAGTTTCCGCCGGGGAAAAAGGTCTCACCGTAGCGGCCATGCTGCAATTCGTCGCGCACGTCCTCGTCGGTGGCATGCAAGCCGAGGTGCTCGGCTTCAGCGACCAGAGCCTGTCGCTGGATCAATTGCTGAGCTGCCTGGGATGCAAAAAAGGGCAACAACATTGAGGCCTGTGCCCCGCCACGCGGGAATTGCTGGTGCACCATGTCCCGCGCCTGACGCTGAACTTCCTGGCTGGTGATATCGGTTCCCGCCACTTTGGCCACAACTCCGCGCGTAGGCGCACTACCAAAAAAGTCAGTACTGCCGAAACCAGGGACTAAGGTGATCACCATGAAAACGGAAATAATGGTCAGCAATCCGCCAAGAACAATTTTCTTGATCGGGCCAGGCGTCTGCAGAAATCGAATCATTGTCTTATCACTCCGGAGTACAAGGGCGAGTTAAATATTATAAACCAAGCGCGGCATTTTGATTGCTGTTGCCCCTGGGCCGACGTTAGAAGGGTCAGATTCAGACGGGTTGAGGGTCTCCATGAATCGAAAATACCGAAGCTGGATTCCCGTTATTGTTTTCTGGACCACTGTTTCTGGAGTCTCTTGGCCTGGGCAAACGATATCCATGGTTGGACACAGTTTGGTACGTCGCCGGGATGTTGTTTCTTCTTGCGAACTGACAGGTCAGTTTGACTTTAATTCGTCAACCCTCTTCCAGCGGAAGTTCGAAGTCTACCAGGTTGCTGCGGAACCCCTTCGTTTTCCACGCTCCGAAGGCGATCCCGATGGCCATCCAAATGGCTCCAAAGATCAGCGCCATGGTGCTGAGGTTCAACCAGAGGAGCAGGCAAATCACGAAGCCTAAGACGGGCGGTAATAGGTTGCTCAGCTTTTTTTCTTTTTCATGGAGATAGTAGCGAACAAAGGCGGCCGCGTTTACGCCCATGAAAGCGATCAGGGCGCCGAAATTCAGTAAGTTCGCGCCGAGTTCGTAGCCGCTGGTCGTCGTCCCTAAATCCTTGCCGTATCCGCCGGTGAGAAATCCAAGGACCTTTGACGGAACTGCCGCCACCCAGGGCAGAAAGAAAGCCCCAGCCAGAGCCAGCGCACCGACAAACAGCACGTTGTTGCGAGGAACGTGCCGTTTGGCATCCACCGCGCCAAAAAACGACTTCGGTAGAGCGCTGCTGCGGCCCATGCCGTAGAGTAGGCGGGCAGCTCCCAGCTGGGCTCCCATGCCCGACCCGAAATTGGCGACGACCAGGGTGAATCCGATAATCGCAAAAAGCGGGGGCCACGCACGACCTGCCACAAATGTGAATGCAGTGTCCATGTTGGGATAAGGCTGCGATGCGGGCCATACCAGTTGAGCGGCATAAACCTCAACCGCCGACAAAACACCGATCACTAGGCACGTCAGCACGGTCGCCAGCAGAATATTCCGTCGCGGATTCTCCGCCTCCTCCGAAAGCGTTGAGATGCCATCAAATCCAATGTAGGTCAGCACAGCCACGGAAGTCCCGCCCAGCACGGCTTTCGTATTCCACGTCTGCGGATCATAAAAGGGACGTGTAAAAAACGCGGCCCCGTCATGCGGATTGCCAAAAATATAGCGAGCAGCCGCCACGAAGAATATCGCGATCACCACTCCCATTCCCGCTGCCAGCGCGGTGTTCACCCGGGCTGAGGTCTTCACTCCCTGAACGTTCAAAGCGGTGAAGACCAGAGCAAAGAAAACAGCCCAGGCACCATACGGCACGCCGGGAGCAAACACATGTGCCTGCTGGCTGATCCAGATGATGCAGATCATGGGGTTGAGCAGGTAATCCATCACCATGCTCCACCCGGTCACGTAACCCAGCGCAGGATTGATTTCCTGACCAACATAGGTGAAGGCGGAACCAGCACTGGGATAAGCCCGCGCCATACGGCCGTAGCTGATGGCGGTAAACAGCATCGCCACCATCGCAATAAGAACAGTCGTGACCACGTGCCCGCGACCGCGATCGCTGAGCACACCGAACACGGACAGCGGCGCGACCGGCTGAATCACAATGACGCCGTAAAGGATCAGGTCCCAAAGAGTCAGCGTTCGCCGTAGACGCGCAGGAGTGCCTGTAGAAGCGGAGGCCATGTGCGGGTATTGGATTACGCCGCAGCGCAACTGTCAACTATTAAAACGATTGAGCCCACTCGATCGGGCCGACGCATCACTTTGCCGGAGGGTACGCGAACCGGTAGCCTCGTGCTTCATTCCCCGACATGTAGCGCGTGTTGTACTCCAGAATGTAGTTCAGGTGCTGGTCATCGAGCGGAAATGATTTGTCCGAGGGATACGGATATCCGGGCATAGTGCTGAAGGGCAGCGGGTCGACGTCGCTGAAGTCGTAGGCGTAGAAGTCCATGTCTTTCTCGTAACCGTTGGCGACAAAAAAGTAATCACGGACCCAGCCCTTGGGCAAAGCAGGAAGTTTTGAAGGATCGAAATCCAAAGCGACTTCATCCCCCGATCCAAGAACAACCAACTCGTCATCAAGCGAAGTCAGCAGTGGGAGCACATCCCCGTAACGCGTATAGGCGCCCGCCGGACGCGTGTAGGGCCCGGTCAGGCTCGTTTGTTCGTACACGTACGCGACGTTGCCCGGGGGCTTGCCTTCGATCTTCAACGGAAATCCGTGAAAGCTCAGATCGGCGCGAGCCAGCGGAACCGGCGTGAGGCGAACGTCCTGATCCTGACTCGTCCGGTCAATCAAGATACTGTTCCAATAAATCTGAAGGTTGGTCGAAATCCGGATGCGCTGCGTGCCGGGAGGTAGCTTTCCGGTCAAGTCGGCCGTCATGGTGCGCGGGCCGCCAGCGGGGAAACCCATGTCGTCGACCACGCGAATCCATTTCCCTTTGGCGTCGAGCGCTTCCACGTAGGGAGAAATCGAGTCCACGCCCGCCTGTGACGCGGCGTACATACTGTTTGCGGAGTAATACTCGACCTCGCCGTGCAGCAGCAACCAGAGCGGACCGCCCTTGTATGGCTCGCCAAGATCCAGTTCGAGAGTGTGCAGCTTGGCGAAGCCCGCGAATTGGGTTAAGGCAAAATCGCCGAAGTAACGATGCGCCATTAGATCAGGGAGCACGTTGTGGCCGTGATCGTCCTGCGCCGCGGCTGGCGGGCGCGCGCCCCGGCTGACCACGACCTTGAACGGCGGATACGGCGGGTTGCTGGCAAAGTATTCGTTGGGATAAACGTCGAGGTCTGCCGGATGATCTACCGCGACGACTTTCACCTGATCCAGATACACGGACTCTTCAAGCGGCTCCATGAAGCGGAAGTTGAGCTTGCCGTCTTTCTCTCGAATCGTGCTGCGATCGATCTTGATGTATTCGGTAGGACGCGGAATATCGCGCTGGCCAGGCCCGACCCAATGGCCGACCACGCCGGCGCCAAGCATGTCCCCAACTAACTGGTAGTGTCCGCCATCCCAAACGAAAAGGGTGGGACAGGAGCTGCCGCGACGGTCGATCTCCATGAATTTTTGTTCGCGATCGGCGGCGACTTCGACTTCGTCCTGTAGAACGCCCGTCGGCCAAAGCATGCGGACCACATCAGCTTGGGTCGACTGTCCGAGGCCAACGGTGAGATACGGAGAATTCTGTCCGAGGTAGCCGGATGATCCTGCGATCTCGAACTTCTGCCGATTCCCTCCCGCGAAGACTTCAACTTTGGTCCCGATCGCACTCTTGTTGTCAGCAAGCCCTCTCAGATTGAGGCGCAGCCAGTGGTTTTTGTTGCCGCCTTCATTTCGGAGCAAGACGACTGGGCCGTGATTTTGCGTGATGAGCAAATCGATCGCCCCGTCGCCATCGTAATCGCCAGTGATGATTGCGCGCGGGTCTTTGAGCTGAATCTTATCCAGGCCAACGTCGGCCGTAACATCTTTAAAACCGTTCGGCCCAAGATTGCGGAACAAACGTACCTCGCCGTGTCCATCAGCGGTTTCACCGACAGCCACGAGATCAACCCAGCCATCATTGTCGTAATCGATGGCGGCAACGCCCCAAGCACGAACCCAGTTTGTGGCCGGAAGCTCAACTCGCTCGAAGCTCTTGCCTTCCTTGTTGCGCCATAGCGTCAAGCCGGGTGGGCCCCAGTGTGTGAAGGCCAAGTCCATCCAACCATCGTGGTTGAAGTCGAGGACCGCGACGGCATTTGTGAGTCGTGACATGTCATCTGACCACGGTTGGTGCTGAATAAACTTCCCGTCCCGTGGATTTGCATAGATCGCTGGGACGGCATTCCATTGCGTGAGGACCAAATCTACGGCACGATCATTGTTGTAGTCGGTGCCCACGACTGCGAGACCCGGGTCCGTACCTGCCAGGTCAATCGAATCGGTTACGTCCGTAAACGTTCCGTTTCCGTTATTTCGCCACATGACATTAGGGACATGAGGATCGTGGTAGCTAAGCGCAGTGGGTCGATCAAGACCCCGCTCAGATTCAGGTAGCATGCGCGTAGCGTACAGATCCAAGTCGCCGTCGTGATCGTAATCGATGAATAGAACGCTGAGATTAAACCAAGCGGACTTTGTGCTATCAGGTATTGCCACTTCAGTCATGTCCTTGAACGTTCCGTTCTTCTCATTGTGAAAGAGCATTATGCGGTTGCCACCTAACGCAAGATCCGGAGCACCATCGTTGTCGTAGTCGCCGGCCGTGCAACTGAGGCTCCCCACGCCCTTCTCGATACCCGCTTTAGCCGTCACGTCCTCAAACCTGTTTCCCAGATTGCGATACAGTCCTCTGCCTGGGATAAACAGGTCAATGCGGCCGTCGCCGTCGTAGTCCAGCCAACAAGCCCCAGGGCCAAGGCGTAGACCTGGGTTGCCTCCGGAGCCTGCCGGTTCCCTGAATGGCAGGCCCGCCTCCTGCGTGACGTTCACGAATCGCACAATGATCTCTGGGGGGACTTTCGTCGGAACCGAGGGCGATTCTTCCGCGAGCGAGTACCTCCCTTGCTCGCCATATGCCAAGCTGATTGGCACACCCAACTTGTTTTGCGTGATGAATTGGAATCGCGTCAGATGTTCGCGAGCGTGAACGAGATCAGCCGATTGTTGATAAGCGCGTGAGAGCCCGAATTCGGCTGAAGCATGCAATGGATTTTCCTTCAGCGCATGCTCGAATGCAGCGATCGCTTCGGTAAACTGTTTGTTCTGGGCGTAGGACGCGCCGAGGAAATACCAGGTGTCTGCGTCATTGGGATCAATTCCAGTGACCCGACGGAACGCATCGACTGCGGCTTGAGGATTCCCAGAGTTCTTCTCCAGCATACCGAGGTTGTACCAGGCATGGGAATCGTTAGGAGTCTGTTTCACGGCCTGCTCAAGAACTTGCCGGGCCGCATCGACCCGCCCGAGGTTGAGCAACGCGATGCCTTGATTCATGGGAGCGATAGTTAACTTGGAGTCGAGCGCGGCAGCCTGTTCAAACGCCTTCAGTCCTTTTTCGAAAAGCTGCTGATCCATGTAGGCGACACCTAGATTGTTAAGCCGCGCGGCTTCGAGCGACTTTTCCGTTTCCTTCGTGGTGGGCGAACTTTGTAGCGCGGCTGCGAAGATAGCAATCACGGCCAGAACGACGACGGCACAAGCGAGGCAAGTCGTTTTAGTCATGCGAAATCCCAGTTAACCACAAGGGACGCGAAGGTACACAAAGGAAAATCACGCGGCAGGGGGAGGTAGGATTCGAAGTGTCACGGCAATGACGCGGGCGGCTGAATTTCTATTTCGGCGCGGCCCATGTCCACGGCTTCGTGTAACTTCTGTTTGCGAGCACTCCTTTGCCTTCCTGAATCGTAACGGTTTGATTTCCGGGCACGTTCGAGAGCTTGTCGACCTGGCCGCTGGGCCACTGAACCTCAATCGAATCGACCTTTGTTTTTTCTGCCAAGCCGAAGGTCAGCACCAGTTCGCTCTGCGACAAATAGCTGGAGCCACTGTGGACCATCTGCCACTGCAAATCTTTACCAGAGGTCACGCGCACGACAGCTCCAATGCCATCCCGGTTCGACTTCGTGCCCTCCAGTTTTACGCGCAGGCTGTGACTACCGCCGCCTTCGTTGTGAAACAAGTAGGCTCGGCCGCCGTTGGTGGTTATTAGAACGTCGAGTGATCCATCATTGTCGATGTCAGCGTAGGCCGCACCGCGAGCGACTTTCGGGCTGGCAAACGCGGATCCAAGAGTAGCGGTCATTTCCTGAAACTTTCCCCCTCCGAGATTTCGAAAAACGTGTGGCGGCTCGGCATAAGTCACACGCTTTTGCACCCGTTCGATTTCGTTCTCGATGTGTCCATCGGCCACGAAAATATCCGGCCAGCCGTCGTTGTCATAGTCGAAGAAAAAACAGCCGAAGCCCAACGTCACCAGGGTGGCGCGTCCGACCTCGGACTGCGGCGCCTCGTCCACAAATAGCCCGTTGCCTTCGTTGTGATAGAGCGAAAGCATCTGATTGGCGAAATTGGTGATTATGAAACTCGGGCGGCCGGAACGATCGTAGTCGGCCGCATCTACGCCCATGCCAGCGCGGGCCACGCCGTCTTCGCTGAACGCGATTCCGGCGGAAACCGCTTTCTCTTCGAACGTGCCGTCGTGCTTGTTCAAGTAAAGCTTGTTTGGCTGCGTATCGTTGGTCAGCAGGATATCGGGCCAGCCGTCCCCGTTGTAGTCGACGATGGCCACGCCCAGGCTCTTCGAAGTCGGATCATAGAACTTGGCTTTCTGAGTGGCGTCTTCAAATTTTCCATTGCCCAGGTTATGCCAAAGTCGTGCCGACGAACCCTTATACGATTCCGGCGTGCAATAAGACTTGTGCGCACCATCGAGCGTACAGTACAGATCGCTTTTCTCAGACCATTGCACATAGTTCGCGACTACCAAATCCAATTTTCCGTCGCGATCGAAGTCCATCCACGCCGCGCTGGTCGAGAACTCATTCGGTCCCCACAATCCAGCGGCCTTCGTCACATCGGTGAACGTGCCATTGCCGTTGTTATGGAACAGGTGGCTCTGGCCGAGAGCGCTGATGAAGATGTCATCGTAGCCGTCGTTGTCGTAATCCCCAACGGCAACACCCATGCCGTACATGGAAACTGCCAGGCCTGCCTTGCGAGTCACATCGGTGAATGTGCCGTCGTGGTTGTTGTGATAGAGCTTGAGCGTGGAGTCAGCGCTCCTGTTCCCGGGCCAATCTTCGCTGTTCACCAGCAGAATGTCTGGCCAGCCGTCGTTGTCGTAATCGATGAATGCACAACCCGAGCCTATCGTTTCGGGCAGAAACTTTTTGCCGAAGGCGCCGTTATTGTGAACGAAGCGGATGCCGGCTTGGTTAGTAATGTCGCGAAATTGGATGTGCTGCGCAGGCGACGATATGGCGGAAAGCAAAAGAAACAACGTTACAAGCATGTTGCACATTATCTTAAAGCCCCTGCCGCGGCGATTCGATTACCTGATTTTCGCTCGAACCGGACGGGTCGAAGACCCGGCTCGACCCGATCTGACGCCAGCGGTCCAGAAACATGTTCGTGAATGGCTTGCCGCTCGTTATTGTCCTCGGGATTCAGTTGGCGGTATAGGCCGGTGATGGCTTGCGAGGCCTCGTCGGTCTTGAAGCGCAAATATCGCACCTCGTGATCATGGGCCAACTTCTCATCTCCGAGACCTTTGTAGCAGAGCATCAGGTTGTAGTGCGCTTGCAGGTCTTCCGGATCGACGGCGAGAACGGACTGCAGCACATTCACCGCGTCGGCGTATTTGCGCTGGAGAAACAGAATGCGTCCCAGGTCGTTCAGTGCCACACGATCGCGTGGATATTGGGTCAGAACCTTGCGCAAATGATCGGCAGCATCGTCGTAGCGACCGTCGCTGCGGAGAACTTTTGCATAGAAGAAATGGGCGCGCGCCAGGTCCGGACTCAGCGATAGCGCTTTCACTAGCACAGTGCGGGCACGATCCATGTCACCTTCCTGCACTGCGGCGCGTCCGATGTTCACCCAACCGTCAGGATTCTTAGGATCAATCTCCGTCACTTTCTCGAAAGTCGCCTGCGCGCCTTTCAAATCGCCTTGCAGCAGCAGGCCAATGCCGTAGTCGTTCCAGCGCTGCCAGTCACCCGCCTGCAAAATTGTTTTCGGCTCCGGTAGAAGCGCATTATGCGCCTCGACGTTCAGCGTAACTTCATCTTCGGCCAGCGCGACGATGGGAAGGTCCGGGATTTTCTCTTCCTTCGCCGATATTCCTTTCAGCGATCCCGCAAATGCAAACTTCCTATCGTCATAATCAGGTGTAACACTCGTGTTTGTCTGATCAGGAACGCCGGCAAATGAAAACTGGGTATTCCACCAGGCAAATTTGCGATAGCACAGGCGTGCGTGCAGCGTGATTTTGTTGCCTGCGCCCTCGGGAATGTGAAGGCGGTAATGAACAGTGTCGGCTGCACCTGGCGGAATCAAATGCACATACACCACGGCGCGGGTGGCCCATGCATTGCGCTTGTTGATGGCGTTGCCGTGCGCGTCCACTTGTAGAGAGCGGTAGAAGTGCGCGCCTTTTTCTACCGGGCCTTTGCCGTTGTCCTCGACGCTCCCGCTCCAGAATATGGTTTGCCCCTCGTCGTCGATGCCCTTCAGTTCGAGCCACGTGTCGTAGGCGTCCACAGTGCCGCCAGGAAAAAAGTGGCCGATTTTCCTGGTGCGGACGACGACATCCACGCGGACCGTATCTCCCCGACGGACTGAGGCTTGTACACGGCTCAGCGGAGCGGTGACCGGCAGGACTTCGGCTTCCTCGCCAGGAGTAATCTTCGTCTCCGCTTCCTCGCCGACCGCGAAAGTCGTAGAAAGGTCCGACTGGCTGGCGACTCCAAGTGGTAACTGTGTCCGCGCTGGAGAGAGCGCGAAAATGTCCACGCTCAGGACCCCGTTCTTTAGAAAGTCCTCAGTGATTTTGAGCTGCTCTGCGTCCTCATTAGCAGTCGGCAGTGCCGTGTTCGCGCCCGGAAAGCGATGCGAATGGACCATTCCATCGACATTGCCCTGATCGCTCGAACGAGTCAACGGCATGTGGCAATCCGCGCATTGCGAAGGCTTGGCGGGATAATAAAAAGATCGTGCTCCTTGACCCGATATGCCGCTGGCCTGCCAGTTGTCGTATTCGTTGAAGCCACGAATCCATCGGTAGTGATTGACCGGAACGTCGAGATGAACTTTATGGCAACTGGAGCAGAACTCCGCAGTCTGGTTCTGCATGAAGGGTTTCAGAAAAACACGGCGGTGCGGCTCGGGATTCAGTTTCACCAGAAAATCATGCACCGCCCGCTCGATCGGATTTCTGGTAGCGGCCATTTCGTGCAGCTTGGGGTATTCGAGATAGAAATCGCCTTGCCCCATGCTGCTCTTCACGTCGGCAATGGAGTGGCACATCATGCAACCCAGCCCCGCCTGCGATTCGGGACGGTGCACGATCTGCTTGATCGGCGTATCCATCAAGCCGCTGTAGAGCACGGCGGGATCATGGCATCCGCCGCACCACTTGGAAGGCTTGGTGCCAATTGTGTCCTGCATGTACTCGATGCTTTTGCGATACCACTGATTGTTGAGCGACGAGAAATGATGCGCCGAACTGAACCACTGGTTGTAGATGTCTTCATGACATCGTTTGCAGGAGTCGGATTCCATGAAGAACCTGCTGGGGATTTTCTGTCCTCCATAAACCTGGGCAGAACTGGGAAAGAATGGCCCATCGGGGCCATCGCCCTCGCCAGCCATGCTGGCAGGTGGCATCGAAGGATTCACAATGCGGGCTTGATTTTGCCAACGCGCTTCACGCAGACAGCGGGCACCCGCGCCGAGTCCCGCGAGCGCAAGCAGGCAAATCGCAGAGCGAATAATCGAGCCTCCGATTTGCTGCGCTAACCAGCCACGATTCCCCGCCCACTCTGCAAATAAGATGCCCACGCCTGCGAGCGACAGAAGAATGTGAACATAGAGTAGGTTCCACTCCACTCGCGGTGTACCCGTCTTGATTAGAATCAGTCCAACGATTGCGCCGGCAGCGAAGAGTATCCAGCCGAAGCGCGCAGCGACACTTCCCTCCCGCAGCAAGCGGAAAACGAAAGTGATCAGAAGAAACGCAGCGACGACTCCAGCAACCGCGTGCAGCAGAACAATCACCGCATAGAAAATGTTTGGTTGAGGAAAAGTGTAGAGATAGGCGGCCGAAATGAACAAAAAGACAAGCAGCCCGGAAAACATCCGGGTCCCGAAGAAGCCTCTAGATTGCGCTGAGTATGGCATCGAGTACGTGTGTCAATCCCTGTGGCAATCAGGCTGCTGGCAGAGGTTGCATGGAAACAGGTTATCGCGTTTTGGAAGTGGAGAAACAATAAATCCATCAATGTTTTAATCTTGCGTCCGTGGGAAACCTTATGCGGAGAGCGGAAGAATCGCGCGGTGGACAACAAACTACCTGAGACTAATTGCTGGCGCCTGCCACGGTCCGCATTGTGTTTCCAGTTCTGCAGCGACTGCGAGCACCAGTTCTTCTTCCCACGGACGCGCGACGATCTGCACTCCAATCGGCAAACCCTCCTTCGAACGTCCGACGGGGACGGCCACCGCTGGCGTTCCCAGCAGATTGAACCACTCGGTGTAGCTCCACGCATC
Organism: Terriglobales bacterium; assembly: GCA_035604895.1. Taxonomy (GTDB): domain Bacteria; phylum Acidobacteriota; class Terriglobia; order Terriglobales; family Acidobacteriaceae; genus JABDBE01. The sequence goes on along the minus strand of DATNHO010000081.1, from coordinate 70,653 downwards.
GAGATATTGCACGGTCTGCCCATCGATGTTCCAGCTGCGCTCGCCGTGACGAAACGCGGGAATTGCAGCGACCGGGCAAAGCAAAATGGGATATTGGCGCATCTGGGAAAAGACGTGCATGCGCACGACATCGCGCATGATCCAGGTATCGAGTAATGTCCGGGCCGTGTGCGACGGTTCGGCAGCAACCCAACTCGAAAATTGTTTCAGAATTGGACTGAGTTCAGCCTCTCGCCCTTTGGTCATCGGCCCTAAAAGCATTCCGCCGGCGATTCCGAAAAACTGCCACCAGAGTTGCCGCGCCTGCTCGAGGCCTTCAGGACGGAAAGGCTCAACCGCAAATCCCGCGCGCTTTAGCGCCGCAGCGGCGTCGCGGACCGCCGCACGCGTCTTCGCAGTCACCGGCGTCCGACCGTCATCCTCGAAATAGCCGATACGCAGTTTCTTCAGATCGTCACCATTCGGCCAGCGCACGGGAACGGGCGCGGCTGACGGATCGCCGTCATCCGACCCCTGCATCACTTCGAACAACGCCTTCAAATCCGCGACCGTGCGAGCCATCGGCCCAACCACACCGAGCAAAGCGAACGGTCCCACTGAAGTTGGAAAGTGACCGGTCGCAGGGATGCGACCCGGCGTGGGCTTCAGCCCGCAGATTCCGCTGAAGTGTGCGGGCACGCGAATGGAGCCTCCGCCGTCGCTGCCCACTCCTCCGGCGGAACATCCCGCCGCTATCGCAGCGGCTTCTCCGCCGCTCGAACCTCCGGGAGTCCGCGACAGGTCCCAGGGATTGTTGGTGCGGCCGTAGAGAAGATTGTCCGTCTCCCACGCCATGAGTAGTTCGGGCGTGTTCGTATTGCCGAGGATGATCGCGCCTGCCTTGCGTAGGCGCGAAACCAACGGCGCGTCCTGCGCGGCCACGAAGCCTGTCCGAAGCTTGCTTCCGGCTTCGCAGCGCAAGCCTTTCACTTCGATCGAGCTCTTAATGCTCACCGGAACACCGTGCAGCGGGCCAAGTTTCTCACCACGGATGACTGCATCTTCCGCCGCATGGGCTTGATGACGTGCGCCGTCGACATCCACCTGCACAAAAGCATTCAGCTTTGGATTCAGTTTCCCAATGCGAGCAAAATGAGCTTCGATTAATTCAACGGGCGACAATTTTTTCTGGCGGATTTGTTCAACCATGGAAACGGCTGACAGGAAGGTAAGTTCGCTCATGCGGCGTTGTTTTCAGTGCGAGAGAAAACTGAGTCTAGCACGGAAGGAAATCAACGCGAATGTGACAAAAGCGTTTCAGTGCGCTGCATGCGCCGAACGCCGCGCCTTCTGCGGTGGCAAAAGCGCGCGCACTGCGTTTCTTGTTTTTGCGCCGCGCTTCGCCAGCCAATTCTTGAGATGATGCTTTGAAGCTGAAGTAAGGCCGGAAAAGAACATGCCAGCGCGACCATCGTCGTCCGCCCAGATCACTTTTCCAGTCGCCTCCAGCAAGTGAGAAGTACCGGGCAAGACAAAACGCAAAGGCACATTTTGCACCGGCGGCAGCGGTTCCGGAGCTTGCAACGCCAGACCCTGCTCACTCAGATCGAGCACGATCGCGGGCAGCGCCGCCACTCCAAACTGAAGGTAGACCAGCGCTTCCAAGGGATGGCGAGGCGAATGGCGAGGGTTAGGCTTCATGAACCCCTGCCCGGCGCGCAGCGAACGCGCCACCTGTTCGAAAGCCAACGGCTTATACAATACAAAATTCACTCCAGACTTGAACGCTCCGCCTACCGGCGTAAACGCGCTGACCATCGCAAACACTACTGGCCTGCGCTGGGGCGAAGCCATGCGCGCCATTCGAGCGACCTGGCCGGCGCCCGGCAAATCAAAATCCAGCACCAGCGCCGAATGGTGCCCATGCACAAGCAACTCCACCGCCTCGCCAGACGAGCCGCACGTCCGATGCTCGATTTGAAGCACGTCCAGAAGCGCCGTCAACACTCGAATTGACGGGCGATCCTGCGATACCAGCAAGGCGTTCAGTTTCATAAATCGGAGCTTATGGCGGGCGGGTTCACCAGTAAAGTAACAGCGGTAATAAATCGATCGTTACCAGGGGAAGCTTCATCCTGAATTGGAACTGCGGGGTGGGCTGAGGTGGCTCTGAAATCAGGGGGTTTGGAGGATTCCGGTTCGATGCTTGGGAATCCGAGCGATAAGAACTTTCTAAGAATTTAAGGCTCGCTTTCCGCCAGTAATTGAGCCAGGTATTGCTTCCATACCGCGGGCAAACTGTGGGTTCCGTGGCCACGGGTCTGATCGGTGATTGGCAATAGAACGAAGCGACCCTTCTTGACTTTCTTGATTTGCTCTTCGGCAATCCCCAGTTCCGGCGGATTGATAAGATCGTCGGCAGAGTTGACGAACATTACCGGCACCTTAATCTGATCGAGCTTGGATGACGGGTCGTAGTTTCGCGACGCATCAAACGCATATAGCATGTCGTTGGCATCCATTGTCGCTGAGCGGGCTTTAAGGAATTGATCGAGGTAGGCGTCGGCCTGGTCGCGTGTGGGATTGTCTTTCTGCAGTTGCAGCGGGCTGCTGGCCATAATTAAGAAAATGTCCAAAGCAGAGCGCAATCCGGCAGGCTGCTGTTTGTAGTCGCCGCCCATCCAACCGGGATCGGTGAGAATCGCATCCATGATCATTTTGCGCATCATGCGATTGCGACCGGCGATCTGCACCGGCAGGCAGGCCAGGGGCATCGCCGCATCCATAAAGTCGGGATACGACTCCAGCCAAATCCAGGAATGCATACAGCCCATCGAGGTGCCCATTAGCAGCCGCAGATGGTTAACCTTCAATCCTTCGGCGAGCAGCCGATGCTGCGCTTCCACCATGTCGTCATAGTCGTAGTGCGGGAAGCGGGCGTGCAGACTGTCGCTGGGTTTGGTCGAATGTCCACTTCCAATCGCGTCGGGAAGAATAATGAAGTAGCGATTAGCGTCGAGAAGTTGGCCGGGTCCGAACAGGACTCCGGCAAAATTCGGGCTCGCGAATTGCTGACCGGAGCCGGTAGTTCCGTGGAGAATCAAAACCGCATTCTTTACGTTGCCACGAGAGTCGGCAACTGGCTTGCCGAACGTCTTGTAATGCAGATTCAGTTCCGCCAACGTTTCCCCGGAGCGGAAGTGAAAATCATGCATCACATAGTTGCCCTCGCCTGGTTTCGGCAGATCTTGTGCCGAAAGTGAAAGACAGCAGGCAACCACAATACTGGCAAGAATTGCGGCGTGCAGGGTCGGTTTCATGCGCCTGATCCTACTTAAAAGGGGGCCGTCGGGCAAGCGCCGGCGACTGGGGCAGCGGCTGTAGTCGCTGCGCAAATAAGGAGATGCCGACCCATACGCCTTTAGGGTCCGATTACGAGACGTTGACTGCCGCCATGCAAAGTGGACTTTCGTAATCTCCCACCCAGAGCGGTGGAAATGAAATAGTCGAGCATAGCGTATGGTCAAGGCTTCCTCGTTTAGCGCCACGTCCCGAGCTCCGCGGGTAAAACTCGCGGGCACCGTCCTGTCCCTGGTTCGTTTGGAAAACGGACGGCAAACTCGGGGAAAACTGCACCAGCTTTCGGTCACCGGAGGATTGCTGCAGTTGGAGGCTCCTCTGGATGAGGGGATCAAGGTTGAAGTGATTTTCCACGTCGGCGAGAGCACGGTTCGCAGCAAGGCCCGCATGCTGTTTCCGATGTGGGCGACCAAAGGCTATCTGCAGCCCTTCGAATTTGACGAACTGGACGACGAGGACCGCTGCAATTTACAAGTCGATTTGCAGCGATTACTTGACCGCTCGGCGGCCGTGATTATGCCCGCTAAAACGGAAGACGCAGAAATTTCGTCGGACTCAAACCAGTCGTGAAGCCCGACTGAACCTGCCAGAACATTCCTCCGATAAAATGGGGCAAGCGAATTCCGGGCATCGTTAGAGCACCGACGCCGGAAGTGCTTACTCTGAATCGATAGGGAGGAACTCATGGCTCATCAGCATTCCCCTCGTTTTCTGAAGATCGTAGAAGATACCAGGCAGCGCATCCGCGAAGTCACGATCGATGACGTCAAAGCGAAACTCGATCGCAAGGAGAAGTTCTTGCTGGTCGACGTGCGCGAAGAAAGCGAGTACGCGGCCGATCACCTGCCCGGCGCTGTTCATCTGGGCAAAGGAATTATCGAGCGCGATGTCGAGGCTCGCGTGCCCGATCAGGACACACCCATGGTGCTTTATTGTGGCGGCGGATTCCGTTCTGCCCTGGCTGCCGACAACCTGCAGAAAATGGGTTACACCCACGTGCTCTCGATGGACGGTGGCATCCGGGGCTGGCGCGATAAAGGTTTTGCTCTGACCAAAGGTTGAAGACGGATAAACAAGAATACCTGCCTCTGCTTGAAAGTACTTCAGTAACTTGATGCCGCCGGTGCAATACGTCACCATGGTGATGCCTGACGCAAGGGGTAATCCTGCGTCAGACCACGACGACAATGACGGGCAAACGAAATTCCGAACAAGGCGGTGCCGCGGCGGCTCCCGCGCGGGCTTCGAACGCATCCGTGGAGCACGTGCTCGGTCAGTCTGAGACGCCACAACAATTCTGTGCAGCTCTGGCCAAGCTTTTCGGAGTTCGGCCCACCGAAGTTGCGTTAATGCGGCTGGAAAAGGGTCTGCTGAACTTCATTCACCCGGAACAACTCAAAACCGCGGGATCAATCCCGGTTTCGAGTTCCTCTGCGGTCGCCGCTCATACCGCGTCCACCAAGAAGACAGAACTTTTCAATGCCTTTGTGAAAGTAAAACACGCCAGCATTTTCGAGAGTGTGAAGCTGAACAACCCGTCCGAGGATGTCGAACGATCAGGGCAAAACGCGATTCAAAAGCTGATGTCCGCGCCGATTCTCGACGCTCAACGCAAGGTTCTGGGCGTAGTGCAAGTTTGCCGCAAGGGATTTGACCCCGCAACCGCCGGGCCGGATTTCTCCCAGGATGACCTGCAACAACTCGAACTCGCCGCGAAAGTCTTGTCTGCGCTTCCCTTCGTAAAGTAAGACCATTCCGCGACCAGAAACAATCCACCCACTACATTTGTCGACGCCGTGATTTTTCGGATCGTCCGCGTCGCCCGGCTTCGTTCACCCGCTGGCGACCGAGACCTTCACGCACAGCCCGCTTCGACATGGCTCGATCGAGTGCTCGCTTTTCCCCTTCTGTCAGCGGTCGCGAAGCGCCTTTCGCGAGCTCGCCGAGCGCCAAGGGGCCAATAGAGACGCGCAGCAAGCGCAGTACTTCGATTCCAAGCTGCGCCAGCATGCGGCGGATGTGGCGATTCTTGCCCTCATCGAGCACAATCTCCAGCCAGGTATTTTTTTCACCACCACGCAGAATTTGCGCACTCCTGGCGCGTAGGAAACTACCATCGTCCGCCGCCCTAACGCCTCTGGCAATGGATTCGATCAGCGCAGCGTCCGCGATGGCGGCTATCTGCACGTGATAAGTTTTGTCGAGATGCGTCTCGGGCGCGAGCACACATGCCGCCCAGTCCGAATCATTGGTCAACAGCAGCAGCCCTTCGCTGGGCTTATCCAAACGTCCGACGGGCGCGACCCACGGCAGTCCTTCGTCCAGATACCAGTACACCGTCTCGCGGCCCTTTTCATCGGAAGCCGTGGTCACCACACCGCGAGGCTTATTGAGCATCAGGTAAACCTTCGCCTGTGCCGTCAGTTCCTGGCCATCTACTTCGATCTGATCGTGCTCCGAACGCACGGGCGCTTCCGGATTGCGACAAATTCTGCCATTTAAAGCCACGCGCCCGGCTCGGATGAGATCAGAAGCTTTTGAGCGCGAACAATAGCCCAGCTTTGAAAGCGAGCGGGCCAAACCAATTCGCCGTGATGATTCCGGGTGGGTCAAGGTTTCATGCTAAACCCTTCAAGCCAAACCACGCGCAGTCGATTCCTTCCCAACCTGCTATGGTCTCGATTTACAATCATTCGCATGTTCGACCCTCACCGCTTCTCACTGTTCCTTGGTGCGGCGACGCTGCTGGCGATCGCGCCTGGCCCTGGCATGTTGTACGTGCTGGCTCGCACCCTTGCTGGTGGCCGTCGCGAGGGAGTGCTGTCGTGTTTGGGAACATTCCTCGGCGGCCTCGTCCATGTAATCGCGGCAGCCACCGGGCTTTCGATTGTGTTGGCTACGTCGGCCGCGGCCTTTGCCGTCGTAAAGTATGCGGGCGCCGCGTACCTGATCTATTTGGGTGTACGCATGATTGCCAGCGCGCGCGATGCCGAAGATTCCAGTGTCAAAATCGCTTCCGGCCAGTCCCGCAGGAACCCGTTCTGGCAAGGCATCGCGACGGAAGTCCTGAACCCGAAAACGGCAATCTTTTTTCTCGCCTTCATCCCCCAGTTTGTGAACCGGGTTAGCGGCGCTGTGTTCTGGCAATTCCTCTTGTTGGGTACGATCTCGGTCGCGCTGAACACGTCCAGCGATCTGGTAGTGACGTTCATGGCAGCTCCGATCGGAGCGCGCCTGAGATCCTCCGCAGTCTTACGCCGAAGGCAGCGCACCTTTACTGGAATCACACTGGTCGGCCTGGGCGCGTTCGTCGCAGTTTCCGACTCGAGGTAATACCAACCTTATGCCCGACCCCAAATCCGACCGGCGCTCCCGTCAGCGCATACCCGTACGCCTCGATGTCTCCATCCAGTCCCCGCAGAGCCAGGCAGCCAACGGTTATACCCGCGACTTGAGTACGAGCGGCATCTTTCTCTACGCGAATTCCGAAATACTCGTAGGCAGCGAACTCGAGATGGTGCTCATGCTCCCTGCCCAGTTCACCAACGGCGAAAAGCGTTGGGTGTGCTGCCAAGCATCCGTTGTCCGGGTCGAACCGGGGGGCGCGGACGGTCGTTTCGGCATAGCTGCCAGTATCCAGAGTATTGCGACCCTGCCAGAGATTCCGGGCTGACGGCGACTTCTGTGACAAGTCAGGTTCGCCCACCGTGCAATCAGAGGGAGCGACGCGGTCATTTTTCCGAGGTCACCCTGTGAAAATTTGTGAAAAAGTTAGAATTCTGCTTCCCTTTGCATCATGATTGGTGCAATAATGCTGGCCCTTGGATTGCTCTGGTCCAAGACAACGACATTAGAGATTGCAAATGTCAGGTGATTCCGTCATGTGGATAGAAAAACTGTCCCAAGGTGTGTTGTGTGTGCTCACTCCCCTGGGACCGCGGTATCTCAATCCTTCGTTCGCCCAGCGGCTTTATCTGCTGTGGATTTTCCGCAACTTCGAAACTTTGCCGGTGAAGGTCCTCACCCGGCGCCAGCAAAAGCGTATCGACGCAATGTGCGCCCGGCACGGGTTTGTCTCCGTGCTGGAACCCAATGGGCTGACCGACACTCCGCTGCTCGGAACTCTGGAACAACGTCCGCCGGTTGCCTCGCCACGCCGGCCCAATCGAAGCGTTTCCGACGCGGTGGCGCCATTCGCGGCGGACTTGCAACAGCGCTCCTGAAAAACGCGTGGTCCCCGTCCGGGGAAGGATGCTTGTCGTGTCCCGAACCGCTTCTCCAGTCGGTCGCGCATTGGTAGCATCGTGACCGGCTGTGTTATATTCTTCATCGGTATTCGCATTCGCCCGACACGGTGATTCCGGAGAGCAGCTTCCCGGCTGCAACATGAGCAATCGCCCATAGCCCGCAGCAACGCGCGGAACTTCCCAGGGCGAAGCTGAACCCACAAACGGGCGCGTAGCTCAATTGGCAGAGCAACTGACTCTTAATCAGTAGGTTGAAGGTTCGATTCCTTCCGCGCTCACCATCTTTCATTGCAAGCACGGGACTTAAGCCGCAAACTCGCCTGTGTCAGACTGCTTCTGAATTCGCTTCGCGTGGAATCGACCTCGCCCGTAACTTCACGGCTCTCAAGATCTGGTTCTCACTGAAAACTCACGGCTCCCTGAAGTATGGCCGTCTGATCGAACAGAACATTGCGCAGGCGCATTACATGGCAGCCCTGGTCAGGAGCAATCGGCGCCTGGAGCTACTCGCGCCCGTCGAACTCGACGTAGTATGTTTTCACTACAATCCTGGAATCTCAGATGAGAACGAGCTCAATCGAATGAACGAAGAAATTCTGATCCGGATTCAGGAAAGTGGTTTGGCGGTGCCGTCGGGCACGCGGGTATCGGGCCAATTCGCGTTTCGGATAGCGGTGACAGACCATCGGAGCAAGAAGGCCGATTTCAAGCTGCTCACGACGAAAGTGCCGCAGTTGGGTTCTGCGCTGCTGAGGGAGAACGGCAGACTCTGAGAGAGCCAAGAGGGCTGCGCGAAGAGGTGAAAATGGACTTCATCAACTGCTACGAGGATGTCAGTCGCGCCAAAGCCTATGCCACGCTTGAGTTTGCCAACACCTACTATCTCGCATACCGTGACCTGCCCGCGATTCTCGCCGAGCATGTAACTGGAACAAGAGCGCTTGACTTCGGTTGTGGCACAGGCAGGTCAACAAGGTTCCTGCGGAAACTCGGGTTCAACGTGACCGGCGTCGATATAGCGCAGGACATGCTGCGCATCGCACACGCTCTGGATCCTTCGGGCGATTACCGCATGGTGCCGGGGGACAATTTGGCCGAGTTTGATCCAGAAAGCTTCGACCTGATAGTTTCACTTTTCACGTTCGACAACATTTCGAGTGCAGCGAAAATCCGCATCTTTTCAGACCTACGGAACCTTCTTCGTCCCGCCGGAACCATCATTAGCGTCGTCTCGTCTCCAGACATCTACATCCATGAGTGGGCTTCGTTCACGACCAAGGACTTCCCGGAAAACGCTGCCGCACGTAGCGGTGATGTCGTGCGAATCGTGGTTACCGACCACCAGGATCGGAGGCCCGTCGAAGACATCCTCTGGACCGACGAATCGTATCGGGAGGTCTATAGAGAGGCGAGTCTACAAGCGATCCAAGTCTCCAAGCCACTGGCCAACGGCGACGAGCCATACTCATGGGTGAACGAAACCAAGATCCCTCCCTGGGTGATTTATGTGTTGAGACGAGCGCTGTAGCTCTGGTGGTGGGGCAGTGAACCCTTTGCTCAGTTCGTAAAATTGATCGGCTTCAGAGGGATAGGGAAGCCAAAGAGCGCATGGTGATGCCCGCGATCGGGCCCAGCGGTTCCGTCAGAGTTCCCACCCTAACATGGAAGAGCACGACGTTAGGGTGGGCCACCCGCATCCAATAAGTATTTTGGCGATGAATTTTACAATTTCTTAACCGTCATTTGGAAGTGCGGATCGTCAGCATAGCCTCAGCTTAGGCCGCGGAAGAAGGCGATCAGATCCCCTGCGACCGCCGCTGGTTCCTCAGCCGGGGCGAAGTGCCCGCCGCGCGGAAAGACTGTCCAGCGCTGGATGTTGTATAAGCGCTCCAAATACGAACGCGGCAGTTCGCCCTCGGGAACGGTCTGGTGCGCGAAAAGCCCAAACGCCGTGGGAGTGCTGACGTACGCGGGATCGACCGGGTGCCAGCGATTGTCCCAATAGTCGCGCATCGACGAGGTGATGCTTTGCGTGATCCAGTACAGAGTGAGCGTAGCGCAGAGGAAGTCGTCGCTCGGCGTAACGTCGCTCCACGAGTGCCACTTCTCCCCCACGTATGCCGCGAGCCCTGCTGGGGAGTCGTTGAGTCCATAGCCGACAGTCTGCGGCTTAGTGGACTGGATCGCGCTGTAGCCCCGTTCCGTCATATCCCAGCTCCGGTTCACCGCAAGGTACGAGCGCTCGCTATCGGATAGTTCCGCGTCGTCCACCACTGGGGCGAGATCCGATTCCAGCGTGGTGAGATGGATCCCGATCACCGACTCGGGGTGGTCGAGCGCAAGGATCGTCGTCACCCCGGCCCCAAAATCATAACCGCTCGCACCATAGCGGGAATACCCAAGCTCAGACATGAGCCGGTGCCAGCGCTCCGAGACGTACCGGTAGTTGATGCCGACCTTGGGTGGACGCGGCGAGAAACCATACCCCGGCAGAGAGGGTACGACCACGTCGAAGTGCTCGAGCATCGGCAGCATGTTCACGTAGTCGAGGAAACTGCTGGGCCAGCCGTGCGTGAGAATGAGTGGCACACCCTTACCTGATGCCGCACGCTGGTATACAAAGTGGATGCCCTCCCAGGTGAAGTGTTTGAACGCGTTGAGCCTTCGCTCCCAGCCACGCCAGTCGAACTCGTTGGCCCAGTAGGACACGAGGCGTCGTAACCAGTCCAACTCGGTGCCCTGTTTCCAGCCAATACCGGGTATCTGGTCCGGCCATCTTGTATGGCCCAACCGTGCCCGCAAATCATTGAGCACCTCATCCGCGATGTGAATCCGAAATGGTTCCACTACAATGACCCCCTCTTAGCCATAGCCAGTGGCCAGCCGAACGCGCAGGCAATGTCGCGCGGAAACTTCGATCACTTGCAACAGATAATCTCCGCGAATCCAATCTACCCCTTCTCGAAGCCCGGCATAGAGGACCGTAGACCTTGGCCTGCTTGCTTCAGTCTATCGATGGATACTTCGGCGGCTGCCAAATCTTGTACGCTAATCCCGACGAACTTCGCTATTTCTCCGTCGCGACCTCGCAGGGAACCTGCTCTTGCGGCCAATTCGTTGTCTCCGCGGAAGGAGAGGCGTACTATGTGCGAGCTAGGCTCCAAGTAATAAGTTTAGCCAGAATTTTCGGATGACGCCGGGTTTGCCCGGTAACGCCGCACGAACCTGTGCAGCCGATTGCGGTGGTAGAACACGTCAAATTTCCGGAGGTCAGTGTTAATTATGCTGAATGAAGCGACGATTGCAGATTTCAGAGCCCGCTTGCACGGAGGACTGATCGAGCCAGGCGATCCGAGTTACGACACGGCTCGCAGGGTGTATAACGCGATGATCGACCGGCGGCCACGACTGATTGCGCGCAGCGCTGACGTTGCCGACGTCATGGCGGCGGTGAAATTCGCCCGCGAGCAGAAAATGCTGGTGTCCATCCGCGGCGGCGGGCACAACGCTGGTGGGTTGGGAGTATGCGATGACGGGTTGGTGATTGATCTTTCACCAATGAACTATGTTCGCGTAGACCCGAAGAATAGGACCGTGCAGGTCGGGGGCGGAGCGCTCTGGCGCGACGTAGACCATGCGACGCATGCCTTCGGCCTCGCAGTTCCTTCGGGCATCGTCTCGACGACCGGCGTGGCCGGTCTGACTTTGGGCGGCGGTATCGGTTACTTGACGCGGCGGTATGGCCTGACCATCGACAATCTGCTGGCCGTCGAAATGGTATTGTCGGACGGCCGGTTCGTTACCGCCAGCGCCAGGGAAAATCCTGACCTGTTCTGGGCGGTGCGCGGTGGTGGTGGCAACTTCGGCGTCGTGACATCCTTTCTGTTTAAAGCGCAACGCGTGCATACGGTTTACGGCGGTCCGATGCTGTGGTCGATGGAAGACGCGGTCGAGATTATGCGCTGGTACCGCGATTTCATGGTAAAAGCGCCCAATGACCTCTATGGGTTCTTTGCTTTCCTCACGGTGCCGCCAGTCGCTCCGTTCCCCGAGCACCTGCACAACAGGAAGATGTGCGGCATAGTGTGGTGCTACACCGGACCAATCAAGAAGGGGGAGAAAGTATTTAAGCCGATCCGGAGCGTGAAGGCCCCGGCGCTCGAGATGGTCGGGCCAATCCCGCATCCGGTACTCCAAAGTATGCACGACGGTCTCTATCCGCCGGGCCAACAATGGTACTGGAAGGCCGATTTTGTGCGTACTCTGCCGGACGAAGCTATCGCGGTGCATGTGAAGCACGCGGCCAACCTGCCGTCGACGCAGTCGACCATGCATCTGTACCCGATCAACGGCGCTGCCAGCCGCGTCAAGAAGAGTGCCACGCCGTGGGGTTACCGCGACGCAACGTGGAGTTCTGTGATTGTCGGGGTCGACCCGGACCCGGCGAATAAGGAAAAAATCTCCAGGTGGGCGAAGGAGTATTGGAGCGCGCTTCATCCCTACTCCGCCGGCGGCGCGTACGTCAACTTCATGATGGAAGAGGGCGAGGATCGCATCCGGGCGACGTACGGCAAGAATTACGAGCGTTTGGCGAAGATCAAGAAGCGCTACGATCCGGGGAACTCATTCCGTGTAAATCAGAACATCAAGCCGCACTGAACGAGAAAGCTGAGATCAAATTCTGATCGGCGGCTCTCTACTGCTTCCATTCGTTCTCAATCCGCGGCGGATGCTGCAGGGTTTGCATCACCACGCAATATTGTTCGGTTTTGGCCTGCAACGCCCGTAACTGCTCTGGCGTTGCGTGCGGTGCGCGGATGTCGAAAATGACGCGGATGTTCTGGAATCCAACTGGGGCTTCTTTCGAGATTCCTAGGGTTCCTTGCAGATCCAGATCCCCCTCGACTGTGACATCGATCGCCTCTGTGGGTATTCCCATGGCGCTGGCGACCATTTGGCAGGTAATCTGGGCGCAGGCGGCTAGCGCGCCTAACAGCAGGTCTCCTGAGCAGGCTCCGGTACCGGCGCCACCAACTCCTTTGTGCGCTTGCGCCTTGTAGATTGCACGTCCCAAGTCCACAGAACAAGCGATCGGTGCGTCAGCCTGAGTGCCGCGCGCAATCAGCGTGATTTGCGAACTGCCCGGGTCTTGCCGGTACCCATCTTTCAGGGGCCGCTGGAGCGATCGAATATCCATTAAATCCCCTCCGAATTCTGGGATATTATAAGCCCATCAGGGGTGCTGCCTTCGGATCTGTCGCAGCCGCAAACTATTCACCTGTAATTGCGCACTAGGTAAAAGTTCGCTTTGGCATGCCGAGAGCCGCTTCTGCAAGTTCCATGAATCCACCTTCCACTTCAGGTTCGTTGTCATCCACCCTGTCGCCGGGTACGCGCTTTGGCAGTTACGAGATTCTTCAGCGACTGGGTGCCGGCGGAATGGGGGAAGTCTATCGCGCCAAAGACACGCGCCTCGACCGTGAAGTCGCAATCAAGACCCTTTCGCTCGACAGCGGTTCGCATCCGGAAGCCTTGTGGCGTTTCGAGCAGGAGGCCCGTTCTGCCAGTTCGCTGAATCACCCGAACATCGTCACGATTTACGAACTCGGACACGAGAACGGCACGCGCTATATCGCCATGGAGCTGGTGGATGGAGATACGGTGCGTTCGCTGCTGGCCTCGGGCCCGATTCCATTTCGCAAATTAGTTGCAATCGCGGCGCAAATCGCCGACGGTCTCGCCAAAGCGCACGAGATTGGCCTCATTCATCGAGACCTGAAGCCCGAGAATCTGATGGTTTCTCACGACGGTACGGCCAAGGTGCTGGATTTCGGTCTGGCGAAACTTCATAAGCCCAACCACGGCAGTGCGGATTCGAGCACCACCATCACCGAGCATGGAACGGTAGTGGGCACTGTCGGGTACATGTCGCCAGAGCAAGCGACTGGCGAGGAACTGGATTTTCGTTCCGACCAATTTTCCTTCGGGTCGGTTCTTTACGAAATGGCCACAGGAACCCCGGCATTCAGAAAGAAGACTCATGCGGAAACGACAGCAGCAATCCTTCGCGATGAGCCCGCGCGCCTCGGCGCCAAAACGCTGCAGGCGCCCGCTCCTTTCATTTGGATCGTAGAGCGTTGCCTTGCCAAGGATCCGAAGCAGCGTTACGCCTCCACCCGGGATTTGGCTCGCGACCTCGCTGCGGTGCGCGACCGCCTGGCCGATGTGCCTGCCCGGGAATCGGAACCTCGCCCCAGCAACCTGCCGGTGCCGCGCACCGCATTCATTGGACGGGAACGCGAAACGGCTGATCTCCGCCAGCTTTTGAGCCGCCCTGACGTACACCTGGTGACTCTGACCGGTCCGGGTGGTATCGGGAAGACGCGGCTCGCATTGCAGGTGGCGGGCGAAATGGCCGACGAGTTTCCCAGCGGTGTTTGTTATGTCGCGCTGTCCGCAATTGGAGAACGTGGCTTGATAGTTTCCGCGATCGCGCAAGCCGTGGGCGTGCGCGAGACCGGAAATACTTCGCTGCAAGAAAACTTGATGGAGTATATCGGCGGGCTGCGCCAGCCGATGCTCCTCGTGCTCGACAACTTCGAGCACCTGATCTCTGCCGCGTCCCTCGCGGCGCAAATGCTCAGTGCCGGCCCCAAACTCAAAGTCGTGGTCACGAGCCAGGCGCCGCTTCACCTCTACGGCGAACATGAATTTCCGGTGCCACCGCTGGCTCTGCCCGATCCCAAGTCCATCCCGCCTCTCGAAGTGCTTTCCCGTCTTCCTGCGATCGAGCTGTTCGTGGAACGCGCACGGGCGGTAAAGCACCAATTCACGCTGACGAAGGAAAACGCACCCGCGGTGGCGGCCATCTGCTCTCGCCTTGATGGTCTGCCTTTAGCCATTGAACTGGCGGCGGCGCGCATCAAGCTGCTTTCGCCGTCCGCCATGCTGACACGTCTCGAGAGCCGATTGAGCCTGCTGACTGGTGGGGCCCGCGATCTGCCGGCTCGGCAACAAACTCTGCGCAACACCGTAGAGTGGAGTTACGGCCTGCTCAATGACGCTGAACAAACTCTCTTGCGAAGGTTTTCGGTGTTTACGGGAGGCTGCACGCTGGAAGCAGTGGAAGCCGTGTGCGACACCAAAGGTGACTTGGGGCTGGACGTGCTCGATGGGATGACTTCGCTGGTGGACAAGAGTTTAGGCCAACAGGTGGAGCAGGTTGATCAAGAAACGCGCTTCATTATGCTTTCCGCCATCCGCGAGTACGCTCTCGAACGCCTCGCCGAGAGCACCGACGAATCTGCGACTCGCCGGGCCCATGCGGCTTATTATCTCGTGCTTGCCGAAGAAGGTGCGGAGGACATTGCCGCCCAACCCGAATGGCTCGACCGTTATGAGGTCGAGCATGAGAACTTCCGCCTGGCGATTGACTATCTGATCAAAACGGGAGATGCCGAATGGGGCCTGCGCCTTGGCGCCGCACTGTTCCGCTTCTGGGAGACACGCGAGCATCTCGCGGAGGGCCGTGATGCCATCGCCAGGCTCCTGGCGTTGGAAGGAGCCGGGGCGCGTCCGAAGCTACGCGCGCGCCTGCTATTCGCTGCCGCAGTTCTGGCGGCGGCGCAGGGCGATTACGGCTCGGGGCTGCCAATGTTCGAAGAGAGCCTCAATACCTGTGTCGAGCTAAACGATAACCGCGGCGTTGCCGTCGCACTTAACGCGTTGGCCGTGAACGCTCGCGATCGTGGCGAACTCACTGACGCGGCCTCACTCTTCGAGCGCTGTCTCGCCATGTGGAAGGATCTTGGCGACCCCGCTGGCATCGCCCGGGCCCTGAGCAATCTCGCCAGCGTGATGAAGTTGCAGGGCAAATATGAGCGCGCGTCCTCGCTCTACAATGAGTGTCTGACGATGTTCCGTCAGGCCGGAGATGGCGCGGGTGTCGCGTGGACTTTAAACTACCTGGGCGACGTTGCTCGGGAAAAAGCGGATTTTGTTGCCGCGCGTTCCTATTGCGAACAGAGCCTGTCGGAGTTTCGGCGACTGCATGATAGCTGGGGAATTGCGAGCGCGCTCTCCGATCTGGCAAGTCTAAGCTGCGATCAGGGGAACAACGCCGAGGCGCGTCGTCTGTACGGAGAAAGCATCAAGCTCTTCCGGGAGTTGGGTCACAAACGCGGCATCGCGAGAGCGCTCGAATGTCTCGCTGTGAGTGCCGCAGCGCAATCGAAAGCTGAGCAATCGCTGCACTGGGCTGGAGCCGCAGCCGCGCTTCGCCAACAATTGGGCATTCCGCTCCTGCCTGCCGGGCAACGCAGGCTGGAGAAAGCCCTGGAATTTGCACGCCGAATGCTCGGCAATGCTGCGGGCCTGACGGCGTGGATGGAAGGTTGGGCGATGCCGGTCGAGCAAGCCATCCAGGAGGCACTTAACTGCGACGCGGAATCAGATCTGCGGACGCAAAACTCCGGTTAAGTCAATTTGCGGTGTTGGGATCGATCATGCGGCGCACGGCCGAGATGCGATTCGCCGGAAAACCTCCACGGCGTGCGTGCTCGCGAATCGTTTCCTCGTCTGGCGCCAGGTACACACAATAAACTTTATCGCCGGTGACGTAGGAATGGAGCCACTTAATTTCCGGTCCCAATTCCTTCAACACGCCGACTGACTTTCGGGCAACCGACTGCAATTCCGCATCCGTTAAATTACCTGCGCCTGGGATCTCCCGCTCGATCACGTATTGGGGCATATAGCAACCTCACCAAGCGATCATGTTAGCAGATTTGGGCCTGGATGCGGACACGAACCATTCATACGCGCTGATCGGCCGATTGGATTTCCAAAAACATTTGCGAGAGCCCTTGTGAATCGACTCTCGCCGTTGCAAAAGCTTCATAGTTATTCCCGACGAAGACGCCCACCAACGAAGCCGACTTGATATAGTCACAATCAACAAAAATGTTTGTTAAGACCAATCGGGCTTCGTTCCACCTTTGGCGCGAGGACTTTCGCCTCACGTTGCGCCTCGCCCTGCCGCTGATTGCGGCCGAGGTGGGCTGGATGAGCATGGGCATCGTCGACACCATCATGGTCGGACGGCTGCCGAATAGTGCCGTTGCGATTGGGGCCACCGGCCTGGGCCAGAGTCTTTACAACAGCGTGGCCATTTTCGGCGGAGGCTTGCTGCTTGGCATGGACACTTTCGTCGCGCACGCATTCGGGCGCGAGGATTTAGACGATGCCAGACACTCTTTATTGAATGGATTGTTCCTTGCTATCGCGCTTACGCCAGTTCTAATGCTTGCAATCTCGTTCTGGCCGGCACTAATGCAACGTTTCGGAATCAGCGCGGAACTTGTCGAACCGATGCGTCCGTACTTGCGTGCTCTTAATTGGGGCACGTTGCCTCTGCTTGCATACTTCGCGCTCCGGCGGTATTTGCAAGCGGTGAATGTGGCCCACCCAATTATGTTCGCCTTGATTTCCGCGAACCTTATCAATGCTGCCGGCAATTGGATTCTGATCTACGGGCACTTTGGATTTCGCGCCATGGGGATTACGGGTTCGGGCTGGTCGACCTGCTGGGCGCGGATTTACATGGTTCTCTGCCTTGCATTTACGCTTTTCTGGGTGGAGTCGAAACGCTTACGACGGGGCTGGCTGAGCACGGTCCGAGTTGATATTCGCAGAATGTCAGCACTGCTAAGATTGGGCGCCCCGGCAGCAACCCAGATACTTTGCGAAATTGGAGCCTTCTCGGCCGCGACTGCATTGTGCGCCAGGCTTGGACCGATTGCCCTGGCGGGTCATCAGATTGCCCTAAATTGCGCTGCTCTCACCTTCATGGTGCCGTTGGGAATCAGTTCCGCGGCAGCCGTTCGAGTCGGACAACAACTGGGTAGACGCGACCCCGACGGAGCGCGGCGTGCGGGATGGTCCGCGATCATCATCGGAGTCGGATTTATGGCTTGTTCCGGAGCGGTGTTCGTGTCCGCCCCAAATTTGATCGCGCGGCTGTTCACTCCCGACCCAGCTGTAATCCGAGTGGGCGCGCAACTCCTGTTGGTCGCGGCTGCGTTCCAATTATTTGATGGTCTTCAGACCGTTGCCACAGGAGCATTGCGGGGCGCAGGCGACACGCGAACCCCCATGCTGGCCAACTTTATCGCCTATTGGCTGATGGGCCTTCCCTTAGGATGCGTATTGTGTTTCAGCCTGGGGTGGGGCGCAGTAGGCATTTGGATTGGGCTGTGCGGTGGACTGATCATTATCGGATCGGCCCTGCTGATGACGTGGCACAAGCGAATTCTTCAGTAAGCGCGAAGTATCGCGTCTCAATGGCTTGCCAGCGGCCCATCGCCTGCGTATTATGCAACCGTTATGACAATTGAGAATGTGCTGCACAAAACCAGCCTTCGCCAGAAAGCACAACTGATGTCGGCCTCTGAGATGGATCGTACTCTCGTCCGCCTGGCCTACCAGATCGTCGAAGAAAATGGAGTTGATGGTTTAGGGCTGATCGGCATTCGGCGGCGCGGTGTGCCGCTCGCGGAACGGTTGAGTAAGTCGATTGGGCACATCCAGGAGTTCCATGATAAAGATGTCCGTGTTCCCGTGGGCACGTTGGACATCACGTTTTATCGCGACGACCTTTCCACGGTCGGACCAAAACCCGTGGTGCACGAATCGGAGATCGGGTTCTCCATTCAAGACAAGAATATCGTCCTGGTGGACGACGTGCTTTTTACCGGACGCACCATCCGGGCCGCCCTGGATGCTCTATTTTCAGAAGGCCGCCCACGCCGGGTGCAGCTCTGCGTTCTGATTGATCGCGGCCACCGCGAGTTACCGATCGAAGCCGCATTCATCGGCCGCACTGTGCAGACCACGATGAACGAAGTAATCGAGGTCAAGTTGAAAGAGATTGACGACACCGAAAAAGTTCTTCTCATGGAGAAATGATCCGAATGTAGGCGCGGGCGTCGTCGCCCGTGCGTTCGTCGCCGAGAACCCGCACCCGAAGCAAGGCGAGTTGAAAATCGTAGCGCAAAGTTACGTCGAGGTTTAGAATCAACCGCTATCTTCTGCGTACGTGACTTCGATGAAATCACCAAAGAGAAAAACGCCGAATAGGCGGGACCAGCGCCTCCTCCGAGCGGCCCGGAAAGCCATGAAGCACGCCTACGCTCCGTATTCTCAATTCAAAGTAGGCGCCGCATTGCTGACCTCAAAAGGCGAGGTTTTTCCCGGCTGTAACGTCGAGAACGCATCCTACGGGATGACCAACTGCGCCGAGCGCACCGCGATCTTTTCGGCGATAGCTCAATCAGGGCCCGACCTGAACATTCGCGCCATCGCGGTTGTAAACGACCAGGGAGTTCCGTGCTCCCCTTGCGGAGCCTGCCGCCAAGTGATTTACGAGTTCGGCCCCGAGGCGACAGTATTTTTCCAGAGCGCGAAGGGTTGGAAGGAAAATCACATCACTGAACTGCTGCCGGAAGGGTTCCGCTTAAAGTGAACCAGCCACAGGCAAGCCCTGCCCCAATACGCGCGATCGACGTCATTCGCAAAAAGCGCGACGGCCAGGAACTGTCCCACGCCGAGATCGAATACTTCATCCGCGCTTACACCAGTGGAGAGATTCCTGACTATCAAGTTTCCGCGTGGCTGATGGCCGTGATCCTGCGTGGCCTCACGCGAGCAGAAACTTCGGTGCTGACCGATGCCATGCTGCGCTCAGGCGAGGTGTTCGATCTCTCTGAGTTCCCCGTGAAAAAAGTGGACAAGCACTCCACGGGCGGCGTGGGCGACAAAACTTCTCTCGTGTTGGCGCCGTTGGCAGCCGCGGGCGGCTTGATCGTTCCCATGATCAGCGGCCGCGGCCTAGGACACACTGGCGGCACTCTCGACAAGCTGGAATCGATCCCCGGCTTCAATGTGAACCTCTCGGTTCTGGAGTTCCGAAAGGTTCTGAAAGCTTGCGGTTGCGCCATGATCGGCCAGACATCCAAGATCGCCCCCGCCGACCGAAAACTCTACGCCCTGCGCGATGTCACCGGAACCGTTGAAAGCCCGCACTTGATTTGCGCTTCGATCATGAGCAAGAAGCTCGCCGAGGGAATCGATGCTCTGGTGCTGGACGTTAAGACCGGCTCCGGAGCGTTCATGAAAAAGGAAGAGGACGCAGTTTTCCTGGCAGAACTGATGGTGGAAACCGGCGTGCGAATGGGCAAGTCAGTTGTCGCATTGATTACAAATATGGATCAGCCCCTCGGAATGCATGTGGGGAATTCCCTCGAAGTCGTCGAGGTACTCGAAGTCTTGCGAGGACACGGCCCCGACGATCTAAGAGAATTATGCCTCGAACTTGCAGGCTGGATGTTTCACCTGGGTGGAGCCGCGGACACGGTGGCGCAGGGCAAACTGGAGGCTGAACGTCTCATCACTTCCGGCAAGGCGCTGGAGAAGTTCCGCGAGATGGTGGCCCTGCAAGGTGGAGACGCACGGGCGCTCGACGATCCAAGCCGACTGCCTCGCGCGAAACATATACGCGACGTAAGTAGTCCGAAAGACGGCTACATCACTGCCATCGACTGTGAAGCAGTTGGCACGGCCTGCGTAGTACTAGGAGGCGGGCGCGAGAAGAAAGAAGATGCCGTCGACCCGGCAGTTGGAATGGTCTTGCATCGCAAAGTCGGCGATCAAGTCACCGTAGGGCAACCTCTTTGCACGGTGCACTTCAATTCAGAAACTCGAGCAGCCAGTGCGACCAAGTTGCTGCTGGAGAGTTATCAGATCACGGATGCACCGGTAGCGGTTGCGAAGCCGCTCGTTCATCGTGTGATTCTGGGATCCAACCGCAAATAGATTGGGGAGGAAATAAATCATGGGAAGATTCACGGGCATACTTGGCCTGCTGACGATGTTGACGTTAGCTTTTATTTTCTCTACCGACCGGCGCGCCATCCGCGGCAAGACCGTTGCCTGGGGACTCGGCCTTCAATTCGCGTTCGCCGTTTTCGTGTTGCGGGTGGACATCGGACGCCGCATTTTTCAGTATGCCGGCGACGCGGTCAACAAGTTACTTAGCTACGCCTTCGTCGGGTCTCAATTTGTCTTCGGAGATCTGGGGAAGCAAGGTTCTCATCTCGGTTTCTATTTCGCTTTTCAAGTTCTGCCGACCGTCATCTTCATTGCGGCGTTCTTCGCGGTTTTGTACCACTACGGAGTCATGCAATTCATCATCAAGCAGGCGGCGCGGGTGATGACTCGGTTTATGGGAGCGAGCGGCGCAGAGTCGCTGAATGTCGCCGCCAGCATTTTTATGGGCCAAACCGAAGCACCCTTGACCATACGCCCTTTTTTGCCGGACCTCACCCGCTCCGAACTGATGACGGTCATGACCAGCGGGATGGCCCATGTTTCTGGCGGAATTATGGCCGCGTATATCGCGTTTGGCATCGAGCCCAAACACCTCCTGAGTGCCGTAATTATGACGGCTCCCGGCACGATTTTGATTTCGAAAATGCTGGTGCCTGAGACCGAACAACCCAAGACTGCCGGTCGTGTGGTGATGAGCGAAGAGGAAGTGGAAACCGAAAAGAAAGAGAATTTATTGGGCGCAGTTTCTCGTGGCACGACCGACGGCCTGAACCTGGCCCTGAACATCGCGGCCATGTTGATTTCATTCCTGGCGCTGATCGCATTGGCGGACGGAATCCTCTACGGAATTCACAACGGGCTGGCCCACTTCGGCTTCACTTGGTTTCCCGCAAGCCTGGAAATCATTTCTGGCAAGCTTTTCGCTCCTGTTGCCTGGGTGATCGGCATTCCATGGAAAGATTGCGCACTCGTCGGAAACCTTTTGGGCACGCGCATGGTGCTGAACGAGTTGGTAGCGTTCTCGATGCTCGGACCGCAAAAAGCCGCCCTCGATCCGCGATCCTTTACCATCGCCACCTTTGCGCTGTGCGGCTTCGCCAACTTGAGTTGCATCGGCATTCAAATCGGCGGCATTGGCGCGCTGGCTCCGAACAAAAAGGGCGAACTGGCCCGTCTCGGTGTGCGCGCGATGCTGGCGGGAACAATGGCGAATCTGATGTCGGCTTCAATCGCAGGCATGCTCATTTAGATGTGGGCGAGAGCGTATTCGCTCGTGCTTTCCGCCACACCGCACGAGCGAGGACGCTCGCGCCTACACGTTATTGCTGAGAATATAGCGATCGCTTGATAAATTCTCCTGCGCCGGCGCGTCCGATGAACTTATCAGCTTCGACGATCACGCGACCTCGGGATAATACAAGTTCGGGCATGCCGGTTACCTCGATACCTTCGAACATTGAATAATCCACGCGCATGTGATGCGTTTTTGCGCTGATGGTGTGCTTGCGAGCGGGATCAAAGATCACCAGGTCAGCGTCGCTGCCTGCCGCGATCGTTCCCTTGCGCGGATACAGGCCGAAAAGTTTTGCCGGGGTGGTCGAAACGAGCTCCACGAAGCGGTTCACACTGAACCGCCCCTGGGCCACGCCGCCAGAATGAATCAGGCTCATGCGATGCTCGATCCCCGGACCTCCGTTGGGAATTTTGGTAAAGTCATCGCGTCCCAGTTCTTTTTGTTCTTTGAAACAAAACGGGCAGTGGTCGGTTGAAACCACTTGCAGGTGATCACGCTTCAATCCGTTCCAGAGTTTTTCCTGGTGCCACTTCTCGCGCAGCGGAGGTGTGAAAACATATTTCGCTCCTTCAAACCCCGGCACGTCGAAGTTCTCGATGGAAAGATACAGATATTGTGGACAAGTTTCTGCATAGACGGGAAGACCGCGATCACGGGCCTCGCGAACTTTTTCGAGAGCGTCGTTACAGCTCAGATGCACGATGTAAACAGGGGCTCCAGCCATCTCTGCCAGGGCAATCGCGCGGGACGTGGCTTCCGCTTCGGCCGTGGTCGGCCGCGTCAACGCGTGATATTTCGGCGCCTTTTTCCCTTCCGCCAAAGCCTGTTGCACGATTACGTCAATGGCGCTGCCGTTTTCCGCGTGCATGCAGACCAGGCCTCCATTCTTTGCCGTCGCACGCAGCGCCTTGAAGATGCTGCCGTCATCAAGCATGAACACGCCGGGATACGCCATGAACAGCTTGAAACTGGTGACACCTTCGCGTACCAGCGCATTCATCTCTGCGAGTTGTGCATCCGCCAAATCGGTGATGATGCAGTGAAACGAATAATCTGAAACCGCATTGCCAGCAGCTTTTTGCATCCAGGTGTCGAACGCGGTTCTCAGCGTCTGGCCTTTGTACTGAATCGCAAAGTCGATCAGAGTAGTGGTTCCCCCAAAAGCCGCGGCTCGCGTGCCGGTCTCGAAATCATCGGCGCTCTTCGTACCTCCGAAGGGCATATCGAGGTGAGTGTGTACGTCGATGCCGCCGGGCAATACATACTTTCCTGCGGCATCGATGATTTTCGTGGCATTGTCGCGAGGGAGATTCTGTCCAATCGCGCTGATCTTGCCATTGCTGATGGCAACATCGCTGGCGTAGGTGTCGGTGGCGGTGACGACCCGTCCGTTTGCAATGATTGTGTCAAAGCTCATTATTCTTCCTCGAACTGGCAGAGCACGCATTTTATGCTAAACTGCGACACCTTGGAGCACACATTCCACGCAAAGGAGTGCCCATGCAATTTGGTATCACGATAAAACCTGACATGTCGGTTGATCGCATAATCGGACTCACGCGTCAGGCCGAAGGCGCAGGCTTTCAATACGGCTGGATTTTTGATTCTCACATCTTGTGGCTGGAGCCGTACCCTCTGCTTACGCTGATGGCGAGCAACACGAAGAACATGCGTCTCGGCACCTGCGTTACAAATCCTGCGACTCGTGACATCACCGTCACTTCTAGCTTGTTCGCGACGCTGACCCTGATTTCGGGAGGGCGCATGCAGCTTGGCATTGGCCGCGGAGACAGTTCGCGGCGAGTGCTCGGCAAGAAGCCGGTGGGAGCTGGCGATCTGGAGCGCGCGGTCAAGACCTTTCGCGAACTCACTTCGGCGCATGAGATCGACTACGACGGCCAGCCCACACGGATTTCCTGGGCGAAGGGATCTCCTCCAGTTTGGATTGCGGGGTATGGGCCGAAGGTGCTGGACCTGGCGGGCCGGGTCGGGGACGGCGTTATTCTGCAATTTGCCGATCCTGATTTGATCGCGTGGTGTCTAGATTTCGTCAGAAAAGGTGCAGAGTCCGCGGGGCGGGACTTTCGCAAGATCGAGGTCATGGCGGCTGCGCCGGTGTGGGTGTCCAATGATCTGAAGCTGGCGCGGGAGCGCGTGCGTTGGTTTCCGGCGCTGGTTTCGAACCATGTTGTGGATTTAATTTCGCGATACAAACCGGAGGAATTGCCGCCAGCGCTGACGGCGTTTGTGCGCAACCGGGGCGGCTACGATTATCAACAGCATTGCGAGGTAGACAGCAGCAACTCCAAGTTCGTTTCAGATGAAGTTGTGGATCGTTTTTGTCTGGTGGGCCCGGCCGAGGCGCATCGGGAAAAGCTTCGCAAGTTAGCCAGCGTTGGAGTTACGCAGTTTAATATTTACCTAATGTGCGGCGCGGAGGAAGACACGTTGGAACTGTATAAGAAAGAAATTTTGCCTGCGTTTCGGTAGGCGATTGATAATGTCTTCCGACCGCGCCACTCGTTGTATACTCTGTCGTTTATACTTCGTTCATGGAACCCATTATCAAAGGCGCGATCCCCGTCTTGCCCGCCGCTGACGCCGCCGAGTCGCTGCATTGGTGGACGGAGGTCTGCGGCTTCAAGGAAACCTTTCGCGACGCTACTCCACCAAACTACGCAGGGATCAATCGCGGCGACGCTTACCTCCACATCGCTGCGATGACTGACAAATCATTGGCACGGAAAGTTGGCGATCAAACCATGGTGCGCCTCGCGGTACAAAATATTGAGGCAATGTATGCCGAATATCAGAAACGCGGCGGCAAGGTACATCCCAACGGTCCGTTGCAGACCAAGCCCTGGGGCACAAAAGAGTTCGGTGCGATTGATCCTAACGGCGTCTGCGTAACATTCCAGGAGTGAGCACACCGTCCCGCCCGGTTCAGGCATCGCGCAATCTTTGCCCTTGAAACTTCATTAGCGCGTAGTAAACCGCAAACGAAACCGAGAAGCCCACGAACCAGGAATAATCGTACAAGGTCTGCAGCGCCGGAACCACTAACCCCACCAGCGCGGTTCCGGCTCCAAAGGCTAACGCGGCGACAGCCAGCCAGTTGAAGCCTGCTGAATATTCGTAGGCGCCGCCCCGCAGATAGAGATCGTCAAGCAGCAGCACTCGACGGCGGATCACGAAGTAGTCGCAGATCATGATGCCGGCCACCGGTCCGAGGAACGCGGCGTAACCGCCCAGCCATCCGAAGATCATGGTCTTGTAGCTTCCCAGCAATTTCCAGGGCATCATCGCGATTCCCATGAAGCAGGTGATCACGCCTCCGGTTCGGAAGCTGATTTTCCGCGGCCACAAGTTGGAAAAGTCGTTGGCGGGGGACACTACGTTGGCGCCGATATTCACATTCAGCGTCGCCAGTAGAATCGCCAACAACGAGATGACCACGGCGACCGGCGAATGAAAGCGGCTTAGCAGTTGTACCGGGTCCCAGATCGCGGTTCCATAGATAACCACCGTCGCCGAGGTTACTAGGATTCCGATCAACGAATAGAGCGTCATGGTGGCCGGCAGAGCCAGGGCTTGCCCGATCATCTGTTGCCTTTGGCTGCGAGCGAAGCGGGTGAAGTCCGGAATGTTGAGCGAGACGGTCGCCCAGAAACCCACGGTGGCGTTCAACGCGGGAACCAGAAACTTCAGGAAATCCGGGAAGCTCGCAAACCGCGAGGGAGCTGCGAGCATGGGGCCGAATCCACCCGCGCTGTGGTACGCCCATGCCAACAGCAGAAGTCCCACTGCCAGCAGAACCGGCGCGCTGATGCCTTGCAGGACGCGAATGTATTCTACGCCCTTGAGAATGACGGCGAGATTAATGAGCCAGAAAATCAGAAAGCAAATTGCCGTGCTCTGCGCGAAATGTGCCCAGGCCGGGATCAATGTTGCGATCAGCGTGCTCACGGCTTCTCCGCCGATCCATGTTTGAATGCCAAACCATCCGCACGCCACCAAAGCACGCAAGACTGCGGCCACATTCGCTCCCAAAACTCCAAACGAGGCTCGGGCCAGGACGGGGAACGGTATCCCGTACTGCGCGCCTGGATGCGAGTTCAGCAGCATGGGAATCAGAACGATGGTGTTGCCGAGGAACACCGTCGCCACAGCCTGCCTCCAATTCATTCCTCCCTGAATCAGGCTTGCGGCCAGCATGTAGGTCAGGATATTGACCGACATCGATACCCAGAGAGCGGCATAGTTGTACGTCCCCCAGTGACGTCGCTCGCTATCAGTTGGCGCCAGGTCGGCGTTGTAAAGCGGGCTGGATTCGATTCGGAGTTGCAGAGATTCTCGGGTGATCATTCGAGTTAGTCGGCGGCTACGGCGCGTCCGCTCTGCTCCGTCAGTGGCTCGTAAGTCTCGGGACGCCGATCGCGGAAAAACTGCCAGGTCTTCCTAACTTCCGCAATCATGTCGAGATCGAGATCGGCAACCAGAACTTCGTCTTTGTCGCGGCTGGCCTGAGCCACGATCTTGCCGCGCGGAGTGCAGAAATAGCTCTTGCCATAAAACTCGCCGATGTTCCATGGCTTCTCAGTGCCTACGCGGTTGATTGCGCCTACAAAATAGCCGTTCGCCACAGCGTGCGCGGGCTGTTCGAGTTCCCACAGGTATTCTGAAAGTCCCGCGACCGTGGCCGAAGGATTAAAGACGATCTCCGCGCCGTTCAGCCCCAGGATGCGCGCGCCCTCCGGAAAATGACGGTCGTAGCAGATATAGACGCCGACGGCCGCATACTTAGTTTTGAAAACGGGATAGCCCAAGTCACCTGGAGTAAAGTAAAACTTTTCCCAGAAGCCAGGGTGCACGTGGGGAATGTGGTGCTTGCGGTACTTGCCGAGATAACTCCCGTCTGCATCAATGACTGCGGCAGTATTAAAGTACATGCCCGGCATCTGTTCTTCATACACCGGGATTACCATCACTATGCGGTGCTTGGCCGCGATCTTCTGCATCAACTTGGTGGTGGGCCCGTCCGGGACCCGCTCGGTGAGTTCGTACCAACGAATGTTCTGCTCGGCGCAGAAATAAGGGCCGTAAAACAACTCCTGCAAACAAAGTATCTTCACCTTTTTCTTTGCAGCCTGGCTGATGAGCTTGAGGTGTTTGTCGATCATGGCTTTCTTGACTTGAGAAAGCGAGTGGTTGCTGTCCAACACGTTGCCTGCCTGGATGAGGCCACAGCGCACAATCCGCGACATAGATGCACCTCCGCGAGAGGGTAAATATAGCAGACCTTTGTGGCTTCGTGGTCCTGGCTGCTACGCGGCACGCCGCGCTCCTATTGGCAACCTGCCCGAGGGTTTCTAGTTCGCACTGTGTTGTCGCTTCGATGCTACCGATTCGCGGGCCTTCGTATAGCCCGGCTTGATCACTGAATAAATGACGTCGCAGCGCTGCTTGTAGGGCAAGAATGCGCTCTTCATCGCATTGACTGTAATTTTTTCGAAGTCATCCAGCGAGAGACCAAAAGTTTCGGCAGCAGCTTCGAATTCCTGAGTCATGGATGTGTCGCTCATCAGCCGGTTATCGGTATTGAGGGTGACGCGAAATTTCTCCTGATAGTAAATTCGGAAAGGGTGCTCGGCTAGGCTGGGTGTAGCTCCGGTGTGTACGTTGCTGAGCAGGCAAATTTCGAGTGGAATGCGCTTGTCGAGGACGTATTGAGCAAGGTCGCCCAGTTTCACCGCTTTGCCGTCTGCGATGGCGATGTCCTCAATTAGCCGTGTGCCATGCCCGATGCGGTGCGCTCCGCAGTACTGAATGGCTTGCCAAATAGATTCCTTGCCATACCCCTCGCCGGCGTGAATCGTGATATTGAAATTCTTGCGCTGAATGTAGTGAAAAGCTTCAACGTGTTTCTTGGGTGGGTAACCGCCTTCCTCACCTGCCAGATCGAAGCCGACGACGCCGCGCTCGCGAAAATCGACAGCAAGTTCCGCCATTTCAAGCGAGACATCCATGTTGCGCATGGCGCAGATAATCAGCCCCGACGGAACCCCAAAGGCCGTTCGACCGCGGTCCAATCCCTTCAACACTGCCAAGACGACTTGTTGGTGGGTCAATCCTTTCTTGGTGTGAAAGACCGGCGCGAAACGGGTTTCGAAGTAAACCACGCCGTCACGGCTCAAGTCTTCAACCTGTTCATAGGCAACGCGCTCCAGAGCTTCTGCTGTTTGCATCACCGCGATAGTATGCGCGAAACCCTCGAGGTACTTTGCGAGACTCCCCTTGTTCGCACCTTGATGAAACCAGCGCGCCAGCGCTTGAGGATCATTAGTTGGAAGCTCCAGATATTTTGTGTTGTGTGCCAATTCGATCACGGTTACCGGTCGAAGTACGCCATCCAGGTGTTCGTGAAGAAGCACTTTTGGCAGCGCTTGCAGTAACGTTTTGTCAAGATTCATAGGTTCTCTCATCACACACCTGGTTCATATTCGTCGTATCGTCACGAGTGTGTCGACCCCTCCTGGCATTCCGCGTAATTCTCTCGAAGAAAGCAGGATCATTATAGATAAGCTCAACCTTGACGGGGTCCGGTGCGACTGTTAGATTTCGGTTCCACACGTGAACGTCCGGGGGACATCGCTCTGAGGTCGACGGGGAAGACGCGGCATCCGGTGGAGCCTCCATCCACCGATCTTGTGTCAGCCGGCGACCATTTTGTCAATCAGGACCGGCGTGCCTTTCTCATCCGATTCTGCCAAGGGGCTTCAGCGGCTCTGGTTCCGGCGGGTTTGCGCGGTTTCGGGTTTTCCTCGCGCCACTTCCTCGGTTTTCAGAACACATTCTCATCTTTGGGCGATGGCCAACTTCATTTGCATCCCCACTATCGTGCCCAAACTCCGCTCGATGCAATCCTCCTGAAGACTCAGTCTGGACTCGACGTTTTTATCACCGAGAAATATCAGGACCAGATCGCAGCAATTCTCGCGGACTGGAGCTCGGAACTGCTGCAATCGCCACAGAACACGCAGGCGATTGAGAAGACCCTTACCGTGGATTTCTCCGGGTCCTCGCCGCTGGCGATTGAATCGCGACTCGCGAGGTCTGGAGCGGCACTGGAAATCCGCCAGAACAAATTCACGCATGCGAATGCTCTAGGTCGAGATGCCTTTCTTCATGATTTGCGATCGACGATGAGTTGTTTCTCGAAGATCTTGACTGCGGAGTTTCAAGTGGTGAGCATCGATGCGGTCCCCGCTCCTGCATCGATTTCGCAATCTCCGTCTGGACTGCGAACTCGCGTTCGCTACGAGTTAGTGGGGTCAGGCAAGACCTGTTACCGGGAGCAAAGGGTGGGGCACTTGGATCTCGAGTGGGAAACGAGTTCAGTCGGCGACTTTCGATTGAAGAACTGGCAGACGTTTGAGGAAACCTCCAGCCGGACGACTGATCCGGTCTTTGTGGATATCGCCGCACAGGCCCTCGGCGGCAATCCGTCATACTCCTGGCAGTTGCTGCGCGGAGCGGACTATTGGCGAGCGGTTCTTGACGGCGCATGCGGCATCGACATCTACGGGCACAACGGCGTCTCCGTGGGCGACTTTGACGGCGACGGGTTCGACGATCTCTACGTTTGCCAGCCCGCGGGCCTTCCCAACCGGCTTTATCGAAACCGCGGAGACGGAACGTTTGAGGACATCACGGAGGCATCCGGAGTTGGCGTTCTCGAGAATACGGCGTGTGCGCTTTTCGCTGATTTTGACAACGACGGCCGGCAGGATCTGCTCGTTGTGCGCACAGGTGGCCCACTGTTGTTCCTAAACGACGGCGGAGGCAAGTTTCGCCAGAAAACCGATGCGTTTCAGTTTGCCACACCGCCGCAAGGGACTTTCACGGGGGCAGCCACTGCCGACTATGACCGCGATGGCTGGTTGGACATCTACTTCTGCCTCTACATTTATTACCAGGGCACGGATCAGTACAAGTATCCCGTACCTTATTACGACGCCGAAAATGGGCCACCCAACTTCATGATGCGCAACAACCGGGACGGAACTTTCCGCGATGTCACCTCTGAGTCAGGGCTATTTCGGAACAATACGCGCTACAGCTTTTGCTGTGGATGGGGCGATTACAATCGCGACGGCTGGCCCGACCTTTACGTCGTGAACGATTTCGGACGGAAGAATTTATATCGCAACAATGGCGACGGAACATTTACCGACGTTGCCCCGCAGGCGCGGGTTGAGGATGTCGGCGCGGGAATGAGCGTGTGCTGGTTCGATCATGACAACGATGGAGCGGAAGAGCTCTACGTTGCCGACATGTGGTCCGCTGCCGGCAAACGCGTTTCGATGCAAGATGTTTTCCAGAAGAATGCATCGGAAGAAGTGCGGGCGCTGTATCGCAAACACGCGAAGGGCAATTCTTTGTTCCGCAACAAGAAAGATGGCACTTTTCAAGATGCTAGCGCCACGGCGGGAGTTGAAATGGGCCGTTGGTCGTGGTCAAGCGACGCGTGGGATTTTGATCACGACGGATTCCCCGATCTTTACATCGCCAACGGCATGATCTCTGGTCCGTCGCGCCCGACCCAGGCGGAAGACCTGAACAGCTTTTTTTGGCGGCAGGTGGTTGCCAATTCGCCTGTGGAGGCACGGCTCGCACCCGATTACGAGCAGGGCTGGAACGCGTTGAATGAACTGATCCGAGCCGATGAAACATGGAGCGGGTTCGAGAGGAACGTCTTTTACGCGAACAACCGGGATGGCACATTTTCCGATGTTTCCGGAGCAATCGGCCTGGACTTTCTAGAGGATGGCAGGGCGTTTGCGCTCGCGGATTTCGATCACGATGGACGGTTGGAAGTCTTCTTGAAGAATCGCAATGGCCCGCAATTGCGCCTTTTGAAGAACGTGATGAAGGATCTTGCGCCGTCGATCGCTTTTTGTCTTCGTGGCAGCAAGAGTAATCGTGACGCTATCGGCGCGGCGGTCACGGTGGAAACCGAATCGGTCCGTCAGACCCGCATGCTCCAAGCCGGATCAGGATTTCTTTCCCAGCACAGCAAGGAAGTATTTTTCGGACTCGGCGAGGCCAGAGGACCGGTGCGAGCGTCGATCCGCTGGCCGAGCGGGCTCATGCAGGAATTACACGACCTTCCACTTAACCACAGGATCTGGGTTGAGGAGGGGGCTGAACCGTACAAATTGGAAGTGTTCAAAGCGGACACGCAAGGGCTAAAGATCGCGCCGCTTGCGACTCGGGGCGCTGAAGCCGAGCCCTTCCCAAAACCGATTCCTGAGAGCGGTGATAATGACAAAGAGGGCGAATCCCTTCCTCCGACAGTTGAAACCTGGCTGGTCGCGCCAGTGTCTGCTCCAGATTTTTCTCTGCCTGACTTGAGCAGCCAGATCCGAAGTCTTGCCGAACTCCGCGGCAAGACGGTACTTCTTAATTTCTGGGCGATGCACTCAGCGAGCCATCGCGACGATTTGCAGGTCTTGAACCGGATCCACGCCCGCTGGAGAGCCGAGGGACTTCGACTCCTCACTGTGAACGTCGACGACACCGGGGCCGCTGACAATGTTCGCGCACTCGCGCGCGATCTTCTTCTTTCGTTTCCCATCCTTCGCGGATCGGATGACGTGGCCGGAATCTACAATATCCTCTATCGTTACTTATTTGACCGGCACCGCGACCTTAGCTTTCCAACATCCTTCTTGATCGATGACAAGGGGGACATCGTGAAGGTTTATCAAGGTTCGGTAAACGCCGAACACGTTGAAGAGGACTTCCGGCATATCCCCCAAACTCCGGCGGAGCGCGTGGCGAAGGCACTGCCCCTTCCCGGCGTGAGTGACGTGTCGGAGTTTCGGCGCAACTATCTTGCCTACGGTTCAGTTTACTTTCAGCGAGGCTACTTCGATCAAGCCGAAGCATCGCTCCGGCTTGCTTTGCGCGACGATCCATCGAGTGCGGAAGCTCTCTACGGCTTGGGAAGCGTTTACCTCAAACAACAAAAGACTGCTGAAGCGCGCGAGAGTTTTGAACGCGCGATCAAACTACACGCCAGTTATCCCGACACTCTGCCGAACGCCTGGAACAATCTCGGACTTCTGGCCGCTCAAGAAGGACATACCGCTGAAGCGATTTCGTATTTTCAAGAGGCTCTCCGGCTGAGTCCCGACCACTTGATTGCTCTCGATAACTTGGGGAACGCTTATCGCCAGCAGAAGCAATGGGACGAAGCACGCAGTGTGTTGGAACGGGCGCTTAAGGTCAGCCCACAGGATCCCGAGGCGAACTACAGCTTGGGGATGGTTTTTGCACAGCTCGACGACAGCGACCGTGCCTACGAATATCTGCAGAGAGCTTTGAAGTTTCGCCCCGCATATCCCGAAGCTCTGAACAACCTCGGCGTTCTGTATCTTCGCACCCAGCGGCGGGAGCAGGCCGTCGCAAGTTTCGAGGAGTGCATCCGGGTTGCGCCCACTTTCGACCAGTCTTACCTGAACCTCGCAAGAGTTTACGCGCTGGAAGCCGCGCCGGACAAGGCTCGCGCGATTCTGCTCGACCTTCTCAAACAACATCCAGATCATGCACAGGCGAAGAAGATGCTTGCGGAATTGCCGCGATAGGCAGAGGTTCGACGGCCGTTTATGCAACCGGCGCGGCCGAGAGTGCAATCCCCGCACAGGTTACAATGCGATGCGGAGGATTCATGTCCAAATCGCGCAGGCAATTCTTAGCGGCCACATCTCTCAGTCTGTTGGGCGCAGCTGCGGCTTCTTTCAGCAAGGCTCAGATGTCCCAAGACCTGCCTCCCGGTTCGCCGTCCGCATTCGGCACGGCGCCGGCAGTTGGACCTGATGTGACAATGTCCACGTTCGCCGAAGCTGAGAAGCTTGTGCAGATGCCGTTGAGCGACGGCGAGCGAGCCATGGCGGCCGCCAGTTGGCGGAGAACGATGGCAGGGTTGTATGAGCGACGAACCGGACCTCGCAAGTTGGCGCTGGAAGTCACGCTCGCGCCTGCTTCGCGCTGGGACCCGGTTCTCCCCGGTGAGAAGACTCTGCCCCAGCGCGACCGGTTCATCCGCAGCAACGCCAACCCCGGTCCGTTGCCGGCGAACGACGAAGACATTGCCTTCGCTCCGGTCACTCAGCTGTCGCGCTGGATCGAGACCCGACAACTAAGCTCGCAACGACTGACGAATCTTTATCTCGCACGATTGCAACAATTCAATCCCAAGCTGCGATGCGTTATCACGCTCACCCACGAGTTGGCGCTGGCCCAAGCCAAGAAGGCCGATGAAGAGATCGCAGCAGGCAAATACCGTGGCCCACTGCACGGCATTCCTTGGGGAACCAAGGATCTCCTCGACACGGCCGGAATTCCCACGACATACGGCGCAGAGCCTTTCCGCAACCGCGTACCTAGCGAGGACGGCGTAGTGGTGAAGCGTCTGCACGACGCCGGCGCTGTGCTCGTGGCCAAGCTTAGTCTGGGCGCGCTGGCGCTCAATGACATCTGGTTCGGTGGGCAAACTATGAACCCGTGGCTGCCTGAAGAAGGCGCGTCGGGCTCGAGCGCGGGACCTGGCGCGGCCACGGCGGCGGGATTGGTCGGCTTCGCCATCGGAAGCGAGACCGGAGGCAGTATCGTGAGCCCGTCCATGCGCTGCGGAATTACGGGGCTGCGTCCGACGTACGGACGCGTGCCGCGCACTGGTGCCATGACGCTGTGCTGGTCGCTGGACAAGCTCGGCCCGATGACCCGCAGCGTCGAAGATGCAATGCTTGTGTTGCAGGCCATTTCCGGAGCGGATGCTGGCGACGTGGCCAGCGTGGCCAGCAAGCTCGACTTCGACGCAAGCACCAGCGTGGAAGGGCTACGAGTGGGATACTTTCCGGCTTGGATGAACGAGCGGCCCGCGACCAGCGTAGACCGTGCAGCGGTAGACGCAGTTAAGAATTTAGGCATGGTCCCGGTGGAAGTCGCGATTCCAGACTGGCCGTACGGTTCGCTCAATCTAATTCTTTTTGCCGAGGGCGCTGCGGCATTTGAAGAGCTTGGGTTCAATGGCGGGATGAGTCAGCTTCGAGTCCAGACGCCGGACGCATGGCCCAATATTTTTCGTGAGGCACGATTTCTTTCCGCAGTCGACTTCGTGCAGGCCGACCGGCTGCGCCGCAAAGTTGCGCAGGAAATGGCGCGCATTTTCTCCCAAGTCGATCTGCTGCTCGTTCCATCGCTGCGCGACGAAATGCTCACCATCACCAACTTCACTGGACACCCCTCACTCACGCTGCGCGCAGGTTTTGTCGAGGTATCGAGAGCGCGCAGCGACTGGGCACCGGACGCGAGCATGCCCCTGCCGTCGTTCACGCAGCCACGGCGTGTCCCGCACGGCGTCACGCTAATCGGGCGGCTGTTTGACGAGGGCACCCTGGCCAGCGCGGGGCTGGCGCTGGAGCGTAGCTTTGGCGTGGTGGGCGAGCGTCCGCCTGGATTCTGAATCAGATGGAAGAAAGGTAGCTCACTCTTACGGCGGGGCGTGACGCCCGGCCTCCGTTGCTAATTTTGTTTCGGCGTGGGAGCGGTTAACAAATCTACGAACATCTTGTAGAACTTCTCGGCGTCCAGGTCGACCTGCACCTCAACCGGCTGGACCTCGAGCTTGGGCTTATCCTGATCCGTCCAAGTCAAGGTGTCGCCGTAGCCTGCGCCGCGGTCGAGATTGACATCCATGAAACGCGTTTCCCTCTGCGTGATGAGGCTTGGATCGAGCCATGCGGCCGCCGCCAATTCATCCCACAAATAGTTATACTCGCCATGCAGGCGGGCGTAGGTACCGATATAGCGCGCAGCCGGCGAGTCGGCGACTTTGATCCGGTTGATCAATTCCGAAGTCATTCTTGTCTTCACCGAAATATCTACCGGAGTGCAGACGATCTTCTTCCACGGGGCACGCAATACAGTGTGAGCCGCTTCCGGATCGAACCAGAGATTGAATTCGCGGCGAGGAGAATTGATGAACTCGGGATCGGTGGTCTGCGGATTCAGGCTGCCTCCCATGAAGACCAACTCCTTGACCATACCCACAAATGCGGGATCGATGGCGATAGCCAGGGCCAAGTTGGTCATAGGCGCGCCCTCGTAAATTGTTATCTCGTTAGGAAATTTGTGGACCATACGAATTAGAAAGTGGGCGGCGTCTTCCTCGGCCGGTGTGGTGGTTGGCTTGCCTTCGGGGATGTCGCCCAATTCGTCGGGCGGGTGATAGAATCGTGCGGTCCAGGCTCCCAGCCAACCTACGGAGCCGTAGTGCTGCTCCCAGAGTTCCGTCTCATCCTTTCGTCGGACCAGCGGATACTCTGCTCCGGGCACGACCGGAATGTCGGTTCGTCCAATGAGTTCAAGCATGCGCAAAGTGTGCGCCACTTCCGCCTTCAGCCACTGATCGCCCGTCACCACCGTGATGCCCAAAACTTCGGTCTGCGGCGACTGGATCATCAGAAGTATCGATTGCTGGTCGGTCCCGGCGGGTCCGGCCGCGTCCTGATCGATGATGATCTTTCGCTTCTGGCCCCAGCAGGTCACGCATGTGAGCAGTACCGCTGTCGTCAGCAACGAGACGCGGCCGAGTTTCATCATTCACCTCAAAGTTTGTGAGCCTGGAACGGACGCTCAATTATAAGGCGATTGCAGATGGCACCTGTGCCGAATAGAATGTTGTGCGCGAGCGCGACTGATGTCGTTCACTTTCTGATGCCTTCTTGTCCTATGGTCCGTTTCCGCCTGACCGCGCGCCAATCCGGATACTTTATCCCTCGCATCGCAATCTGTGTTCTCGCGCTAAGCACGTTTCTTGCTCCGATTCTGATTCATGGTCGAACGGCTCAAGGACAATCTGAGGCTCCAGGAGCCACGTTGCAGGGGAAAGTACGAGACTCTCATGGAGATGCGATTGCAGCTGCGACTGTGTACCTTCAGCTCAAGACTGGGACGCAAATTCTGACCATCCTCACAGATTCAGATGGCGCCTATCGTTTTTCGGCGCTTAGCGACGGAGTTTACGCCGTGCGCGCCGAAATGGCCGGATACAGCAGCACGACCTTCAGCCCTTGCGTTCTGGAACCAAGAGAAACGAAGAGGGTTGACCTGACGCTTGAGTCTACAACAGTTTCCGCACGGCAAAGCGGTTCAGGAACCTCGGGAACGGACAAACCGCAGTTTTTCGACGAGCCGACTTTCACCGTAGCCGGTGTGACCGAAGCCATGAATCCCGGAGGGCACGGTTCCAATGCGATTTTGCGAACCACGGAGGCACTGGCCAAGGAAACCGCTTCACTGGGCGCCACCGCGGCGAACGAGCAGCCCAGCAGTTCCCGAACGGCTTCAACTTCAGCCTCGTCCCGCGCCGCAACGGAACAATCGCTGCGTGACGCAGTCGCGCGCGAACCCGCAGACTTTGAGGCGAATTATCGGCTCGGAAAATTGCTGGCCGATGATGGTAAGCCGGGTGAAGCGCTTCCCTATCTGGAGCGGGCTTCTCAGCTCAATCCTGGTGATTTCGAAGGCGCTTATGAACTGGCGCTCGCTTCTGCAGCGGCAGGTCAATACGAACGCGCACGCACGCAAGTTCGAAGTCTGCTGAATCTAGACGACAAAGCCACGCAGAATAAATCCGCGCAGCAGCAAGCCGATCTTCATCGCCTGCTGGGCGACATCGAAGAGAAGGTGGGCAATCCTCTCGAAGCCGTTCGGGAGTACCAGCACGCTGCAGAACTGGATCCGAGCGAACCCAATCTTTTCGATTGGGGAGCTGATCTCCTGATTCATCGCGCTTTTGAACCGGCTATCGAAGTGTTCACCAAGGGCAATCGCCTGTTCCCGCGTTCCGCGCGAATGCTGGCTGGCCAAGGAGTGGCTTGGTACGCTCGCGGAGCTTACGATCAGGCTGCGCAAAGTCTCTGCGAGGCATCCGATCTGAACCCAGACGATCCCAGTTTTTACCTCCTCTTGGGGAAAATGCAAAGTGTCGAAGCCGGCAAGTCAGAATGCGTCGCGCAGAGCCTGAGGCGGTTTGCCAGGCTGCGTCCCGAAAATGCTCTGGCTAATTATTATTACGCGCTCAGTCTTTGGAATCTGCAGGGCAACGCTACGAGCGCAGGCGTGGAGTTATTGTTGGAGAAGACCGTCCAGCTCGATCCCAACTTTGGCGCTGGCTATTTGAAATTGGGTATCCTCTATTCGGACCGCGGAGATTCTACCAAGGCACTCGCGGCCTATCAGAGAGCGGCTGCAGCGAGTCCCGATCTGGAAGAGGCGCACTACCGGCTTGCGCAGGCCTACAACCGGGCGGGAGAAGAGTCGGAGGCCCAAGGTGAGCTGCAACTCTACCAGCAGCTATCAAAGAAAAGGGAGGAGGAAGCGCAGCGCGAGCGGCGCGAGATTCAGCAGTTCGTGTACACGCTGCGCGAGCATTAAGCAGTTGTAGCGCCGCTATCTCGGCGGCCGTCGTGGAGGCGTCTCGCGCCTCCACCCCGAGGGCGAGACGCCCTCGGGACAGCTGGCAGGATGCCGGCGCTACAAAGATGTAGCGATCGCTCTAGAACCTCAGCTTGAGAGCAAACTGTATCGACCGCGCATCATTTACGGTTTGATTGACCGTCTGACTCACCACGCCAAAGCTGCTCGGCGTGTTAATGTCCTGCTCCCCGGTGCCCGCGAGGCCCGGCAGGAAGAAATGCGGGTGGTTAAAGAGATTAAAGAACTCTGCCCGGAATTGTAGGTCCATCCGCTCGCGGAAGGAAAATGGAAAGTCCTTGAGGAGAGAGAAATCCGTGTTCACATAGCGAGGGCCGTAGACTGGGGCGCGCGGAGCCGTGCCCAACTCTCCCGCCGGAGCCTTCATAAAAGCGCAGGGATTAAACCAATTCTGAAGGGTGTGAATTTTCGTGGGGCATCCCGTCTGGCCGCCTTCATCGCCGGGCCGGTTAGGATTGCCTACCTCGTTCGGGCGCTGTATGACCAATCCGTTGTACATGAAGAAGACGCCTGACTCATCGGCGCTATCGACGACAAAAAGCGGAAAGCCGGATTCAGCCCTCTCGATCACGTTGATCTGCCAGTTTCCTAACAAAGTGTTGGTAGGTCCGCTCCAGTTGCTGCCGAAGTATTTGCCCTTGCCGAAGGGCAGGTCATACAGAATGCTGGCCGTAAAGACATCATTTAGATTGAGCTGGGACAACCCCCAGTCTAGCTTCGCAGTGTTTGGAAGCGGCCAGTACAGTGCGCCGGGATTCGAGCCCAGACCGTCGGGCATGCCGGAGTCGAAGGTGCGGGACCAGGTATAGCCCAGCAGCGCGTAGAGGCCGTGCCGTGCACTCTTAGTCTCACCCTTAATCTGCAGAGAATCGTAGCGGGCCGAGCCGATACTGTTATTGCTGTCAACGGCCTGGAACGGAGATCCGTAAGGGAACGTGGGAAAGCCGCAGCCAATGGTGTAGCCCTTCACTGTGCCGCACGCCGCGGGAGACGTCAGGTTTTCATTCACTTGGCTTACCAGAATGTGCGTGCTGCGGGAACCAGCGTAGCCCGTCGTGAGCACAATATCTCCCGGCAACTGCCGCTCAATATTCAAGTTGTACTGCTGGATCATGCCCTGCACGAAATTGCGGTTCATAGACTGCTTGGTTCCAGTGTAAGCAGTGGGGTTGACAGGCGCGGTGTAAACGGCACCGCCCGCGACGGTTGTGGTAGAACCCGTGCCGGCTGGGAGAAGGAAGCCATTCGAGAGGCCGCAACCGGTGGAGGTGGGAGTGGCGCAAAAACCTGTGAAGGGATCCACTTCCGCATAATAGGGCGGGTTCTGCCAGAGTCCCTGTCCGCCCTGGTTCCAGGCCGAATCATGGAAGATGGCATAACCGGCACGGATCGCAGTTTTGTCGCTCCCCATCGGCTTCCAAGCCAGCCCGATGCGCGGTTCCAGAGCAGTCTTGTCAAATTGAATGCCCACGCGTCCATCGGTGGTTACGCAGCTTGTGCAGCCAGCCAACCCGGGGCTTCCAGCAGGAACGTACCACTTAAGGTTTTGAATGTCGAAGTTCGCCTGGCGATTTCCGACTTCAGTTTCAGGCGAAGCCAGAGCCCAAGCAAGACCGATGTTGAACGTCAAATTGTTGGTGACGCGCCAATCATCCTGGACGAACGGTCGGAACAATTTCCAGCGGCGACCGACAGTGCCTCCGAGGAATGTTTGATCGTGAGCCGCAAAGGCCCCCATGCTTCCCAGCAGGAGATCACTCATATTGTCGCC
Organism: Terriglobales bacterium; assembly: GCA_035604895.1. Classification (GTDB taxonomy): domain Bacteria; phylum Acidobacteriota; class Terriglobia; order Terriglobales; family Acidobacteriaceae; genus JABDBE01. Next base: position 31,553 of record DATNHO010000081.1, on the reverse strand, counting down.
TGTGGTTGAGAATGCGCCGACTTCCGTAACAAAACCGTCCTGGAAGGCGTTGTTTCGTATGTTCATTTCCTCGGCGCGGAAGGTCGCTCCGAACCTGATGTCGTGCTTGCCGCGAATTAAATCTAGGGTATCGGAAACCGAATAAACATTGGTCCCCCCCTGATAAGGCGCAAACCCGCGATCTCCGAGTGACATGTAGTTGGTCATCTGAAACGAAGTCAGGCCGCAACTGATGCAATCCTTGTTGGACTGATTCAAGCTTGCCGGGTAACCGGTCAAGGTATCGCACTGACTTCCCAGGTTAGCGCCCGGAATGCCAATAATGGCGGCCTCGCAGGTGCCGGTGCCAAACGAGAGAATGTGGTTGAAGATGCGGCTGAAACCGAAGCTGGCCTGATTAATGGTGCGGTCAGAGAACAGGTGCGTCTCCGATATGGCAACATTGCGCCCGTGATTGTCGATGTGCTGATTGCTGCCAAAGGCATTCGCTTCAGCCCATGTCGGCGAGCCACCGGGAACGAAGTTCGTAGCCTGATCGTAGCTGAAGCGCGCAAAAGCAGAGTCCTTACTGGAAAAATTGTGGTCCAGGCGAATGTCGCCCGTTCCTTCATTGAGTTTCCTCACAGGCTGATTCACATAGTTGAAACCTGAAGCTGAATCGCTCGCGTTGGCCGTAGGATAAAGCCCTATCAATTTTGCCCCGAGAGGGTTGACCAGGGCCGCGGGAATCACGTTGCAGACCGCCCCCGCCGCCTGGCCCCCAGCCGCGTTAACCGGCTCTGGGGTATCGCTTCCAGGCACGCACTGGAAGGGCGCATGAGAGTAGGGGTTGGTGAGATCGGGAAAGGAACTCGATCCACGCGGGTTACCGAACGGATCCAAGTTAAAGTTATAGTCACCGGCGGCGTCGGGAGTCATCATCGGCGTCGTGGGAACAAGGCCGGTGAAGGGTACGCCGAGGCGCTGCATCTTAGCCTGATAGTCGATGAATAAAAATGTTTTGTCCTTCTGGATGGGACCGCCCAGCGAACCGCCAAATTGATTCAGATTAAACTTGTTTTTGCTCGGAGCGAAATAGTTTCGGGCATCGAGATCGGTGTTCCGAAAATATTCAAACAGGCTTCCGTGAAATTGGTTTGATCCGGACTTGGTTGTGACCAGAACCGTTGGGCCTGCACGTTCTCCCCATTCCGCCGAGTAGTTGTAGGTGAGAACTTTAAATTCCTGAACCGCATCGAGATTGGGGAAAATGGCTATCCCGCCTTCGTCCAACTGGTTGTTGTCGTTGCCATCGAGCATCCAATCTGTACTCTGGGCTCTTGACCCGCCCACAGAAAGCGAAAAAGACCCGCGCGTCGAGGCTTCGCTGCTGGCGGCCCCATTGAAAAAACTATTTGGGTTGGTTTCTGCCGTCGTACCCGGAGTCAGGGTCGCGAGTTGAACGAAGTTGCGGCCGTTCAAAGGCAGCTGGGCTACTTCTTCTGAAGTAATAACCTGTCCCAAGGTGGGATTGGTCGTCTCCACTGCCACTTGCGTCGCGCTTACTTCGACCTTCTCCGTGACCGAAGCGGGCACCAGGGTGAAATTCACTTCACGATGTTCGTCGATCTGCAGTCGAACGTCCTTCTGTTCGACGACTCCAAAACCTTGAGACTCCACTCGAATGGTGAAATTCGCGACCGGCAGTAAAGGGATCAGATAGTGTCCGGAGGCGTCAGTCGTCGCCTCACGAGAAACGGCCGTGCTTTGCGACGTGACTTTCACCGTCGCCCCGGAAATTACGGATCCCGTTTTGTCTGCAACGGTGCCGGAAAAACTCCCGGTCGCCTGGCCATAGAGCAGTGGGCTGATGGGAAATACAAGGGAACAGAACACAACCAGCAGCAGCCTCTTCGTCAACATAGATCTCTCCCTCGGCGGCGCCCATCGAACGGAGAACAGGGCCCGCACTTCTTCGCTTATGTTTGGAGGTCTGGATGACAACGCGACCATCTAACTGGAGGCGCGGCTTAATGTCAAGATTATTTGTCAAGAAGATCGTGCGAGAGGCTTGCCCGTGATGAATCTTGGTGCGAGTGCGCGAACGGGTCTCTAGACTTTGCTCCGCGCGGCCCACTCCGCATCGTAGCGTTCTCGATCGTAGAATGATTTCTGCGTCCCTACGCCGGTAGTCGAGAGCCCGGCATAAAGATTGGCGCGACGGACGGCCTCGCGCTCGGCGAGGCCCTCCCCAAGGAACACGGCAAAACTGCCAATGAACGCGTCGCCCGCGCCCGTGCTGTCGATACTTTTCACACTGAATGCTGGAACGTGCTCCGTACCTTCACGGCCTGCCAGCAATGACCCATTCGCTCCCAGCGTGAGGATGACCCGCTTGACACCGCCAGTCAGTAATTTCTCCGCGCACTTCTTCGCATCCTCGACATTGCGTACCGGCATCCCGGTGATGGTCTCGGCTTCACTTTCGTTGGGAACGAAATAGTCGAGTCCAGCAAAAGCATTCAGGTCAACCGGTTGGGCGGGAGCAGGATTGACGATGCAGCGAATGCCGTTCTTGCGCGCACACGCGACACTGTAATAAACGGTATCGAGCGGAATCTCAAACTGCAGCACTATACAATCGACGGTCTTGAGCAGGTCGGACGCGGCATCAACGTCCGCGGGCTTCAGCAGATCGTTCGCGCCCTTCACCACAAAGATGCGATTCTGCCCGTTAGGCTCAACGAAAATCGGGGCCACGCCGCTGGAGACACCTTCGACCTGCTTCACATGGGTAGCATCGATGCCAAGTTTCTTGAAGTTCTCAATCGTCGCCGGACCGAAAAGATCTCTGCCCACGCGGGCGACCATGAAAACGTCAGCGCCGCAAAGCCGGGCGGCTACAGCTTGATTTGCTCCCTTGCCGCCGAAACCTAAATCGAACCGCTGGCCAAAAATTGTTTCGCCGGCTTTCGGGAAGCGATCAGAAAAGGTAGTCAAGTCAATGTTCGCGCTTCCAATCACCGCGATGCGAGGACGCTTCGCCATAATTTCGAACCCATTACGACAGAGTCACAGAGAACAAAAATAAATGGGGTTCTCTGTGACTTTGTGGTGAGAAAAGAGCTCTACTCGCCGTAAGGTACCCAGATGTTTTTGACTTGCGTCGCGTGTTGCAGAAACCATCGCCCTTCGGCTTGCTTTACGTCGAACCAGTCAATCGCACGGCCTTCATTGGTGAAGACCTGCTTCAGGTTTCCAGTCGAGAACGATTTTGCCGCGGACGCGCTGGCTTCATCCCCAAAACACCAGATGGCGTCTACGTCGTCGTGCTCGGCAAGCGTCTTGAGCAGTTGCGACGAATATCCCGTGACAATATTCACGACACCGCACGGCAGATCGCTGGTGTCGAACAGTTGGTACAAGTCGCCGGTGATCAGCGGATAGCTTTCCGAAGGAACAACGATCGCCGTGTTGCCCGCGGCGAGCACCGGCAGTACCAAAGAAAGGAAGCCAAGCAGCGGCGCCTCCTGTGGGCAAATCACGCCCACGGTTCCAATCGGCTCATTCATCGCGATTGCAATACTGCGAAATGGCGGACTGTGCACTGCACCATCGAACTTGTCTGCCCACGCCGCATAAGAAAAGATGCGCTCAATCCCGGAGCTCACTTCTGCCGTAGCTTGCGCCTCACCCACCGCCGTTGCCAGACGCTGAGCAATCTCATCGTGGCGCTGCGAAAGGTTCTCGGCCATGTAGTACAGAACCTGCGCGCGATTGTGCGCGGTGCTCTTCGCCCAACCCCCGGCTTTTCGCGCGGCTTCGACCGCGTTGCGAATGTCTTTGCGGTTGCCAAGCCCTACTTCACCGAGCAGTTGGCCACTCTTGCCGCGGACTTCCATGCTATATCCGGAATCCGGCCGCGCCTGCTTGCCCCCGATGTAGAGCTTCACAGTACGGTCGATGTTGTTGGCGGAAGTGACAGGAGCGTTTTCGTCGTCCGATATTTCCGTTGGAGTTGGCTTCGCCATGGGCAGTGCGGGGGCATTCTTGAACCACGCCGGCTCCAGATATTCCAGCAAGCCCTCCTTGCCGCCCTCGCGACCGAATCCACTTTCGCGGTAGCCGCCGAAGCCACAGGAAGCGTCAAACAAATTCGTACAATTCACCCACACCACCCCGGCTTTGAGCTGCGCCGAAACGTGAAGAGCAACATTGATGCTCTCGCTCCAAACACAAGCCGCGAGGCCGTACACCGTGTTATTGGCAAGCTCGACTGCTTCACTGGGAGTTCGGAAAGTCATCGCCGCCAACACAGGGCCGAAAATCTCCTGCTGCGCGACGATCGAAGTCGGATGAACATTGCTCAGCAACGTCGGAGGAAAGTAGAGACCACGCGCCGGCATTTCCGTCGCCGGTTGCCAGCAGGTTGCGCCGTCGGCTACACCCTGATCCACCAACCGCTGAATTCGATCAAGCTGAACCCGGGCGACAATGGCGCCGATGTCGATGGCCTTGTCGAGCGGCGGTCCAACACGAAGCGTGCTCATGCGATCACGTATTTTTTCGATCAGGGACTCGGCAATACTCTCCTGCATGAGCAAACGCGAGCCCGCGCAACAAACTTGCCCTTGGTTGAGCCAGATTCCATCCACCAGGCCTTCGACGGCACTGTCGAGATCAGCATCTTCAAAAACGATAAAAGGAGACTTGCCACCTAGTTCTAGAGAAAGCCGTTTGTGACTCTTCGCAGTCGCGCTGCGGATGGCGCGTCCTACTTCCGTTGAACCGGTGAACGCGATCTTGTCGACATCAGGATGTTTGACTAAAGCCTCGCCGGTCGAACCGTCGCCAGTCACGATGTTCACCACGCCCGCCGGCAGTCCGATCTCATGGCAGATTTCGGCGAACGCAAGCGCCGTCAGTGGAGTGAACTCGGCAGGTTTTAGCACGACCGTGTTCCCCGTCGCCAGCGCGGGCGCGATCTTCCAGGCCAGCATCAACAAAGGAAAGTTCCAGGGAATGATCTGTCCAACGACTCCGCACGCCGTATGGTCCAGAAACTCCTGTTTCAAAAGCTGGGCCCAGCCCGCATGATGATAAAAATGCCGCGCGACCAGCGGAATATCGAGGTCGCGGCTCTCGCGAATGGGTTTTCCGTTGTCCATGGTTTCGAGCACGGCCAATCGGCGCGAGTGCTTTTGTACCTGCCTCGCCAGGGCATACAGATAGCGAGCCCGCGTGTGCGGAGTAAGAGACTGCCACTTGGGAAGCGCAGCCCGCGCAGCGCGGACAGCTATCTCCACATCGGCGGTTGATCCTTGCGCAACACTGGCTAGCTTTTCACCGGTGGAAGGATCCGCGGTGTCGAAATATTCTCCGGTAGAAGGCGCGACCGACGTTCCGTTGATGAAGTGCCCAAAGCGGCGTCCATGGTGGTCGAGCCAGGCCAGCGCCTCCTTCGCGTCTTCCGGCGCCGGGCCGTATTCCATAGCCACGAACTTTTCAGCGATGCTCATCTTGCGTTATCTATTCTTGCGAGTCTTGCAACCATCTGCTCCGTAGAGACGTAGGCAGATACGTCTCTACAGTTACACTACGCGATGGGATGGCGATAGTCCGCCGAATAGCGCCCGGTCGCATGATGCTCTAATTGCCGCTCGATATCATTTAACAATCCGCTGGCCCCAAAGCGAAAAAGCTCCGCCTTCATCCAAGGGAGGCCCAGTTCCTCTTTCATCAACGCCAGCCATTCCATCGACTGCTTTGCACTACGAATGCCGCCCGCGGCCTTGAACCCAACAGCCATACCAGTTTCCTGCGCATATTCGCGGATAGCACGGGTCATGACGAAGCCCACCGGCAACGTAGCGTTGGTAGGCTCTTTGCCAGTCGAGGTTTTGATGAAATCGGCGCCGGCCATCATTGCCACGAAGCTGGCGCGGGCTACGTTGCGAAGTGTCAGCAGGTCGCCGGTGCCCAGGATGACCTTCATGTGCACCGTGCCGCATGCCAGTTTGAAGGCCCCGATCTCATCGTAAAGTTCCTGCCATCGTCCGCCGAACACCAGCGCGCGAGTGATTACAACGTCAATTTCCTGCGCCCCGGCTTCGACGGAGCGGCGGATTTCCTCGATCCGCTCGGACAACGGGGACAGTCCCGCAGGAAATCCAGTGGAAACCGCTGCCACTCGGACGCTGCTACCTTCGAGCGCTCTCCGCGCAGTTTCTACGAACCTGTGATACACGCATATAGCCGCCACCTGAATGTTTAGCCTCTCAATTCCCAGCTGCTTTACAAGTTCGTTCTCAATCGGTTGCCGCCCCTTGGCGCACAAGCGGCGGACGCGCTCATCCGTGTCGTCTCCCGATAGAGTCGTTAGGTCCATGCAGGAAATCGCCCGTAGCAGCCATGCAGCTTGCCATTCTTTTTTCACTGTACGGCGCGTGACATGGCTTTGCGCCCTGCGCTCGACTGCGCTCGTATTCACTCCTGCTTGCTTTACCCAGTCCAGGCTGAGTGGTATGCCGCGGTTCGCCAGAAGACTGTGCCCATTAAGAGTTGCCAGCGGAGCGTGGGAACCAAAGAGCGCATCTATGGCCTCAGTGTCGCTGGTCTGATCGACTCCGTAACGTCTGTTTTTCTCCACCGACATTTGGATGTTCTCTCCCATCCTGCGATTCGCTCATCATCGCCAGGAACGACGGCTTATCTAGGCGTCTTAATCTAGGGAGCGATGTTGCGAAGCAATTGTACGGCAGAACGCAGAAAAATCCAGCAGACCGTTCGATTAAGCATTCTACGTTTGGGCTTCCAAAGCACTTTGCTCTTGACACTCCCATATCTCAACGCTAGGCTTCGCTGATCTTTCCGCAAACGAATGTTTACACCGCATAGTCTGGGCATCGCACTGCTGATGATGATCACCAGCGCCGTCTGCTGGGGCTCGTGGGCCAACACTTATAAGGGTGTCAAGAATTATCGCTTCGAACTGTTTTATTGGGATTATGCGGTCGGCATATTCCTCGTCTCCGTGATTTTCGCCCTGACCATGGGAAGCACGTCGAATGACGCCAACAGCTTTCTCAACAATGCCCGTTCTGCGGACGCTTCGAATATCGCTTATACGATAGTCGGCGGAGCGATCTTCAATCTGGCCAACCTCTTGCTCGTGGCCGCAATCGACATGGCCGGACTCGCCATTGCGTTCCCCGTTGCCATCGGGATCGCTTTGGTTGTGGGTGTGGTTTCTAGCTACGTCCTGCAGCCCAAGGGCAATGGCGCGTTGCTCGCGGCCGGAGTCGTTTGCGCAGTCATCGCAGTGGTCATGGACGGCAAGGCCTATGGGAGTCTGGCCAGCGCCGGGCGTTCAACCTCGAAGAAAAGCATTATCGTGTGCATCGTTTCCGGAGTCCTGATGGGGCTGTGGGCGCCATTCGTGACTCACGCAATGACCCGCGGCAACACCCTCGGGCCCTACAGCATTGCTGTGTTCTTGACTTTGGGGGCACTGCTTTCATGCTCGGTTTGGAACGTTTATTTCATGAAGAAGCCGCTGGTCGGTGAGCCGGTGAGTTTCAGCGGATTCTTCCGAGGGCCAGCCTCCGGACACATTCTAGGCCTGCTGGGGGGCGCGATCTGGGGCACGGGGATGGTCTTCAATCTCGTGGCCGCGAACTTCACGGGCGTCGCGATTTCCTACGCCATCGGCCAGTCGGCACCGATGGTGGCAGCGTTGTGGGGCGTGCTGGCGTGGAAGGAATTTGAAGGCGCGGAAAGCCGCGCCAAGCTGTACCTGGGCCTTATGTTTGTGTTCTATTGTTTCGCGATTTTGCTAGTGGCGAAGGCAAACGGATAGCGCAGGTTGCGAAGACGTACTCACTCGCTACTAACTTGCGAAAGTCTTGATTCTGAGAATCGCATCCGCATCTCGAAGGACGCGCGATGAATACAATTCCCCGCATTTATCGCAGGAACACTTGAAGCTCGAACTATCTGGAACGGATACGTGGCCGCATTTCTCGCAGATAAACCGCCCACCCAGATGCCGGAGCATGGGCCTGAATTGAACGCCGAGAACGCAGTAGGGACAGCGAACAACCGTTTGGGTCATTTTCTTTCTCGGATCAGACGGCGAAAGCAAAAACACCGCGTTCAGTCAAGAACCGTGTCACCGCTGCTTTCGCCGCCCGGTGGAAATAAATTATCTCCGAACGAGGTCCGTTCGTAATGGCCCACCGGTGCGGTGCCGTGGCACGGGAGTGCTACTGGCTATCGTGATAGATCACGCCGAGAGTAAAACGAACTCCACGTTTCAACCGGCTCAACCCATGCCGTAAGCTGGCTCGGTAAAATCCGCGGGTGCCTTTCACTGGACGATATCGAGTCGCGAAAATAAGGATCTGCCCCTGCTGCGCAACGATGACTTCGGCTTTTGACTGAGCGCGAGGGCGTTGTTCCACAATCACGAATTCCCCGCCCTCGTAATCGACGCCCGACTGGCTGAGAAAACAGGTTAGCTGCAGAGGGAATGTAACCGCTCCATACAAATCCTGATGGAGGCAGTTGAAATCGCCGCTCTCATAATGCAGCAGCAAAGGCGTGGCTCGCTTCTGGCCGTTCTTCGCGCAAGTTTGGAGAAAGCTGGCATGGTCGTCGGGAAACACATCAAACAAACCGAGAGCCTGGTTCCATTCGTTGGCAAGCGGCACGAGATGAGGATAGCTGTGCTCGCGCAACTGCTGGACAATAGCAGGCAGAGGATAGTCGAAGTATTTGTAATCGCCGCTTCCGAAACGATAGCGCGACATAATGATGTGACTGCGGAATAACTCATGGGAAGGATACAGATTTACCAACGCCGCGCACTCTGAGGGCGTAAGGATAGTGGGAGTCAAAGCGTAGCCGTACTGGGCCAGCGACTCCCGAATCACAGGCCAGTCGAGGCTGGCTAGCCTTTGTGAAATGATCGTGTCCATGACTGTGTGTCCTTGATGACAGCTTAGAAAAAACGGCCCCGGTCCGCTATCCGGTTCTTGTGGTGGAATCCAAGCACACTGGGTCTGTCGCCAAGCCCGCGACCTTAGCACTTTTTCACTCATCCATCGTCATGCAAGTGCCGACCGACGGCGCAGCTGATACAGGGCATTTACGAAGCTTTACTCCCGCTGACAGACTCTTTACAAGACTCCTGGCAAGCTGCATGTATGTTCTGCGTTCCTGAAATACGCAGTGATCAAACTTGAGAAACGAAGATGGGAGCTTGTGGCCATGGCGAATCACGGAACAATATTTTATGTTGACGATAATCCCAAATCGCGGCGACTGTTAACCAGCGTGATGAGGAGTTGCGGATTTGAAGTGATAAGCATTGGAGATCCGATCGAGGCACTATCGCGAATCAAGAAAAGTCATGTCGACCTGGCCTTGCTTGATTATCAGATGCCGCACTTGACCGGCGCGCAGTTGGCACAAAAAATCAAGAACACGATGACAGACATCCCTGTGGTGCTGATCTCTGGATTTTCCGCTTTGCCGCCTATTGAGTTGATTTTCGTGGATGCTCACGTAGGGCGCGGAGCAACTTTGGATGATTTACTAGATACCATGCACCGCCTGATTCATTCGAGGGGTACCTCTGTAGAAACAGGGCCCGTCCCGCCGCCACGAACAAGTTCAGCGGCTGACTATGGACACGCTCGCCGCTAGCATACCGCAGAAAAAGTTGCTCTGCCGGGCAGATCGGCAAACTGAATGCCTAGAGACTTTACTTCTTCTTGGCTGCGACTTCCAGGCGGGTGTCGGCACGCTTCAAATCGCCAGCGATCCGATTGAAATCTTCCTCTGTCGCGGAAGAGGCGAGATGCGATTCCGCCCGCTGTTTAGCTTCCCCGGCGCGTCTGGCGTCAATTTCTTCGGCGCGCTCCGCGGTCTCAGCGAGAATGGTTACCTTATCCGGCAGCACTTCTGCGAATCCCCATGCGACCGACAAATGGTAAGTGTAATTGTCTTTGACATAGGTGATCTCGCCGACCGCGAGTTCCGTGATCAGCGGAGCGTGTCCGGGCAGGATGCCGAGATACCCGTCCTTGCCGGGAATCTGCATCTCCTCCGCCACGTCACGGACAACCATCTTCTCCGGAGTAACGATCTCGAGTTGGAAAGTGTCTGCCATGTCCTCGTTGGTCGATTGTCGTTGGTCGATTGTCGTTGGCTGTTGCCCGGTGATCTCGCCAACGACCAACGGCTAGTGACCTTCGACCGCTCTACGCTGCCGCTTTTAATTTCTCCGCCGCTTCCAGCACTTCGGCGATCTCGCCCTTCATGTAAAACGCCTGCTCGGGAATATCGTCGTACTTGCCTTCGTTGATTTCCTTGAAACCTTTCACCGTGTCGGCGACTTTCACATAGCGTCCCGGCGCGCCGGTAAACTGTTCGGCCACATGGAAGGGCTGCGAGAGAAATCGTTGGATTTTGCGAGCCCGCGCCACCGTTACTTTCTGGTCTTCGCTCAACTCGTCGATGCCAAGGATGGCGATGATGTCCTGCAGGTCCTTGTAGCTTTGCAGTGTCTTTTTTACGGCCTGCGCCACGTCGTAGTGCTCCTGCCCGACGATGCGGGGATCGAGGATGCGCGACGTCGAACCTAGGGGATCGACTGCGGGATAAATTCCGATCTCGGTCAAGGCGCGCGAAAGCACGGTCGTGGCGTCGAGGTGAGCAAACGTCGTGGCCGGCGCCGGGTCGGTCAAGTCGTCAGCGGGGACGTAAATCGCCTGCACCGATGTAACCGATCCCTTCTTCGTCGAAGTGATCCGCTCCTGCAACTCCCCCATCTCGGTCGCAAGATTGGGCTGGTAGCCCACGGCGCTTGGCATGCGGCCGAGCAGAGCTGATACTTCGGAACCCGCTTGTGTGAAACGAAAAATGTTATCGATGAACAGTAATGTGTCGGCGCCCTCGACGTCGCGGAAGTATTCGGCGACCGTGAGCCCAGTGAGGGCTACGCGTAAACGGGCTCCGGGTGGCTCGGTCATCTGTCCATAGATAAGCGCGGCCTTGGAGTGCTCAGGATCGCCGGGCTTGATGACGCCCGACTCGGTCATTTCCAGCCACAGGTCGTTGCCTTCGCGGGTACGCTCGCCGACCCCGGCAAAAACGGAGAATCCGCCGTGTTGCTTGGCAACGTTGTTGATCAACTCCATAATGACGACGGTTTTACCTACACCTGCGCCGCCGAACAAACCGATTTTGCCCCCTCTCAGAAACGGCTGTATCAGGTCAATGACTTTCACGCCGGTTTCGAACATCTCGGCCGTCGTCGCTTGCTCGTCGAATAGCGGCGCTGGACGGTGGATGGGCATAGTTTGCGTGTGCGCGATGGGGCCAAGTTGATCAACCGGTTGGCCGATCACGTTCATTACGCGGCCGAGGGTACCGCGGCCGACCGGCACTGAAATCGGGCCGCCCTGGTCGATGGCTTTCATGCCGCGCACCATGCCCTCGGTTGCTTCCATGGCGACACAGCGGACGCGGCCTTCGCCGAGGTGCTGCTGCACTTCGACGATAACGTTGATCGGCGAGGGAACGGTGAAGCCGTCGCTCACAATGCGAAGCGCCTCGTAAATTGGCGGCATGCTACCTTCGACGAACTGTACGTCGACCGCAGGGCCGGCGATCTGAATCACGTGTCCGATATTCTCTGGCATAAGCTCGTTTCTTTCTTTTTTCTTCTGTAGAAACATAGCAAGCTATGTTTCTACAGTTAGCCTGCTGCGGCTGCGCCGCTTACGATTTCGATAATTTCCTTGGTAATCTTCGCTTGGCGCGCACGGTTCATCGCGAGGGTCAGCGAGTCAATCATGTCGGTGGCGTTGATTGTTGCCGCGTCCATCGCGGTCATGCGTGCCGCGTGTTCAGCGGCGACAGATTCAAGCAGCGCACGAAATACCTGAATGACCACGTACTTCGGCAACAGGGACCTAAACAACTCTTCGGGAGACTGTTCGTAAATATAATCCACCTGAGCCGTCGCGAACTTCGCGGCAGCCGCGTCCACTTCTCGCGTGTCCCCCGGACGAATGCCAATGCCAGCTTCTTTCGCTGCTTCGAGCGCACGCTCTTTTTCTTTCTGACTCATTTCCTCGGCCTGGGCCACGCTGACCTCACCGACCTGCTCAATCGGCAGCACTCGTTCCACGATCAGCCGTTGCGAGATCACCGACTTGAACTCGTTGAAAAGTACGTAGACGGAATCGATTTCGCCGTTGGAATAACGATCGATCGCGCGTCCAGCCATTTCAGAGACCATGGCATACTCAACTTTGCTTAACACTCCTACGTGCTCACCCACGAGCGTGGTTCGCGGAGATTCCTGGGATTCGGCCGTTCTCGGAGGCGCAACCGGATATCGTCGGCGCAGAAAGTCTCGGCCCTTGCGCCCGATGGCCTCAATTTCGATGTTCTTGCCCCTCTTCGATTCGAGGAATCGCGACGCCGCCTTCAGGATATTGGTATTGAAAGCGCCGGCTAGACCCTTATCTCCCGTAACCACGAACAGCAGGACATTTCTCTCCGAACGCTGCGCCAACAGCGGATGCTTCGGATCGCCGGTATCCGGATCATAAATTTCGGCTCGCGACACCAGCGACTTCAACACGTTGGTCAACATCTGAGCATAAGGACGCGCAGCCAAGGCGCGCTCCTGCGCCCGGCGCAGTTTTGCCGCTGAGACCATTTTCATGGCCTTGGTGATCTGCCGCGTGTTGGTCACGCTGCGGATACGACGCCGAATGTCGAGAATGTTGGCCATAAATCAGTCGTTGGTCGTTCGTCGTTGGCTTCTGGCTGTTGGCTTCTAGCTAAAAGCTAGAAGCTTATTTCCCCACCGCTTGCCTCTCTGCAACGAATGTCTCTTTGCACTCTTTGACTATCTTGGCCATCTCGCCTTTCAAGTTGTCATCGAGAATCTTCTTTTCCATGATCGTCCGCAGGAGACCGGGATTGGTCGCTTCCACATACTTATATAGCTCAGCTTCGAAATCCCGCACTTGATCTACCGGGAGATCGTCAAGAAACCCACCAGTGCCCGCAAAGATAATCAGAATTTGTTTGGAGAACGGCAGCGGCGAAAACTGCTTTTGTTTCAGGACTTCAACCAGGCGCTGTCCGCGATTGAGCTGGTTTTGCGTGGCCTTGTCGAGATCGCTGCCGAACTGCGCGAAGGCCGCGAGTTCGCGGTATTGCGCGAGTTCGAGCTTCATGCTTCCCGCGACCTGGCGCATGGCTTTGATCTGGGCGCTGCCGCCCACGCGGCTTACAGAAATGCCAACATTCACGGCTGGACGCACGCCGCTGTTGAACAGATCGGTTTCCAGGAAGATCTGGCCATCGGTAATCGAAATGACATTGGTTGGAATGTATGCAGAAACGTCTCCGGCCTGGGTTTCAATAATCGGCAATGCAGTGAGTGAACCGCCGCCGTTCTTGTCGCTCACTTTCGCGGCGCGCTCCAGCAACCGCGAGTGAAGATAAAAAACGTCTCCGGGGTAAGCTTCGCGCCCTGGGGGACGCCGCAACAGCAATGAGATTTCACGATATGACGCCGCGTGCTTCGAGAGATCGTCATAAATTACCAGGGCATGCTTTCCGTTGTCGCGGAAAAACTCGCCCATCGCGCAAGCCGCATAAGGCGAAATGTACTGCATGGGTGCGGGCTCAGAAGCGGACGCCGCCACAACGATGGTGTAATCCATTGCGCCGTAGTCGGTGAGGATCTTCACCACCTGTGCGATCGAAGACCGCTTCTGTCCCACGGCGTTGTAAATACAAATGAGGTTGTTTCCCTTGTTGTTGATGATGGTATCGAGCGCCACCGCGGTCTTGCCGGTTTGACGGTCCCCAATGATCAACTCGCGCTGGCCTCGGCCAATCGGAATCATGCTGTCGATGGCTTTCAATCCGGTGGCCATGGGTTCTCGGACCGGTTGGCGGTCAATGACTCCCGGCGCGAGGCGTTCCAATGCGATGAACTTGTCGGTGGCGATGGGACCTTTGTCGTCGATGGGCTGCCCCAGCGAATTCACCACGCGGCCAATCATGGCGTCGCCCACCGGCACGCTCATGATGCGACCCGTGCGCTTAACCTCGTCGCCTTCCTTGATCTCGGTATATTCGCCGAGGAGCACGACGCCGACCTGGTCCTCTTCCAGATTCATGGCGATGCCGGCCACGTCGTGCGGGAAGGACAGCAGTTCTCCGGCCATGACTTTGTCGAGGCCGTGGACACGAGCAATGCCGTCGCCCAATGTGATCACGGTGCCAACCTCGTCCACCGCAATCTTGGTTTCGTAATTCTCGATTTGCTGCCGGATCAGCTGCGTGATCTCGTTTGCTTTGATTTGTGCCATAAGGTCTGCTTTTAGCTGTAGCCTTTCTTCGCGTCCTCTGCGGCCATTCTCTGCGGTCAGAAGTCTCCCGCTTGACTCGCCCCACAATCTGCTTCATTGGTCCCAAACCAAGAGCCAAAGCTAGGAGCTAATAGCTTCTCTAATCCTCTCCAACTGTCCCTTGACCGATCCGTCATAAATCGTGCTGCCGATCCTTACGACGGCGCCACCGAGGATGGACTCATCGCGCAAGTAGCGTGCGCGTACTTTCTTCCCTGTGAGCTTTGCCATCTGAGATTCGAGATTACCCCGGTCGGATTGATTGAGTTCGTGTGCGCTGGTGACTTCCGCTTCGATGAATCCCTGGCGCTGATTCAGTTCCAGTTCAAACTGTTTCACGATCGGCGCCAGAAAATTAATGCGCCGATGATCGATGAGGACGGCCACGAAATTCCGCACCGTGCGTGAGATTCCCTGGCGCGCAACAATCGCATCCAGCACCGCCCGCTTCTGCTCCGCTGAAATCGACGGCGTTTCCCAAACGGCTCGTAGTTCGTGGCTTCCGGCTACCAATTCGGCTACACTTTGCGCCTCTCGCAAAGTTTTATCGGGATCATGATGCCCGCTAAAGACAGCGTCAGCGAAGGCGCTCGCGTAAGTGTTGGTCACCGAAGCCACGCGCTATCGGCCGCCTTTCCGAGTCTCGCCGCCGTTGCCTGAGAGTTGCTGGGCGAAGTTCCGCAACAGTGATTGATCAGTAGCGGTATCCACGTGGATCTGCTTTTTCGCCAGCGATACTGCGAGATCGGCCGCGTACGCCGTCAATTCGCGACGGGCTGACTTGGCCGCCGCTGAAATTTCTTCTTCTGCTGACTCCACGATTTTCCTAGCATCTTCGGCAGCAGCAGCTTTAATCCTTTGTTCTTCGGCCGCGGCTTCCTTTTCCGCAGCAGCGCGCATTCCACCAATTTCGACATCAAGTTTCGAGAGCCGCGTTTCAATCTCCGCCAGGCGCCGGTTGGCATCTTCGCTGGCCTTGCGCGCCTCCTCTATCGCCTTCTGGATTGAAGCCGTTCGATTGCGGAACAGTCCCGGCAAATTCTTTTTCGAGAGCCAGAAAATTGCAATCGCAATCACTATAAAGTTCAACAGCACGCAGACCAGGTACGCGTGTTCCAAATCCAACCCGGTAAGTTCCGCGACCCATCGGACCGACGGAGAGTGCTTGAACTGTGATTGATCATCCTCACCCGCAGCCTCACGCGTTTCCTTCACGAGTTGCTGGCTTAACGAATTCTGTCCAGAGGGACCGCTCGACTGTTGCTGTGCCGCTGCCGAGGAAGACGACTGCTGCGCAATGGCCTGGCCCGCGAGCGCAGACCAAGCCAGCAGCAAGACTGCCGAGAAGGCAAAAAGCGAAACGGATTTCTGATCGCACCCGGCGGTCCGTCCATTTTTCTGAGTTCGCGAAAGTCTCATTGTCTGCCGCCCGCTGGAGTTTGCGTTATTCCCGGCTGCAAAACAATTCGGATGATTTCTGCGGCCAGATTCGCGCTCTCTGCCTGCAGACCCGCCTGGGCCGCGATTTTGTCTCTCTCGATGGCCGCCCGCGCCTGTTCGACTTGGGCCTTGGCCTTGTTTCGCACCTCGGCAAGAGCCGCAGCGCGCGCCCGCTGCGCCTGCTCACGAATTGCTTCCTGGTTCTTGAAAACTGTCATCCGAGCTTCGCGCAGGCGCTGCTCGTATTCCGCGGTTCGCGCCTCGGCTGCGGCTATGTCGGCGCGCGCCTTCTCAACCGCGCCTTCGGTTTTGCTCCGCCTCTCGGCCAACACCCTCACAAGCGGTTTGTGAACAAGTGCAGTGTAGATCGCATACAGCAGAACCATGAAGACAATGGTCGGTATGGATCCGAGCAGTAATTCCCCTACTTGTCTGAGCGTCTCGTCCATATCTTGAACTTGATAAAAACTTCGAGCGAAAGAGGGCTTTAAGAAACCATCAAACCTAACATCCTACAAGGCTTAGTGTCAACGTAAGTGCGTTCCCAAAACCAGGCGAGAGCCGAGTCGAGGAACGTGGTCTGCGCCGATTGTCAAGCCTATTGTCGACTTAAAGGAAAGAACACTTGACTTCTGGGATAGCAGGTCTAGCATGGAAATATCACCTCCGATCCAATTCAGGATCGAGTGGGCCGATAGCCAAGGACTGTCACCGCTTCTTGGTTGCCGGCCCATTTAAATTTAGTCGTTGGCTGACGGTCGTTGGCTTAGGAGCCTGGCCGATGTCGGACGACAAAACGGTGAACTCGGCTCACTGACTTATTTCAAATTTCCGTTAGGACTTGGCGGCTCAATTTTCTACCACCCATTCCCGCACTCTCCGTACCACCGACTCCGGCGCTTCTACTTCCAGCACCACTAGCCCATCTTTGTACTTACGTGAATAAATCCGCGCTCGCGCTTCGAGCAGCGCCAGCGTCTTTCCTTCTTTCTGAGGCACACGCAAATGGATGCGGCTGAGCGCATCCCCTTTTAACATCTGGTCGACCCGGTCTAGAAGCGTGCCCATTCCTGTGCCTTTAGCGGCCGAGACATGAACGGTATTGGCGACGTCGCGCAGGCTGTCGCGCTGCCGCGGAGGCAGCAGGTCAATTTTATTCATCACCCGCAGGCGCGGCTTCCCATCTGCTTCCAGCTCCTTCAGCACTTTCTCCACCTGCGCGTCTTGCTCGGCGGATAGCGGGCTGCTGGCGTCGGAAACTTGCAGGATGAGTTCCGCGCGCTGCACTTCTTCGAGCGTCGCTCGAAAGGCGGAAACCAGGGTGTGGGGCAGGTTGCGAATAAAGCCTACAGTGTCAGATAACAATACCTGGCGCCGCGAAGGCAGCGTGATTCCTCGAATCGTCGGGTCTAAAGTAGCGAACATCTTTGGCGATTCCAGCACGGCCGCCTGAGTCAGCGCGTTGAACAACGTGGACTTCCCCGCATTGGTGTAGCCCACCAGAGCTATCAGCGCAACCGGAACCGATTCGCGTCGTTGGCGCTGTTGAGTGCGAATGCGTCGGACATTTTCTATTTGCTCTTTGACGTGTCGAATGCGACGGTAGATTTTCCGGCGGTCAGTTTCAAGTTGGGTTTCACCCGGACCGCGGGTGCCAATGCCGCCGCCCAGTTGCGACATTTCAATTCCGCGGCCTCCCAGCCGCGGCAGCATGTATTCGAGTTGTGCCAGTTCCACCTGCAACTGGCCTTCACGGGTGCGAGCGTGTTTGGCGAAAATATCGAGGATGAGCTGAGTGCGATCAATCACCCGCGTGTTGACGACTTTTTCGATATTGCGCTGCTGGGACGCAGTGAGGTCGTGATCAAACAAGAGAAGATCAGCGCAGACCGATGCTGCGGCCGCCGCGATCTCTTCCAGTTTGCCCTTCCCAATCAGTGTAGCCGGGTCGGGCTTGTCGCGGTGTTGAAGAAACTCGCCAGCGATTTGCGCACCGGCACTGGTGGCAAGGGAGCGCAATTCGTCCAGCGATTCTTCTGCGCTGAACTCCGGAATCCGCGGCGCTTTCGAAGCCCCGGGCACACTGGGGGCACTATCTCGCGCCGCCTGCGCGCTAGCGGTCAGGGAGCCTTTCGCGGTTTTCGCGACAGACCCCGCCCGCGAACGCACGCGGTAGTCAATCCCAACCAGAAAGGCGCGTTCCGTCGAATCGCGATCCGCGGACGGCGAAATCGATGCCCGCCGTGTGCGCTCTCTCTTGCCGGACACTCTGGACTCTGAACTGCGCAAAGACTGGCTGCCTTATCCGTCCGTACCGGACGCGCTGGGAGCCGGAGCAGGCTCGGTACCGGGGCCTGGAGGTGGCACCATGGCCGGCTTTTCGCCGTGGCCATGCGCAACCCTCCCCATTGCCACCGTCGAAATAGCGTGTTTGAAAATCAACTGCTCTTGATTGTTCGTCTCAAGCACGACGGAATACTTGTCAAACGAACGGATGCGCCCCGTCAGCTTGACACCGCTCAAGAGGTAAATGGTGATATTCAATCTTTCTTTACGGGCAGTGTTGAGGAAGGTGTCTTGAATGTTTTGCGCCGGCTTGTTTTCCATGCCGATCTCCTTAGCTTTCTCGACCGCGAAAGCTTTCTGAACTACACAGGGTCAGTTCCTCATGCCGCAACCAGCACAGCATTCAAGGAACATGGGGGGAAAGCTTGGATGCGTGTGCGCCTATCCGCCGCGCCTTAGCACCCAAGGCAACACTCCGTACAATACGGCCTTGGCCCACACTTTTCAAGCCAGCCGTTCACCAACCACGACGCCGGCGACGTTCGCCTTTCTACCCTTGCGATTTACCCAATTCTGAGGTAACTTGACGTGCTGCAGGCGTGAACGGAAGTGTGCTGCATGGCAGCGCGCTCGCAATTGCTTTTGCGTCAGAATTAGCCTGCTTTCGTGAATACAGGATGAAACGGATTTTGAACCTGCTTCGACGGTCCCCCGGCACCCAGTTGGGGCCGCTCGAGCAACAACTGCTTTCGGCGTTGTGGCTGCGTGGAAGCTCGACCGTGCGCGAGATGCTGGATGCCGGAGATATAAAGCTCGCCTACACTACCGTGATGACCACGCTGGACCGGCTCTACAAGAAGCAACTGTTGAACCGCGCTCCCGAAGGCAGGGCGTTTCGCTATTCTCCCAAGTACACGCAGGAAGAACTGGAAAGAGCTGCTGTAGGCGAGACCATCCGGCAGTTGCTGGGCTCGGGCGCCGCGGCCTCGCTTCCACTTTCGTATCTGGTGGAGGCAGTCAGTGAACATGACGCTCGTTTGCTGGACGATCTGCAGCGATTGCTGGATCAAAAACGTCGCGAACTTCGCGGTGAACCTCGGCGGGAACTCCGCAGTGAGGAGAAACACTGATGTTCGCAGCGCGCTGCATCGGAGTCTCGCTGGCTGTGTTCGTCGTGCTGTATGTATTCCTCTCCGTGGCGATTTCCCGGGGATGGGCACTGATTCAGCGCGTGTTTCAGCCGCGCTCGGCCCGCGGCTCGGCTGATTTGTTGTTTGCACTACGCGTCCTCCCTTTGGCAGTGTCGTCATTGGTAACGTTAGCGTTTACCTTGCCATCGTTCTTATTGCTGGAACCCCGCTCGACCGATGAAGCAATCGGGACGGCTCCGCTCGCGCTTGGCTTTTGCTGCCTGATCCTGCTTGCGGCGGGAATCGCGCGCGCGGCTGTGGCTCAACGGAAAGCTTCGCGGGCGTTGGTCAAATGGCTCGACGGCTCCATACTTATGGAGTCTCAAATTGCGGAGTCCGGCAGCGCCGTCCCGATTTTTCGGACGGGCAGCAACGCCCCGACTCTGACCGTTGCCGGCGTCTGTTTGCCCAAGGTGTTGGTGTCTGAGGCCGCTGTAGCCACGCTCAACGCGCCCGAACTTCGCACTGCTCTGCGGCATGAGATCGCACACGCGCTTCGCTACGACAATCTGAAGAAACTGGTCTTCCGGTTTTCGGCGTTTCCGGCGATGGCGGATTTGGAGCACGCCTGGTCAGAAGAAACCGAGATGGCTGCCGATGATGCCGCCGTCTCGAGCTTCCGAGACGCACTCGATCTGGCGGCCGCGCTGATCAAGGTTTCGAGATTAGGACCGCAACCTTCCCCTGAACTGACCACGGCCCTGCTGCACACCTCGACCGCGTTGAGCACTCGGGTGCAACGGCTGGTCGCGTGGAACAAAGTGCGGAAGCCGCAAACCGGTGGAAGATGGTGGTACGCGCTGCCCGCGGCAGCGGCTACCTTCATGGTCGTGGTTTCGACTTACAGCTCAGTGCTCACTCGAATGCACGCAGTGACCGAGTGGCTGGTGCGTTGAAAGCCTTTTCCAACCGCGCAATCGTCGCTCATACCTCTTCCCGGCAATGAGCTCGGCGCGCAACTACATCTTCACTGGCCCAGCAATCCATACACAGTTAAGCGCTGCACTGCCGGAACGTAGACCTTGCCATTGGCTACAGTGGGCACGGTGAACTTCACGGCGCCGCCGGGATTGTCACGCGAAGCGTTCTGGCCGCTGTTGTAGAGTTCGGTGCCGATATTAGTGGCGTCGTAGGCATGCAACGTTGCAGAGCCGCTTCCATAATCGTCCGTCTGCAACACCCAGACGATTGCATCGCTGGTGCCATTCGCGGAGATCGACGGCGAGGGGCCCGGAAAACCAAAATAAGTCGGCGACAGCGAAATCGCGCCGCTTGAGAGCAGCCCGGTCGTTGGATCGAAAGTGTACTGCCTCAAATTGTCGTCACTGCCGCCGAAGTAGACATTGTTGTTCCACCATGCTGGCGTGGCCCACAGACCTCCGATCGCGTTCTCCATGTCCTGCACAATCTGATTGCTTTTGAGATTGAAGTGTCCCATCTTGTCGCGATCGATCAGGTAGATAGAGCCTTCCTTGCCCACTTGCACCAGCAGGTGCCGATGGGGAGCGCCCATGCCCTGATCGGGCAATAAGAGGACACCCCCAGAGCCAACATCAGTGTCGTTGTTCGAAAGATCGAGCTGGTTGTAGGGAGTGAACCAGTCAGCCAAGCGGAAGCGGTTGCCGACAGGTTGGGCGAGTTTCGTTACCGTGTCGCTGAAATCGTCTCCGCCCTTCTTGCCATCGTAAGTCCCGTTGCCGGTAGCTACAAAGACGTTGAATTCACTATCGCCAGCCAACCCAGTGCCGGATTGCCAAACGCCTCCCAGTCCGCCGTTGGGAGTGGAGATCCAGATCGCGGTCTGCTTCAGCGTGGTCTCGTCATACGACATCACCCACCCGTGATACGGTCCATTGTCGCAGTGCGAAGCCCAGCCGATATACACATTGCCGTTCTGGAGAAGCAAGCCAGGCCGCTGCCCCTCGGTCAATGGATCGAAGTAGACCACTCCATTGACGTTACCGTCTCCTTTTCCCTTCACATGGGCGCTGATGACCACGGGTGAGCCGGATCGTTCTGCGCCGGTCGTGATGTCCAGCGCGTGCAAACGCTGAAAAAATTTGCCGCTCTCTTTGGTCTTTGCGATCACGTACATCGTGCCCGTCGTGGTATCGATCACAGGAGTACTCGTGATCCCGATTTCGGGGACAATGTCGCTACAATTCACATCGCTGCTCGATACCGTGGTGATGCCTCGTTTGGGGTGAATGAAACTCGTATGCCACAGTGGAGAACTGTTCAGTCCGGTCTTGCTGTCGGCATCGAAGGCATAGACACTGTCGTGCTCCGTGGCCACGTACACAACGTTGTGAACGCCAAGGCCTGGGATGTTTACGTTGGGTACATAAAGCGGTTGCGCGTACACGTAACCGCTAACGGCGTGCGCGAAAAGCTTGCCAAAGCCTGCGGTGTTCACGTTCGACGGCGTCAGAATGGTCTCGCTGAGGTTTTGCCCGTCCCGGCTGTTATCGTTGCGTGAAGTTGTCACGCTGACTTGCGCATGAAGCGGAAAGACGAAGGCTGCGAAGAGGGCCAGAATTTTCCAGACAAGTGACTTCATGTATCTCCTCAAGGGCGAGAATTTGCAGTGCCGAAACCCGGAACGGCTTGACTGAAGCCACTTTCAAAGCGTCAGGGGCGAAAAACAGTCTTCTACTGGAGCACTGAAATGTCAAGAGCGGAGCCGGTTAGGAGGGTTTTCCAATCCGTGGAGCTTGTGAGGATTTAGACGGATTATGCTGAGCGAAGCGAGGGATCTGGGTTCTTGCCGGCTCCGGAACTCGTGATGGTACGAGCGAAACCCAGATCCCTCGCTTCGCTCGGGATTACAGAAATGAACAATGCAAAATCTATCGCCGAGCAGCCGGAACTTTTACCGGCTCTGGAACTGCACTGGGCATAGTGGTCACGCGTCCACTCTGCGGCGCGGTTTGAGCGGGCGACGGGACCGCCACTGGAGCCGCCGACGGAATCAATCCCAATTGTTTGCGCACTTCGGCATCGAGCTTGGCCAGCGTGTCTTTGTTTTCCTTGAGGAAGGCGCGGGCATTTTCGCGGCCTTGGCCGATGCGTTCGCCCTTGTAGCTGTACCAGGCGCCCGACTTCTCCACGATGTTATGAACAGCGGCAATGTCGAGTAGGTCGCCTTCTTTCGAGATACCCTCGCCGTACATGATGTCGAATTCGGCTTCGCGGAAGGGTGCGGCTACTTTGTTCTTTACGACTTTGATCTTGGTGCGTGAACCAGTAACCACATCACCCTCTTTTATGGCGGCGATGCGGCGAATATCAATGCGCACGGACGAATAGAACTTCAAGGCGCGGCCGCCGGTGGTAGTTTCCGGGTTGCCGAACATCACACCGATCTTTTCGCGGATCTGGTTGATGAAGATCAAACAAGTACGCGATTTCGAAACCGTCCCGGTGAGTTTACGCAAAGCCTGTGACATAAGCCGGGCCTGCAAGCCCATGTGACTGTCGCCCATTTCGCCATCGAGTTCCGCCTTGGGTACAAGCGCAGCAACGGAGTCAACGACCAGTACGTCGATCGCGCCCGAGCGCACCAGGGCTTCAGTAATTTCGAGCGCCTGCTCGCCGTAGTCCGGCTGCGAGACCAGCAGGTTGTCCACATCCACACCGAGCTTCTTGGCGTAGCCGGGATCGAGCGCGTGTTCGGCGTCGACAAATGCAGCCATGCCTCCCATCTTTTGCGCCTCGGCGATGACTTGTAGTGTAATCGTGGTTTTGCCTGAAGATTCAGGTCCGAAGACTTCAACCACACGTCCGCGCGGAAAGCCGCCGACGCCCAAAGCTGCGTCGAATGAAATCGCGCCCGTGGGGATCACGGCAATGGGTACGATCGCTTCCTTCGATCCCAACCGCATGATCGAGCCTTTGCCAAACTGCTTTTCGATTTGTGCAAAGGCCAGGTCAATTGCTTTTGCTCGTTCGTCCGTTCTTGCGCGTTCGTCGGCCATGAAGCGGCTCCTTTTGTGATGGCAGGATGAGTTCAGGCCGAATTATACATGCGGAGTTGAGCGAAGAAAAGGCGAATTATGCAACAATCGGTGGAAAAGTTCCCGAATTGGATACTTCGTTTTGACGAACTATTCCCGGATCACGATAATTTCTCCCCATGAATACTTCCGACATAGCGCTGGTGCAGCGCTGTTATCCCCAGATATATCTAGCCTGCCACAAGCGGCACATTCGGGCATCGAGCACCGCATATCGCCTGTCGGCCAGAGACTCTTCGATCCTAGTTCATTTGAGCGAGACAGTTCCCGTAACTCCTACCGAGCTTGCGGCTCACTTGAGCGTGCGCCGTTCGACGCTCTCAGCCGCCATCGACCGGCTTGGGCGACTCGGCTATCTACGGCGAAGTCGCATGCCACGCGACCGCCGGACCGTAGCCCTCACACTTACGCCGCAGGGCGCCGAAGCGATGGCGGCGACGTCAGTCCTGGATTCTGAACGAGTAGATGCTGTCCTGGCAAGGCTTAGCCGCAATCAACGGAAGCGGGCACTGGAAGGTTTGGAGCTGTTAGCGGAAGCCTCAAAGAAGACCCTGAGCAAAAGCTGATACCTGATGTTGATACTTAAGGAGCGGCTGATATGTTGAAGATCGTCTTGATGGCCGGAGCGGCCGTCGTGAGCGCAGCGTTCGTGGTCGTCGTCATTGGCTTCTTGCTGCCGAAACAGCACGTTGCTTCTCGAACCATAACACTTAAACAGAAGCCAGAAGATGTCTTCCTATTGATTTCTGATTTCAAAGCGGCTCCATCCTGGCGTTCCGACGTGCGGGAAGTAGATTTGCTCCCGCCAGCAGAAGGACACCTCCGCTACCGCGAGAAAGGAACGAATGGTGCCATCACCATGGATATCGTCGAATCCAATCCATCATCGCGCATGGTAACGCGAATTGCCGACAAAGATCTGCCGTTTGGAGGGATTTGGATTTTCGATATTTCCTCAGCGCGCGACGGATGCCGCTTGAACATTACCGAGCGCGGAGAGATTTACAATCCGGTATTCCGCTTTGTCTCTCGCTTTGTGCTGGGCTACCACCGAACACTGGATACTTACCTGCAGAATGTCAGCCGTAAATTCGAGGAGAGTGCACTCGTCCAAGAGGGCACGGCAGCAAACCTATGAGTCTCCGAGTTTGCCAAGATTTTACAAATTACGAGTATTTCCCTGCATTCTACGTCGGGAATCTGTAGTAACATTTGCGCCACACGGCCCTGATCGGGCAGCGTGGGGTACGCGGGACCATTCCCGCGCATGATTCTTCCGACTCGAGGTTTCTATGGAGCATCAGTCTCTGAGCAATTCATCAACGGCTGCATCTGATCCGCGACCTGCCGCAACGCACCGGGAAGGCCGCGGTGTCTGGGTTCTTACCGCCTACGGCATTTCCGGATTGGCGCTGTTTGGAATACTGGTCTATTACTTTTCGACCTACGTGACGCACTAGCGAGCCCGGACTCGACCGTTTCGTCCTCCGTTTCATCCGCGCCAGCACGTCCTTCGCGGAGCGGCGGAGGTGGTGTATGCGAGTGCCTCGCGGCGCATTCTTTTCTAGAATAATCTTCAAACGAACGCTTCAATCCTGCTAAGCAGGCCGGTTCGTGAACATGCTACAATGAGCCGCACTGAAAACGCTCCATTCGAGCAGCAAACACCCAGCGATCCCCGCGATCTTTAAGAGACGGAATTACACCCGTGGCTCAGGATTCCTTGAACAGCACGCCTATCACGTATGCCGACGCGGGTGTCGACATAGACCGCGCCAACAAAACCAAGAAGCGGATCAAGTACCTCGCCCATAAGACCTTTACCCGGGGAGTTCTCAGCGAAATCGGCGGTTTTGGCGGATTGTTTGCCGTTGACAAGACGAAGTACCTCGACCCGGTGCTGGTTTCCAGTGTCGACGGCGTAGGTACCAAACTGAAAGTCGCCTTCGAGATGAAGGTGCACCACACCATTGGCGCCGATCTGGTGAACCACTGCGTCAACGACATCGCGGTGCAGGGCGCTACTCCTCTTTTCTTTATGGACTATCTCGCCACCGGCAAACTCGAACCGGAGGTTGCCGAGAAAGTGATCGAAGGCCTGGCGGAGGCCTGCAAGCACAACGGCTGCGCCCTGATCGGCGGCGAAACTGCCGAGATGCCCGGATTCTATCCCGAAGGCGAATACGATCTGGCTGGCTTCATCGTGGGGGTGGTTGAGCGGGAGCGCATCATCACCGGGAAGACCGTCGAAGTTGGCGATGTGATCTTAGGGTTAGCCTCGAACGGCTTGCACACGAATGGCTATTCGCTCGCCCGCAAATTGCTGTTTGATGTTGCGCATTACACACCCGAATCCTATGTGAACGAACTCAAGGGCAAAGTTGGCAATGAGCTGATGAAAACCCACAAGAGCTATTGGCCAGCGGTGAAGCGTTTGCTAGCGGATGGCGAATGCGTGTCAGCAATGGCTCACATCACCGGCGGGGGCATCACGCAGAACCTTCCCCGTGTACTTCCCCGAGGCGTGGCAGCCGTGATCGAGATCAATTCCTGGCCAGTGCCGCCCATCTTTGAGCACTTGCAGCAACTCGGCAACGTGCCACGCGAGGAGATGCTTCGCACCTTCAATATGGGATTGGGCATGTTGCTGGTGGTTCCGTCCAAGAAGTTCAAGAAGGCTCAGACGCTGCTAGAGCGGGCGGGAGAAAGAGCGTTTACGGTGGGACGGATTGTGAAGGGTGACCGCAAAGTAATGTACGCGTAACGGGCTGCTTCACCACAGAGACACAGAGTCACAGAGTCACAGAGAAAATCCGACATCTGAGCAAGTTCTTCTGGTGTTCTACCGTTTCAGCAGGTCTACCGGCTCTCTCACATCCGTCACCCTCATGTACTTCGCCAGCGCTGGATACTTCTTCGCCACCGCTTCATACATCGCATACGCCACGTTGCGGTAGGAAAAATGTCCCGCTGGCCCGGTCCTCAGCTCGGAGATGTAAACAACTTCAGCGAAATCCATCTTGAACAAAGTTCGCTTGCGGAATGCCAGGGGAATCGCATATTGAGCATTCTCTTTCGCTTCGGTTCCCGACCAGTCGGCTAGTTTGTCAACGGCTTGACCTGTCCTTTGCATGACCGCGTCGTAACTTCCTCTCGCTCCCGCCGCATCAACTTCGTCCGGGACGTCGTACCCGTGCCTGGTGGTGGATTCCTGTCCAATCTGGATGCAACGGCGGTGCCGATGCATGTCGCGGAAGCCGCCTATATCCATCAGAATGTCGAAGCGAAATTGCTGGCCGGCGCAAAACGGGCGCAGCATTTCGTCGTGTTTGCCGCGATGCCGCAATCCGATATCGATGATCTCGCGGCGAATCAGTTCTCCGGCACCTTGGATCGCTTGCCGGATCTGTCGGTAAGGATAATGAGTATGTTCGTAAATCAGCGTGGACGCCAGTTCAACTTCGAGCGGTTCTTCGTCGAGCAGATCGACCGTGGGCGATGACGAGACCTGCAAATTGCCCAACAGCTCCGCCGCGACTTGCCGTAGTTCGCGACGGGTCTCGATCTCGTAGGAATTCGGGTCAGCGTATTTCACCAAAGTCGGAGCCATGCGAACTTCTCGCAACAACTCTTGCGCGGCCCGCTCACCCAGTTCCGCAGAAACCGTTCGAATCTGCTCCACCAGTTCGCGCAGCATTCCATGGCTGGCGTTGTATGCAGGAGAAACTGCCGCCCGCTTCAGTAGCTCGCCGAGAGATCGAACCTCTTTGTGCGTGTGCGACAGCAGGCGCGAGACTTGCGTTTCAAGGGTACGCGCGTTGACGATTTCTCCCAGCGATGTGTTAGTCGAGAGGGGCAGCAGGTAGCGCGAGATGTCGAAAGCCCGAGCCTTCAAAGTCCGCTCGTAAGCTTCCTGCTTCATCTCGACTGGTTTGGGCGTGATCTCAAGCAGGTAGCGAAACGTACGCTCGGAAAGCGATTCATATTCCGCGAACAGATTTTCAATGGTGCCTCGATATAACGACCGTGCCTGTTCGTCATCGCCAAAGTCAGGTGTGAAGTAGCCGCTCTTCTTGAAATCCTGATAACGGGTCGACCGTTCTTGACCGTCCCAGCGCTGCTCATCTGCAACTGCAATCGCCGCCAGGATGGAAAGCCGCTCGACAGCAAGCGCGACGTGCGCCAAGTCCGCGATCGATCGGTGCCCGTACTGAAAATAAAAGGTATTGAGAAACTTCTCGGCCTTTTGCTGGCTGATCTCTTTGAGCGACTCCTTCATCGAGAGAGAAGATCGCGAGTATTTCGCCATGGCATAGGCTTGAACCTCGGGCTCTACGCCGTAAACTGCGTAGACCTCCACCGACGGCGCATCAGGGAACGCGCTGTTTCCATTCGTAGAGGGCGGGTTCGTGACCTCAGGCATGCTTGTCGCTGACCTCATTTTGCAGAGACATAAATCTTAACTGATTTTGGCAGGGCGCATAGTGCGAACCAAAGAAACTGCCGGAGCCACCCAGACTTGAATCTGCGCGGTGCTGGATTTTCCGCGGTAACGACAGCAGATACTGAGGGTACCATTGCGTGTATCCACTGAGACGGATGTATCTTTTCGTTTGGCCAGTGAATCATATATAAAAGTAAGTATCCGAATTACTTCATGCAGCGAACTTTTCATAAGGTTTTGTGTCTGTGTTGGTGGCTCACGGGATTGGCGGTTGCCCAGGCTCCCTTGCCGGTGAGGGCGGGCGCTGACGCAGGCTTTTCGCCCTCGTCCTTTGAGGCTCCGGCGTTTGATGACTCCGCCTCAGTTCCTGTCGCCATTCCTTCCGCGGGGCGTATCCCTGCGCCACTGATGGCGCCGGCCGTGCTTCCTCGTATGGCTCCTGAACTTGCGATCCAGGTTTGCCGCGGACGCTCGGTGATACAAGCCGAGCAACTCGCTTCTTATTCGGCCACGACTGTGATCCGCGCCCAACTGCCCGACACTTCGCAGTCTGGCGAATACGAGGTGCAACGGCACTACCTGGCTCCTCGCACGCTTGAGTTCAAAGGGTTGCGATTTACGGGAGATGGGTTCGTGAAGACCAATGTCATCGCCCGCCTGCTGCAGTCTGAGGTGGATCATGTGCAAAAGGACGATCCTGCGCTGAACGCGATCAGCACGGCGAACTACAAGTTTTCTTATAAGGGCACGAACCAGTTAGACGGCCGACTGGTGCACGTTTACCAATTGAAGCCGCGCCAGAAACGCGCTGGCCTGTTCAAAGGCCGGATTTACGTCGACGCCTACACGGGCAGCCTGGTCCGAGCGGAGGGCAAGCCGGTGAAATCGCCGTCGCTGTTCATTAAGAAAATCGATTTCGTTCAGGATTACGCGGATATCGGGCCGTTCACTTTCCCGGTACACATCCATTCGGAAGCTAGTGCTCGCATCGTGGGCCGCGCCATCGTCGACATCTATCAGCGTGACTACCAACCGGTCGCCAATACAACAGCGAATACCGCCGTGGCCGCGAGACCCATTCCGGCAATGTAGCGCTTCGCTTTGCTTTGGACAAACATTTCCTGGACATTACCCGTCCGGACACAATCGGTCCTCTGCCACTGCCAAGTGCGGCTATAATTCCGCTTCACTCGAAAAAGGAGAAAATCATGTCCCTTTCCGGCCGGGTCGCGCTGATCACTGGTGCGTCCCAGGGCATTGGTCGTGCCTGTGCCCTCAGGCTGGCGGCATCGGGCGCTACCGTAGCGGTCGCTGCACGCAACCTTGAGAAGTTGACCGAACTTGTGCAGCAGATCGAAGCCAGCGGCGGCAAGGCGTTCGCGTTTCCCGTCGATGTGACCGACGAAGAGCAGGTCAAGGCCACATTCAAAAGCGCGCTCGCGCAACTCGGCAAAATCGACATTCTGATCAACAACGCCGGAATCACCCGCGACCAACTGGTCATGCGCATGAAGCGCGCCGATTGGGATTCCGTTCTCAACACCAACCTGACATCGGCCTATCTTTGCATTCAGCAAGTAATCGGTTCCATGCTCAAGCAGCGTTGGGGCCGCATCATCAACATAACGTCAGTCTTCGGTCAGACGGGCCAGGCTGGGCAAGCAAACTATGCAGCCTCGAAAGCCGGCTTGATTGGATTGACCATGGCCATTGCCCGCGAGGTTGGATCGCGCAACATAACGTGCAACGGAGTGGCGCCTGGTTTCATCGTAACCGCAATGACCTCCGGTTTCTCCGATGAGTTCAAACAGAACGCTGTGAACATGATCCCTCTCGGACGAGTAGGGACGCCGGAAGATGTAGCCAACGCGGTTGCGTTCCTCGCATCGGATGAGGCTTCGTACATCACGGGTCACGTGTTAAACGTCAACGGTGGCATGCTCATGGGGTAACGCGGACCATCTCCGGACTTACGCTGGTGCAGGCAGAGTCTCCCGCGCAGATCGCCCAGGCGAGCGAACTTTTCCGCGAGTACGAGCAGTCGCTCGGCGTAGACCTCTGCTTCCAGAATTTTGCGCAGGAGTTGGCGGAGCTTCCCGGCCACTATGCCCCACCCGACGGACGTCTCTTGCTGGCGGAGTATGAAGGGCAACTGGCGGGATGCGTAGCCCTGCATCAATGGGATGCCGGCGTATGCGAGATGAAACGGCTCTATCTGCGTCCAACATTTCGGGGGAAGGGATTGGGCCGGGTGCTGGCGGAAACGATCATCGCGGAAGGTCGAGGGATTGGCTATCAACACATGCGGCTGGATACAATTGAGCCGATCATGAAAGACGCGGTAGAGATGTACCGCAAACTGGGTTTCCGGGAAATCGAGCCGTATCGCCCGAATCCCATCGCGGGCGCAATTTATATGGAATTGACGCTGTAGCGCCGACAACTTCGGCGCAAGGGAGAACCTACCGTGAAACTATTTTGCTTCGCTCTCATTGTGCTTTTCGCCCTGGGTGCTTTCGCTGCGCCTTCCAAGAACGTCTCCTACAAGAGCGGCGACGACACCGTGCAGGCTGTGCTTTACACGCCTGAAGGAGAAGGTCCGTTTCCGGCGATTGTGGTCATCCACGAATGGTGGGGACTCAATGACTGGGTGAAGGAACAGGCCTCGAAGCTGTCTGATCGGGGCTACGTCGCGCTGGCTATCGATCTCTACCGCGGCAAAGTCGCGACCACTCCCGACGAAGCTCACGAACTTATGCGCGGCGTTCCAGAAGATCGTGCTGCTCGTGACTTGCGCGCGGCTGTGGAATTTCTGAAATCGCAATCGAACGTGAAGAAAGATCGCATCGCATCCATTGGCTGGTGCATGGGCGGCGGCTATTCGCTCGATGTGGCGCTGCAAGAGCCCACGTTAAGGGCGGCCGTCATCAACTACGGCCGCCTGGCGAGTGACTCCGAGTCACTGAAGAAAATCAATGCCTCCATCCTCGGGCTTTTCGGAGGTCAAGACCGCGGCATTCCGCCGGCAGATGTAAAGAAGTTCGAACAGTCGCTAAAGCAGATGGGCAAGAAGGTGGAAGTCGTGATCTACCCGGATGCAGGCCATGCCTTTGAGAATCCCAACAACAGAGATGGATATAGACCCGATGACGCCGCGGACGCCTGGAAGCGAACAGTGAACTTCCTCGCGGACACGCTGGGAAAATAAATTCAGCAGTCAGCACTCATCGCTCAGCCGTCGGTACATCTGCGCGTTGCGCCATGCAGCTGAGTGCTGAATGTTAAGTGCTGAGGGCTGTTTTCCATCTGCACCGCAGCTTGTGCAGCGAAATTTCCACTTGCCAGACGGTGCTACTCTGGTTACTATTCACCATCTCGGAGAACCAAACTTGGCCGTTTTCTCTATGAACATCGGACAGACCATCAGAAACTACCGGCTAGGCAAAGGTATGTCCCAGGGTGATATAGAAAAGCGAACCGGACTTCTTCGTTGTTATCTGTCGCGCGTGGAGAACGGTCATACCATTCCATCTCTCGATACGCTTTCGAAGATCGCGGGCGCGATGGAGCTTCCGCTATCGCAGTTTTTCGCCGAGTCCGGACACACCAACGGAGCCAAAGGATTGCCTCAGCTCTCCGACGACGAAGTCCGCTTCCTGAGCCAGATTCGCCGCTACTCCGTGAGCCTCAACGACAGTGATCGCAAGCTGGTTCTGGCTATGGTCAAGAAGATGGCGTCGAATGCGAAGTA